>CAYLYB010000073.1:2990-14429 GCA_964387605.1 uncultured Pirellulales bacterium | reverse complement strand
CTGGGGTCAGGAGGGAGGAGAGGAGAGAATTACCCCAGCCCGTGGTCATCGTTCATTACATTCTACGCAGGCGGATAAAATCAGTTCGATATCCTCTCCAAAAAGGATTACTTTTAATCCATTCGCTCCTCCGGTCAAGTGTTTTCACTGAATTTACGCCAAAATCTTTTGTTATCGTCTAAGTCAACAAATTCCAGTCGACCCGCGATACAAACAGCCTATCTTCCGGCCCTGGCGATTAACGAAATCGCTTGCCGAATACAACCGTCACATATAAAATCCCGCCGGCAGCTCAACCAATGTTAAGAAGCAAATAATGTCGGCAAAACCTTTTAAAGACCACCTCACGGACCTGCCCCTGCTGGCGCTGGTGGCTGCCAATATAGCCCCAATATACGGGGTTGCCGTCTTCGGCTGGGATGCCTTCAATATCGTCCTGTTATACTGGGCCGAGAATCTCATCATCGGGTTCTACAATATTCTCAAAATCGCCTTCGCAAAAGTCGAGCACCCGATACAGCATCTCGGCAAGCTGTTCGCAATTGCCTTCTTTATCATCCACTATGGCGGCTTCGTCGCCGTCCACGGCATTTTCATATTTCTCATGTTCGGTAAAAGCGAAGGCGGGCCGAACCTCAACCTGGGCCATGCCTGGCCCTGCTTTCTCGTCTTTGTGCAGCTGCTAATCGGCGTAATCTGGCATTGCTGGACAACCGTGCCGAACGATATGAAATACGCGATGGCAGCCTTATTCATAAGCCACGGAATTTCGTTTGTCCGCAATTACATTCTCGCAGGCGAATACAAAACGGCAAAATCCAAGGACCTTATGGGCCAGCCCTACTCCCGCGTTATCGTTATGCACGTCGCCATTTTAGCCGGCGGCTTCCTGTCATTCGCCATCGGCTCGCCGGCCGGCGTGCTCATCGTCCTAATCGCCTTAAAGACAATAATCGATATAAAGCTGCACCTCCGCCAGCATAAAAAAGCTTCGCAAAAAAAATTGCAAAAAGTACAATCGCAGCCAAATAACTTTTAACAATACGGAGGTAAATATGTTTATCACGCTTTTAATTATTACATTCGTGATTGCCTTTGCGGTTTCGACAATCGTAGTCGGCCTGTTTCGCAAACCCCTCAACGGCGTTCTTTCCCGGATTATCGCCGACGATATCAGCAGGGCCTGGTCCCGATACCTGATGTTCGCGATTTACGTTACGGGCATATCGTCAGGCGTGCGAATCTGGGACCTGGAAAAATACATCACACAGCCGCAATGGGAAGGCGCTGAAATCGTAAAGCTGACCGGCCAGCGATGGGTGCTTGAGGTCTATCGCACTATTATATCAACCCTGCAGGGTATCGCATGGATGCTGCTTGTCTTCTTTGTATTCGCGCTGGTCGCCTATGTAATCGTCCGGGTATTCGAACTCAAACGCCAAAAGACCGAATAAAAAAACTTAACAACGCTATCTATACACAGGCCTTTCGCTCATCACAGGCGCACAACGCTTCCGCGTTGATTCGTTTATTGGAAAAAAAAGCTGGGCTGAGGCCAGGAGGGAGGAAGAGGAGGAATTAACCTCAGCCCGTGGTTTTTATCTGCAGCCGTTTCCGGCTTGTATTTTAAGAATACTATCCTCTTTCAGTTCTTTCTTGACCCCCCCAAAGACTCGGGTCAAGCAATCCCTACAATCCCAATATACACGAACCACAATCCCTTTGCAATAAAAAAATTATCAAAGATTACATTTTCAGGAATTCCCTTAGAAGAGGCTAATCCAAACCCTTACCCCTTGCCAGCCATTTTCTGTTTTCCCCTGTTCAAATACACCGTTATTCCATTGCCTAATACAACTGCTGTCCTCTATCCGGTGTAATACCTTTCTATTGACGAAAGATCTCCTTTTGGCTATGCTCAAACCCTCGTAATCAATGACTTTGTAAAACTTTCGCTTTTTAGGCGCAAAACGTATGCTCAAAAGGACTCATAACTGTGGCCAGCTTCGTCTAAACGACTCCGGAAAACAGGTCATTCTGGCCGGCTGGGTAAGGTCATACCGGGACCACGGCGGGCTGGTCTTCTTTGACGTTCGCGACAGAGAAGGTATCACGCAACTGGTATTCAATCCTGAAAAACATCCCGATGCCCACAAGCTCGCACAGATGGTTCGCAGCGAATGGGTGGTGGCGGCTGAGGGCATCGTCGAGCCAAGAGGCGAAGGGCTTGAAAACCCCAAATTAGCCACAGGCCAGATTGAGGTCGCAGTCAAAACTCTCGAAATACTCAATACCTCGAAGACTCCTCCATTTGAGATTGATACCGCCGACAAGACCGGTGAAGAGGTCCGGCTACAATATCGTTATATCGACCTTCGCCGACCGGCAATGCAGAACAAGCTAAGGGTCCGTCACAAGGTAACCAAGCTGACACGCGACTACCTGGACTCGCTGGGCTTTTGGGAAATCGAAACGCCTATGCTGGCAAAAAGCACACCCGAAGGCGCACGCGATTTTCTCGTCCCAAGCCGGTTAGTGCCGGGCGCGTTTTACGCGCTGCCGCAGTCGCCGCAATTATTCAAGCAAATCCTTATGGTCAGCGGTGTCGAAAAATACTTCCAGATTGTCCGCTGTTTCCGCGACGAAGACCCACGCGCCGACAGACAGGCCGAATTCACCCAAATCGACGTCGAGATGAGTTTTGTCGATGTGAACGATGTCATAACCGTTCACGAAAAACTCGTCGCCAAAATCTGGAACGAGATACTCGGTGTCGATGTTCCGCTGCCGATGCGCCGTATGAGCTATAAGGAAGCGATTGATAATTACGGCATCGACAGGCCCGACCTTCGCTTCGATATGAAGCTAAAAAACGTCTCCGATATCGTCCGCAACAGCACCTTCAAGGTCTTCACGAACGCCGTAGAATCTGGCGGAATCGTCAAGGGTCTTTGCGCCCCCGGCGGAGGCAATAAATATTCCCGAAACGATATCGAAAAGACCCTCACAAATTTCGCCGCCGATTACGGGGCCAAAGGGCTTGCCTGGTTCAAGGCGAAAAACGAAAACGGAAAAATATCTCTCGTCAGCAACCTGTCCAAATTTTTCTCGCCCGAACAGCTCGAACAAATGACCCAGCATTTCGACGCAAAAGACGGCGATTTAGTCCTGCTGGTAGCAGGAACCGAAAAAGACGCAAACAAAGCGCTGGCGCCCCTTCGGTGCAGAATCGCCGAAGACATGAAACTCTACGACGAAAAACGATTCGAATTCGTATGGATTGTCGACTTCCCGATGTTCGAATGGAACGCCGACGAAAACCGCTACGACTCAATGCACCACCCGTTCACCGCCCCGGTCCCTGAAGATATCCCGAAGCTCGATTCGGACCCGGCGAACCTGACCGCTCAGGCATACGATATCGTTGTCAACGGCTCGGAAATCGGCGGGGGAAGCATTCGTATTCACAGGCCAGAAATACAGGCAAAGGTCTTCGACCTGCTCAAAATTACAAAAGAACAGGCAAAGACACGATTCGGCTTTTTCCTAAAAGCCCTCGAACACGGAGCCCCTCCGCACGGCGGAATCGCGCTGGGGCTGGACAGGATGATTATGCTCCTGACCGGCACCGACAATATCCGTGATGTTATCGCTTTTCCAAAAACACAGCGTGGCCAGTGCCTGCTAACCGATGCTCCCAGCGAAGTCGACCCAAAACAGCTTGACGAGCTAAACCTGCGAACGCAAAAACACTCGCACGAAGCTACGCAAAATGCACCCGATTAGCAGGACTAAATTATTACAGAGAACCATACGGTGCTCAATCTGCCAGGCATTTTGAAAAAAACACTTCTGCTTGAGATTCCCCTCCGGCTCAAAGACCGTTCCTGGGGATTCAAGGCAGGTCTGTTGCTCGCCTGCTTACACTTTACCTTCGTCCTTTCAAACACTATCTTTATGATTGAACATAACGAGGGGCGGTGGCACATGTACTGGATAATCCTCAGCTACGCCGATTTCCCGGCTTCGCTGCTGCTCACGCAAATAATATTGCCCATCTTTCTTCCAAACGGCCCTTTATATGACCCGTACATGTCGACAAATGCCTCAGTGCTTATGCTTTTCTCGTCATTTTACATAGTCTTAGGCACTTCCTGGTATTTCCTGCTGCCCATTTTGCTGGAAAAAGCGAGCAGGAAAATAATGACCAACAACCAGACCGCAGCAGCAGCCGTAACGATAATGATAATTCCAATCTTCGCACACTGGCTGCAATTGCTCCGCTTCGCTCCTCGTAAAGTTTATTATTTTACGCCGGGCCTGAACAGCATTCTTCCGGCTGTATGGATTGCTCTGCTGTTCTGGTTGTTTCTCGCTACAAAATATAAAAAGGCAGTGCTATGGCTGCTGTTATTTGCGCCGTCTGTATTCTATTATTTTATTCACGACCTGTATTATTATATGATGTTCAAATCTCACTGAAGCAAGAAACAGCGATACTATGAAAACAAAGATAAAAAGGATTTATCAAAAAGTGCTGGTTTTTCTGCATCTGTCGCCGCTTTCACTGGCGGAAAAGTGCAGAATCGCATTTGGCACCGCGGTGCTGCTGATCCTGGCGATTGCGCTGCTTATTCCCTATGGCTGGATGCGCCAGCTGACTCGGCAGATTCTGCTCGATGCCAGCAGGGCCAGAGCGGAAACCTTGATACGCAGGCACTTCCAGTTGCGAGCAGCCGGTGAAACAACTCTGGCAATGCTGAATGACCGCGGAAAAGTAATGGACCCGAATAAAAACGATATACGCTGGATACGCTTCAAAAAAGACGAAGAACAAATCCGGCAGCTCACCGACCAGCAAAGGCAATTAGTCGAATCGCTCCGGGAAGACGAGGAAATCACGGACCAGTTACGCTTTGAGACAATAGACAGCAAACTTTACACTAATTATGTCCGCGTCTTCCGGGCCACTGAAAACTGTATCGCCTGCCACAATCCGCAGGGTTCAGCCGGCGCTTTCAACCGCAACGAGCCGATAGGCGCCGTGATAGTCCAGAGGTCCGCTACAGAGATAAAAAGGGCCACTCTTCTCAACCGCGTCTGGCTCTTCGTGGCATTTCTTATAAGCGGAACAGGGGCCATCGTAGCGTTCTACATAATTACGCAACGCGTCATCTTAAGGCCGATTCGCCAGTTGCGCGCACTGGCCAATAACGTCGCCGAAGGCAATCTCGACATAAGAAGCTCCATCAACACGCGAGACGAATACGAAAAACTCGCCGAGGCATTCAACCACATGCTCGACAACCTGCAGGCCACTCAGGAAAAACTACGCCAGGCAAACAGGCAGCTCGACGAAAAAATCATCGAACTTTCAGAACGAAATATAGAACTTTTCAAGGCAAACAAGGTCAAGGGAGAATTCCTTGCCAACATATCGCACGAATTCCGAACACCCCTGAACTCAATTATGGGCTTCGCCCAGGTGCTTCGTGATAAACCCGAAGTGGCCAGAAAAGACAAAGGCAAAAGATACGCCGAGAACATCATCGTCGGGGGCCAGCGACTGCTCAATATGATTAACGACCTTTTGTATCTGGCAAAAGCCGAAGCCGACAAGATTCAACTCCACATCGAGCAGACAACCCCCAAAGAAATTTGCAACGCTGTGGTCGCTTCATTTTCCGAAATGACGCGGGAAAAGAAAATCAAAGTCAAACTCGAAGTGCAAAAGGACATTCCAACCCTCGTGACCGACGCCGGCAAAATCCAGCAGATTCTCGAAAACTATATGAGTAACTCGGTCAAGTTCACGCCCGAAAAGGGCAAAATAGAATTAAAAGCGGAAATGCTCGACGAAAAAACCATTCATTTCTCTGTAACCGATAGCGGCTGTGGAATAGCAGAAACCGACAAAGAAAAGATATTCCAGAAATTCCGGCAAATCGGCGACCCAATGACCCGCCAATCCACCGGAACCGGGCTGGGACTCGCTATCAGCAAAGAACTGGCGGATATGCTCGCCGGTCAGGTTGGCTTTGAAAGCAAACAGCAACAAGGCTCAATCTTCTGGCTGGATATACCTGTTACTCTGGCCAAAGAACAATCCACAAATCAGCAATAGTAATAACATCTCACAGCGACACGATTCCACGTTATTTGTCTTTGGTTGGCGTGTTTCTCGTAGTCACCGCCATTGGCCGGCCGGGTCGTCCGGTCGTGCCGAAAAAGATAAATGATATCAGCATCAGGGCCGCCCCGGAGAAAAACAGAATATGTCGATAAGGCCATCGGCAGCATTTTTCCAGCCGCTGCAAAGACACCTCATCGCTCACGGGTTCTTTCGGCTCTTCAAGCAGCGCCTTCCTGGCCGCAGCCAGCTTATCGGCTGTCGCTCGCGGATAAACGGTATTCGGCTCATTCGGCTCGATGCCGAGCAACGCAGGCGCAAGACGCACAAGATGATTCGGGTCGGCTTCGAGGTCGCCGAGCAAGGCATCGTAGTCGGCATTGAGAGATTGCAGCCGGTCAAGATGCTCCTCGGCCTGCTGCAGCAATACCCGATTGTGGAAATATTCGAGCAGGTCGTCGCACAACACCGTCACCGCCAGCACGGCCGCACCGACGCCGAAAAAAACCACAAAAATCACGGCCCGAATATTTCGTTCGATTCGCATCATAAAATCGGCCCCGAAGCTGCGGGGCTTAAGCGCCCGCCTCGAGGCCGATATACTCGCCTTTCATTTCTGTGTCAATCGTTTCAACCCTTGCGGAACATAAAGCCGGCATACCTCGCCGCCTCACCGAGTTCTTCTTCGATTCGCAGCAATTGATTATATTTGCAAATCCTGTCGGTCCGGCAGGCCGAGCCGGTCTTGATTTGCCCGACGCCCGAAGCAACTGCCAAATCCGAAATGGTCGTATCTTCTGTCTCGCCGCTTCGATGGCTTATGACCGCCCGCCAGCCGGCCCGCTTGGCCATATTTATCGCCTCGAACGTCTCTGTCAGCGTGCCTATCTGGTTTAGCTTAATCAATATCGAATTCGCGCAGTCAAGCTCGATGCCCTTTGCTAATCGCTGCGTATTCGTAACGAATAAATCATCGCCGATGAGCTGAATTTTATCGCCCATTTTCTTGTTCAGCTTGATCCAGCCGGCCCAGTCATCCTCCGCAAGGCCGTCCTCAATCGAAATTATCGGGTACTTGCCCGCCCACTTGGCCCAGTGCTCGACCATCGCCTCGCTGGATACCTTGTTTTTCGGAGCCGACTTGAAAAAGCTGTATTTCTTGCTCTTGCCGTCGAACATTTCGCTGGCGGCCGGGTCAAGCGCAATCGCGATATCTTTGCCCGGCTTATAACCCGCCTTTTTTATCGCGGTCATCACCACCTCGAGCGCCTCCTCGTTGGTTTTCAATGACGGTGCGAATCCGCCCTCGTCGCCGACGCTTGTCGAATACTTCTTGTCCTTCAAAACCTTTTTGAGAGTGTGAAACGTCTCGGCTCCCATCCTCAGCGCCTCGGCAAAATTCGCCGCGCCGATTGGCATAATCATAAATTCCTGAAAATCAACGTTGTTGTCGGCGTGCTTGCCGCCGTTCAGGATATTCATCATCGGCACCGGCAGAATGTTCGCATTGCAGCCGCCAAGATAACGATACAAAGACAAACCCGACGCCGATGCTGCCGCCTTAGCCGCCGCTAATGACACGCCTAATATCGCGTTGGCACCCAGCTTGCCTTTATTAGGCGTCCCGTCAAGCTGTATCATCAGCATATCAAGCTCTTCCTGCGCCAAGGCATCCATCCCTATAACCTCCGGCGCAATCACTTCATTGACGTTTTTCACCGCCTTTGCCGTGCCCTTGCCCATATATCGCTTCGCCTTGGTATCGCGCAGCTCAACCGCCTCATGAGCGCCGGTGCTGGCGCCCGAAGGCACCGCCGCACGTCCGAACGAACCATCCTCTAATAAAACATCCACCTCAACCGTGGGATTTCCCCTGCTGTCCAAAATCTCCCTCGCCAACACATCTACTATTGTCGTAAACATCATAATTCCTTTCTCAGAGCAAATTACTGCTACATATTTACCACTTCCGCAAAGCGCGCCAAGGTAACGGTTTCGCACCCTTCGGTCAAGCTTAATCCGCCGCCCCCGCGTCTGCGAAAAAGGTTGCAATGGCCCGCCCGCCCCATTAACATTGTGCCCTAATCAGGACCTTAACAAATCCGCTATGCAGATGGCGGATAACTAAACTCATAAAATAAGAGAGGATATTATGAGCGAAACAACGCAAAAACTGCCCTTCAGGGAAAAAATCTCATATGGCTTCGGAGACCTCGCCTCAGTGCTATACTGGCAAACATTTATGCTGTATTTCACCTTCTTCTACACGGATGTCTTTCTCATACCGGCTTCGGCTGCGGCCACAATGTTCCTCATAAGCCGGGTCTGGGACGGTGTCAATGACCCTATGATGGGCATGATAGCAGACCGAACAAAGACCCGCTGGGGAAAATTTCGACCCTATCTGCTCTGGCTCTGCGTGCCGTTCGCGATTGTCGGCGTGCTGACTTTTACCGTTCCCGACCTTAGCCCAACAGGAAAGCTCGTCTGGGCCTATGTTACGTTTATTGCCATTATGATGCTTTATACCGCCATCAACATCCCCTACACGGCGTTGCTTGGTGTCATCTCAGCAGATTCAAGAGAACGCACTACCGTTTCTTCCGTTAAATTCATCTTTGCTTTTGGTGCGGGTATTATCGTCTCCGCATCTCTCCTGCCCATGGTAAAATATTTCGGTAGAGGGGATGAATCAATCATTAAAGCTAATATCAACAATCAAATCATTAGCATTAACGAAGTTGGAAAAGGAAATGCGCGAGTTATTTTATCTGCTGAAGACCCCGAGGGACTTTCCGGTAAATTAGAATTCGGATTTAGAGTAAATCCGGCTAATAATAATTTTCCCATCCTTGCTCATCCAATAAGCGACATTAAATTAGAGGCCGGCTTTAACACACATCTAATTGATATTTCCAGTGTCTTTAAAGGAAATGCCGAGAACCCCTTTAAATATACGGTTGAAAACCAAAATGAAAATGTAGTAGAAGTTGAACTCAAAGAAACAACGCTGTTGGTCAAAGAAAAAAGTGTTGGAAATGCAAAAATCAATTTAACGGCCGCAGATGAGATTTGGGGAAGTACGACCACCAGCTTTTATATTGATGTGATTGCGAAAGGCAATAGCGAACCGCTTATTAAGGATTTTTCGAATGATGTCAAGTTAACGAGCGGTTTTGGAAAAGAAGAAATCGACTTATCTAAGTTTATCGAAGACCCCGACAAAGATGTTTTAACATTTACAGCAGAAAGCAGTGATACTAAAGTAATATCGCCTGAAATCGACGGCAATAAACTCACTTTTTTTGAAGCAGGACCGGGTATTGCTCGTGTTACTATTACTGCCGTCGACGGCAAAGGAGGGCGTTTGGTCCATTCGATTAAATACTCGGTTTTTGCAGCCGAGAATAATCCTCCTTATGTCAATGCCTCGGTTGATAATATTATTGAGAACACCGGATTTAAAGTATATGAACTTGACGCCACCGGGTTATTTGTTGATTCGCAAGGCGAACCTCTTCGCTATAAGGTTGAAATCATCAATGAGGCACATGGTTGGCAATATTCGTTTATCGTCTACGGAGCGGCGGCGGTCATTTTCTTCCTGATTGCCTTCAAGGGAACAAAAGAAAGGGTCCAGCCGCCTACATCTCAAAAATCATCAGTTAAAAAAGATATATTCGAACTTATCACCAACGGCCCCTGGCTCATCCTCCTCGCCACAACCATTACCTTCATCCTTTTCGTAGCGGTCCGCGGCAGCGTGACGGCACATTACTTCAAATACTTTATCGGCTCGCGGGAAGTTACCCTGCCGTTTATGGGAGCAAGAACTTACAGCTGGGAGGCGTTGGTCTCCGCGTTCAATACTATCGGGCAAATGTCGGCGCTCATCGGCGTAGTGATGGTTTACTGGCTTGCCAAAGTGGTCGGCAAGAAAAAGGTCTTTGTTACCCTTTTCGTTATTGCGATTGCAAGCACCGCCTCATTTTATTTTCTCCGCGCCGACCAAATCGGCCTGATTTACATCCTCCAGATTGTCGGCTCGATGACCGGCGGGCCGCTCAGCGTGCTGCTTTGGGCGATGTATGCCGATACCGCCGATTATGCCGAGTGGAAACGCGAACGAAGGGCAACAGGCCTGGTCTTTTCCGCTTCGACTATGTCGCAGAAATTCGGCTGGGCCATCGGCGCTTACATAGCGCTTATGCTTATGTCCCAGGTCGGATTTACACCAAATCAGGCGCAATCACGGGAGAGCTTGAATGGGTTGATTCTGCTGTTCAGCTTGATTCCCGCCGGGATTGGCGTCCTCTCAACTTTGTTGGTGTTTGTGTATCCATTGGGCGACAAACGCGTTGCGAAAATTGAAGCCGAATTACTGGAAAGACGAAAAGCCCGCGGAGAAGAAACCGCAACAGCTTAGATACCGATAAAGAACCGATGCGCATTTAGAGCACGAAAGGAAATACAGTGAGCAAGACAATCATCGGCAAGCCGTTACCTAATATGCCGTGGGAAGATAAACCGAAAAACTGTGTCGATGTAATATGGAGATACAGCGGCAATCCTATACTCGATTGGAATCCGATACCCAAAGCCGCACGCATATTCAATAGCGCCGTTTTGCCCCGCAACGGTGAATTCGTCGGCGTCTTCAGGGCCGACCAGAAAAACAGCCGGGCAACGCTGTTTTCCGGAAAAAGCAAAGACGCCCTGAAATGGCAAATCGGGCCCGACCCGATAGAATGGGTCGATGAAAACGGAAAGCCAAACCCCACCAGCTACGCCTACGACCCGAGACTCGTGAAGCTCGACGATACCTACTACATCGTATGGTGCGACGATATGCACGGGGCGTCAATAGGCCTGGGCAAAACAAAAGATTTCAAGACCTTCGTCCGTATGCCGAACCCGCTTATGCCATTCAACAGAAACGGCGTCCTTTTCCCCAGAAAGGTCAACGGCAAATACCTGCTGCTCAGCCGGCCGAGCGACAGCGCCCACACGCCTTTCGGTGATATATATATGAGCGAAAGCCCCGACCTCGTCCACTGGGGAAAACACAAATACGTTATGGGTAAAGGCGGCCAGGGCTGGTGGCAGGGCACAAAAATAGGCGCAGGCCCCATACCCATCGAAACAACCGAGGGCTGGCTATTGTTCTATCACGGCGTATCGGGAACCTGTAATGGCTTCGTCTATAGCTTCGGCGCGGCAATACTGGATATCGATAAACCGAGCAAAGTGTTATACAGGACCCGCGACTACCTGCTCACGCCGGAAAAACTATATGAAACGACCGGCTT
>CAYLYB010000073.1:0-2890 GCA_964387605.1 uncultured Pirellulales bacterium | reverse complement strand
GGCCGGCTCACGCGCCTTCGATTCGACGACGTCCCAATGGACCAGCCGGGCAGGTATATATACATCCGCGACAAAAAGTCAGGCGACTACTGGTCCAACGCCTGGCAGCCCGTAGGCAAGCCGCTCGACAAATACAAAACCACCTGCCGGCACGGCACTGCCTATACAATCATCAACTCCCAGTACTCGAATATCGAAACAGAGACGACTTATTTCGTCCCCTTAGGCAAATACTTCGAATGCTGGATGCTGAAGGTCACGAACAAAGGCAACGAAAAAAGACGCTTGAGCTTATTCACATTCGTCGAATACCCGAACACCTGGCACTGTTTCAACGACTTCCTCAACCTGCAATACTCGCACGGCATAGTAAAAATGGATTACAAAGACGGCATCATCGACTACGGCAGCAGCGTCCTCGTGGCCGGCAACGACAGGCACAGCTTCCTCGCGTTTTTGGGCGGTGATATAGTCGGCTTCGATACCGACCGCGACGTATTCGTCGGGCCATACAACAGCTACAAAAATCCGCGCATCGTCGAAAAAGGCAAATGCACCGGCTCATTAGCCACCGGCGATGACGGCTGCGGCGCGATACAGGCCGATATCGAGCTCGAAGCCGGCCAGACCAAAGAGCTTGTCGTCATTATGGGCATGGGAAGGGCGTCCGTCCACGGCAAAAGAATCGCCCGCCAGTTTGGTAAAATCGCAAAAGTAAAAGAAGAATTCGAAAAACTAAAAAAATACTGGCATATCCGAATCGAAGGCCTCGGCGTCCGCACACCCGATGCTGAGTTCAACAGTATGATGAATATGTGGAGCCCGTTCAATTGCCTCATCACATTTGCCTGGTCGCGAATGGCAAGCTTAATCTACAGCGGCGAACGCGACGGACTCGGCTATCGCGACACCGTTCAGGACTTTATGGGCGTGATGAATATCATCCCGGCCGAGGCAAGGGAACGCCTCGAACTTATGATTACGGGCCAATGCTCCTCAGGCGGGGCAATGTCGATAGTAATGGCGTTCTCGCACGAACCCGGCAGGGAAACGCCGCCGGCTGAAAACGAATACCGCTCCGACGACTGCCTCTGGCTGTTCAACGCCATCCCCGCATACGTAAAAGAAACAGGCGACGTCGATTTCTACAAAAAAGTATTGCCATACGCCGACAAAGGCAAGGCAACCGTATTGGCGCACCTGCGCCAGGCAATCGAATTCAACCTCAAACGCACCGGCAAAAACGGCCTGCCCTCAGGCCTGTATGCCGACTGGAACGACTGCCTCCGGCTGGATACAAAAGGCACGTCAATCTTCGTCGCTCTGCAGGTGCGATACGCACTGAAAACCTATATCGAAATATGCGAAATGCTCGAAAAACCTACAGAGGTCAAATGGGCGAAGAAACAGCTTGCTACATTTGATAAAAAAATCGAGAAGCTCGGCTGGGACGGCAAATGGTACCTCAGGGCCTACAAAAAGACCGGCGAAAAGCTCGGCTCAAAAGAAAATAAGCAGGGCTCAATCTACCTCAACCCGCAATCGTGGGCCATACTAAGCGGCCACGCCGATACGAAACGCGCGGAAAAAATTATGGACGCCGTCAATAAATACCTCGCTACCGACTATGGCCTTATGCTGCTTGCCCCGCCATACAGGAATATCCCCTGCGAAGAAATACGCTCCATTCTCTTCAACGAAGGCGTTAAAGAAAACGCAGGCATATTCTGCCACACGCAGGGCTGGGCAATTATGGCAGAAACAATGCTGGGCCACGGCGACAGGGCATTTGAATACTTCCGCAGCTATATGCCCGCCGCACAAAACGACAAGGCCGAAATACGCGGCATCGAGCCGTATATCTACTCCCAATATACCCACAGTAAATTCAGCGCACGCTACGGCGCATCGCGCGTCCCCTGGCTAACGGGCGCCGCATCCTGGGCCTACTACGCCGCAACGCAATACATCCTCGGAATCCAGCCGGATTACCAGGGCCTTCGTATCGACCCCTGCATCCCCGCCTCCTGGAAAGGGTTCGCAGTAACACGCCGATTCCGCAACAAAACGCTCAATATCAAGGTCGTAAACCCGGCCGGCGTCCAAAAAGGAGTGAAGAAAATCACGCTAAACGGCAAAGCCATCGAAGGCAACCTCATTCCGGTCTCGAAAATGAAAAACAAAAACGAAGTCCTCGTCGAAATGGGATAAAACAAAATGAAAGTATTATTCATAGGCGGAACGGGAATAATCAGCTCCGCGGTCTCGAAGCTGGCCGTGGAAAAAGGCATAGAGCTATACCTATTTAATCGAGGCCACAATAAACAATTCGTCCCCAAAGGCACCGCGGTCATCACCGGCGATATCAGGGATGAAAAAGCGATCTCCGAAACGCTGAAAAACCACAACTTCGACGTCGTCGTTGACTGGCGTGCGTACGTTCCCAAAGACGTTGAAACAGATATCGAGCTTTTCAAAGGCAGCGTCGGCCAATACATATTTATCAGCTCCGCCTCGGCCTATGAAAAACCGCCGACGCACTGGCTTATCACCGAATCGACGCCGCTTTCTAATCCATACTGGCAGTACTCGCGGGACAAAATCGCCTGCGAAGAGCGCCTGATGGCCGAATATAAAAACACCGGCTTTCCCGTCACAATCGTCAGGCCCTCGCTGACATACGGCGTTACTATGATACCCGCTGCGATTAACAGCTGGCAAAAACCATGGTCTATTGTTGACCGGATGCGCATGGGCAAAAAGGTAATCATTCACGGTGACGGGGCTTCTCTCTGGACAATGACACATAATACGGATTTTGCCAAAGGCCTCATCGGCCTTTTCGGTAATCAAAATGCGCTTGGCCAGGCCTTTCACATCACCTCTGATG
>CAYLYB010000072.1:0-14502 GCA_964387605.1 uncultured Pirellulales bacterium | reverse complement strand
ATGTCTCTCCTAACTCAAAGTGCTAATCTGTGCCACTCCTGCTGACGGCAAACAAGCCGGACCACCTCACAAGACAAATGTGGTGCGGCGACGCTACAGCGGCAAATAATAAGTCCGATATGCTCGAACAGCCGTCGAATCTGCGGATGCTTTACCGCGTAAAGGCGGCAAATGCAGCCGGTGAAAGTATGCCGAGTAATACTGTATTAGTCGTCCTGCCGTAGGGAAAGGCGGTTATATTCTACCTGTGCCCCTGCATATATAAAGCGGGGCACGGCAATCATAAATTCTTTTGTGCCCTTTCGACTGATTCGACATGCTCACCACAGAAAAGCTCCCCCGATAACAGCTTTCGAGGGCAGGCAGGGCAGGCTTTTTGCGGCCACCTAAATCCACGGGCCGGAGCGAGCCTGCCCGCAAACAAAACTCGCACCGGCCCAAATCGTTAAACAAAGGAGATTGCCCTCCTAATCGCCCGGATAAACAAAGAACTTAATAAATTTTTCGATAGAGTGACACATACTGTCACACCCCCTGAAAAAAAGATGATTTGCGAAGCAGGGCAGCGCATACTCAATTGATGTAATACTATCCTACACCCGCGCACGTTGCGCGGGTTGAGTATTGCCTCATGCGGGCCAGTACGGCATATCCCAGGAATGCGTACGGCCCGCAATTTTTCATTCAATCCGCCAGAGCAAACTAAATCCACGGGCCGGGTATACTTCCGTCGGAGAAAAAACCCGCACCCGTGGATTCCCCCGGCTCATGACAACTGAAACACGAGGGGAATAAAAATCACCCCGTTAATTATTCAATCGACGATATTCCGGAAAATATCCCCGTATTTCCTGGTAGAGTGCCATACTATGGCACTGGCTCGAAAAAAAGATTCAATATTTGTCAGGCCGGCTACGCCTTATTAATGGTGAAGTCCTGAACACCCTTACATCCAGGCGGGCCGGAGCATTAAACCTCCTCTAACAAACCTCCTTTCCAGGCCCGCCTTTTTATTCGAACAGCCCCAAAATTGAGGAAAATCAGTAGAAATTTTACAGCAGAGTGACACATACTGTCACACCCCCTGGAAAAAACGAGACTTTTCAATCACGATATTGCACATTGGATTATGTGGTTAGTTTAATACCTTTCCACATACGCAGATGCGGCATGGGCACCCACACTCAAAACGGGCCGGGCAATTGAGTCCTCCTCCGATGTCTCCCCCGGCCCGTATTGCTTTCTGATATCGATTATGAGCAAGTAAATCGGTCCAGTCCGATGCCTTGTATCTTCCGAAAAAGTGGTTTTTAAAGCGGCGATAGAACAAGTGTTGATTTTGTGCAGTGGGTTCGGCACAATAGGGAAAAACTTGTCCGCCTGCGACGGATAAGAATTGGGACGGCGGCGTAATTAACCGCCAAGCGATACAGGGCGGATTGGCTTTTCGTAATCACTTGCTTTTCGTCCATCCGTCCTGTATCGACCCGAAGAAAGGCAAATTAAAAATGTCCGCTTACGATATTGAATTAGTCAACCCCTTACTTAGTGGTATTATTACAAAATTAGAGAGTTTGGCCAAAGAAGCCGGTTCACTACCAAAGATAGACAAGAGTTGTCCTGTTGGTTCTCTCCGTCCGTGCGTAAACGATATTCATATAAAACTTATATCCCTAAAGGCCGACCTTAATGAATTTTTTACAAGAACGAGAAAATTAGACGCCGACATAGCAGATATGGCGAAAAAGGAATATGACCAGCTATTGCAGCTTACAAAAAAACCTTCCGACGACGACCTTCGGGGTAATTATAAATCAGTTTTAGAAGCTCACCTACTCGGTTGCGTGGAAGAAGCTTGTCGTGTCCGAAGCGATTTAATCAGACATAAGATAAAAGTAATTACTGATTGTGTTAATCAGGTGAAACAGGAATCAAAACAACCGGAAGGTGTATGGTCAAAGCCGATGTCAAAAGTTGATATAATGAAAAAACTTGGTTTCGGGCTTAGGGGTTATCGTAAATTAAACACTTTCACCAAAGACCACCCTATTATCCCTTCGGGGGACAGTGGCCAGCTTTGGATGATACGTATAGACAGAATGCCTCTAAATCTTCAAGCGAAATTCAAATAAATCACAAAAACTATACGCAACTGTCCACAACTATACGCAACTGTATCGCTACCTTATTCCTGCCTTAATTCTACCCGTATATCTTGACGAATATGGATATTGAATTATTAAAACCAGATGAGGTTAGCTTGCTGCTAAATTGGCAGGAGCGACGTTTATTGCGCTTGACGAAAGCAGGGGCGGGCTTGGCTGAATCAGGATATACAAAACAACACCCTTGTGACTTTCAAAAGACACCTTAAGAAAGCAGGCATCCGACCGAATGGAGCATTATCGCTCCACGTCTTGAGAAAGTGCTGCATAACCAATTGGGCAAACGAAATCAACAACCCTGAAGTTGTTAGGGTGCTGGCTGGGCATAGCGACCTCAAGACGACTATGCGCTTCTATTCTCAGGCGAGTGTTGAGCAGAAAACAAAAGCTGCGGCTGCAATAGACAACTTACTCAGCAAAGAGAACGAGACTGACGCCAGAGTGACGCCCGGAGGTGATTTTGGGCACATTTCCAGTGAGTGACACTTATGACGATGTGGACAAGGACTTATGAATAATAGACTTATAAAACTATCCCCGGCGCGACTCGAACGCGCAACCTTTGGCTCCGGAGGCCAACGCTCTATCCATTGAGCTACGGGGACCGCATTTTCATCGATAATCACTACGGCAAATTCACCTTCAAGTCAAGAATTTTGCGCCTGAAGCGGGTTTTCCGACCTCCCCGCCAATTTTGACGCACAGATTTATAAAGATTGTTGTATAATAAAATACTGCTGTAATAGGGGTATAAGATGAAAAGCAAATCGATTATTAATCGCTCACACCTGATATGCTGCCTGCTTTTTGCCGTAATATGCTTAGCAGGCATTGCACAAGCTGACCGGGCCGACTGGAAAAAAGAAGATGTAAAATGGCGAATGACAGGCGGCAACCAGGCCAAATCAATAAGATACCCGAAAGACAAACAGCCCCCCACGCTCGCTCATCCGGGCAAATCGCCCAAACGCCCGATACAAAAAAGCATATCCCTTACCGGGAAAACAGGCCCTGTTGTTCTCGTCAACGTTATCGAATCGCCGCCCGTCGATGGCTTCGTTCCCTGGATAGCCGTAATCGTAACCGATGAACGCCTCGCGGAACTCGAACTCGAGGCAGTGCCCACGACCACCATCACAGGCAGTTACCCGCCCGGCTACGACCCGCAAACCGATTACGCCATCGGAATATTCGATACCGGCGCAAGCGCACACCTTATGGGCCACGCCGACGCCGTGCAGGCCGGGCTTTTTGCAGGCGACCTCGTATCCCAGAATCCCGTCTATATCACCGGGGTCATCGATTCCATCGAGGCCTTAGTGAGCCAGCCGATAGGAATCTTCGTCGATGGCCTCGGTGCAATCGATGCGGGTGGGGCCTTCTCAAATACTTCCGGCGTTGTGGGTGAGACCAATACATCAATCATTGTCGGAAAAGCGGTCACGCCGCCGAAGCCCGATTTGCCAACTGCAATCGGCACTCCACTTGCTGTTTACTATACCGCTGTAATCCGCAACGACCAGCAAGCGAGCGTAAGCCGAAATGCCCAAACATACGCAGGGCCGAAAGTCAACTTCCACGAGAATTACTCCGGCTCAATACCCGATTACCCAATAAGGGTCCCGCTCGAACTAAGGCCGCTTGGCGGCATATCGGTCCAATATGTTCCCTATATCAATATCTTCGACGTCTTCGGAGATATATTCAATCTTGACTTCAGCACGCCTCAAACGCCATCCGTCATTATGGGAAATCTCTCGCAAAGCGTGTTTTTCGTGCACAGCGTCGACCTTACCGAAGCGGAAAACACCGCTTTTGACAAAGACCGATTTATGCTCGATACCGGCGCACAGGTTACCGTTATCGGCTCGCGAATCGGTGCCCGATTGGCGCTTAATCCAAATAATCCCGATTTCGAGGTCGAGATACAGGGCGTAACAGGCCAATCCGAATGGTTTCCGGGCTTCTATATCGACTCGATAAAGATTCCCGCACTGGGCCAATGGCTCGTATTCGAAAACGTCCCCGTAGTCCTTCTCGACGTTGCATCACCCGAAGGCGGGACACTCGACGGCATTATCGGTATGAACCTTTTCAGCTATTTCAATATAGTGCTTCGAGGAGGAGGCCTGTTTCTGCAGGATGACCCCAGTCTCGAACTGCAATTTGTCGGCATACCCGGGGATATTGCCCCCGAAGACGGCGACAACGTAATCAATCTCGCTGACTTCGCATTTTTCGCCGAACACTGGTTCCAGACATCCTCATCGCCCGGCTGGGAGCCGAGCTGCGATTTGGCCCCGGTTGGCAATCCTGATGAAGAGATAAACCTGCTCGACTTCGCCGAACTTTCAAAATACTGGCTATCGGCAATGACTCCGTAAACGATTGTCTCTGAAAAAAACGGCTTCTGCGCACTCAACTCATCTAAAAGCTACTGTTTGACACGCCGGTCTTGGGCAAATATCATAATACCCTTATTCTTAAAGATAACCTATGAATCTGCTTATAGACCTTGCATATTTGCTGGCAGCCGCTGCAATCAGCCCCGTGGCGGTTTACCGAATGCTCAGGCACGGCCGATATCGTGCCGGCTGGGCCAATCGCTTCGGTAAAATCGAACGAAAACACCCCGACAAAAAATGCATCTGGATTCACGCGGTAAGCGTAGGCGAGGTCAATGCCACGACGACACTTGTGAGCGAGCTGGAAAAAAGATTCGGCGACTATGAAATCGTAATCAGCACGACAACCGATACCGGCTTCGCACGCGCAAACAAGCTCTTCGGCGAACGATTGAGCGTGTTCTTTTTCCCGCTGGATTTTTCGTTATCGATGCAAAGGGCGTTCGAGAACATTCGACCATCGCTTTGTGTGCTGGTCGAGCTTGAAGTATGGCCCAATCTCGTCCGCATCGCCCGCAAATCAGCAATACCGGTGGTTGTCATAAACGGCAGAATAAGCGAACGCAGCTTCGCCAAATACAAACTGATAAAATCGGTTGTGAGGAAAATCTTTCGGGATATTACTTTAGTTTGCGCGCAAACGGAAGAATACGCCAAAAGATTTCGACTGCTCGGTGTGCCAGCGGAGAAAGTCATCGTGACCGGCTCGTTAAAATACGACACCGCCCAGGTGGCCGACAAGGTCGATGGGGCAGACGAATTGGCGGCAAAACTCGACCTGAAAACCCAGCGATTATGGGTAGCAGGAGCAACCGGCAACGACGAAGAGCAGATTATCTTGGACGTTTACAGCCGGCTCATCGAACAAAAGCAGTTCGAGGATTTACAATTAGCCATCGTCCCCCGCAAACCAGAACGATTCGAAGAAGTCGCAACCTTGATAAAAGAAAAGGGATTCAGATTGATTCGCTACAGTGAGATAAAGAAGCAAGCCACAGAGAACACAGAGCACACAGAGAATAAAATCATCAATAATCAATCATCAATCATCAATATTATATTGGGCGATACGATGGGCGATTTGCGCAAGTTTTATTCGCTGGCAACGGTCATTTTTGTCGGCAGGTCGCTGGTGCCGATGGGCGGCTCCGATATGATGGAGGCAACAGCACTTGGCAAATGCACCCTATTCGGCCCACACGCCTTCAACTTCAAACACACCGTCGATGAGCTGCTGGCAGGCAACGGCGCTATTTTAGTCCGGGACGAGACCGAATTACTTGCCACGATGTCAAAATGCCTGGCTGAACCAGATTATGCTTCCGAAATCGCAAAGGCAGGCAAACAAATCATAATCAAAAACCAGGGCGCGACAAAAAGAATAGCAGATTACATCACGAATGTGTTAATCGCTGGTTAGCCACGTAATTTTTCAGCTAAGGCCCTGATATGTTCCGGGCCGGTGCCGCAGCAGCCGCCGATTATATTGATGCCTGCTTCGCGAATCTTCTTCGCGGCGGCTGCAAATTCTTCCGGCGTAACTTTATACACAGCTTCATCGTCAACCAGCTCCGGCTTGCCGGCGTTCGGCTCGGCAAAGACCAAAATGTCTTTACCGGCAGCCCTGGCCGCTGACACATATTTTTTCGCTAATTGGACGTATTCATCGAGCGTCGCGGTGCCGCAATTGAAGCCGACCGCATCTGCTCCTGCCGATATGAGCGCTGAAACAGCTTTATCGACGTCAACTCCCATCATCGTTTTGAAATCCGGCCCTCGTTTGTCAAACGACATCGAAGCCAGCACGGGCAAACCGCCTGCCGCCGACTTCGCCGCTTTAATCGCGATGGCCGCTTCTTCCACGGCTGCCATAGTCTCGATGATAAAGCCATCCACTCCGCCTGCCGATAGCGCAGCCGCCTGCTCGGCGAAGGCAGTTTTTAGTTCGTCGGGCTTAAGTGTTCCCAAAGGCTCGAGAAAATCGCCGGTCGGGCCTATATCGCCGAGAACGTATTTCGACTGCCCCGCTGCCTTGCGGGCAAGGGCGGCGCCGGCCTTATTTAATTCTTCGACTCGCTCCGCCAGCCCGTGCCGGGCCAGCGAAAACCGATTGCCGCCGAATGTATTGGTTATAACCGCATCGCTGCCGGCCTCGAAATATGACTTGTGAATCTGCGAAATCACGTCGGGGGAATCCAGATTAAGCATTTCGTTGCACTGGCCCGGCTCGATGCCATGCGCCATCAGTTGCGTCCCCATCGCGCCATCGAGTATAAATACGCCCTGCCGTAATCTTTCTATCAAATTCACTTTATCCACGAAAGCCTGTCCTTTCCCGGTGAAAACTCGTTCATTTACGACTTAATCCAACACTTGTTCGACGGCGTTGCCGTCTATTATTGTGTAAACGTGCTCGAAGCCATCCGGCCCCGGCCGAACAAAAAGACGCTGCCGCTGCTTATCGTTCAATTCCGTAGGCCTGACCGATTTTAGCGAGATTTCAGCCGAATTTTCACCGCCGTTGTTTATCCTTATAAGCGTGGGAATGAAAAATCGGCCGGCAATCTGTTCGTAGTCGCCAAGCCGGGCCGTGGTCGAAATCTCACCATTCGAGTCGAAATACTCGATTTTAGACACGACGTAATTACACGGCTCGATGAACAGCCGTTTCAATATGCCCCCCTGCTGATTATGCAAAACAAGCACATCAAGGGCACCATCTCTGCTTAATGACCAGTCGCCCTCCCGCTCATTAACGGCACCAAATATTTCGAGCATAATTAAAGGGCTTATTAAAAACTCGTTCCATACACCTGCTTTTGTCCAGCTACCCCACCAATAACTGCTGATTTCCTTTGGCTTCAGCCAGAACCAAAACTCGTCATCATTCGCTCCGAGCACTAAACCCGTCGCATCGAACGCCACGTCGCCCTGAAGGTAAATTTCACCGGGAGGATTGAACCAAAGTTTCACGGGGAAGTTTTCTTTATGTTGTTTGCCTTCGGCGGTGTATCTCAACAGGCACTGGCCGGTCGCACGTATCGGCTCGGTCTCAGAGGAGTGAGAATTTAATGCTTCGAGCGCCTCTTCGGCGGTGCCTTTGCCCAGACAAGGCCCTATCGGCTGTTGCACCTGCGCCGCGCAGCCGGCAAAAAACAACGTCAGTGCAAATAGCAAAATCGTTCTAAAAAGCATTTTTCCGATTATCAAAACCAACCAAAGAGAAACGAAACAATTCGATTTTACAGCTCAACCTGCAGTATCTGGCCGATTTGGGACGTCAATTGTGCCACCTGTGATTCTTCCAGATTCGGATTAACGACTTCGACATAGTCCTGCGTCCCGGTTACCCTTAATCGCCAGATATCTCGTCCGTCATCGGCCCTCGAAGAATCGTATTTAAGACGCCTTTTTCGCATCAGGACCAGCGCCAGCACAAAACGAAAATTGATTTTTTCCTGCTCGGTCTCGGAGCCGAGCCGTTCGAAAAAGGTCATCAACATATCATCATCGACGAAAATGTTTTTTTTCTGGTCCGGCGAGGGCAGTTTTGTCTTCCAGTAACAATAGACGTCCGGCTTATGCTCCGCCCAGTAATCGGCACAGAAATCCCGCCTTGTCAGGCCCTGCTCGGTCTGCACAAGCGTCGCGTAATATTCCTCTTCCGGTTCAATTGCCCTGCCTGTTCCGCTGCAGTTTCCCAAAGGCTTATCAATTACCCATTCATCCATCGAACTTTTTTAACTCCCTTTTATTTTACAATCACTCGAACCTCAGCCACCGGCACATACCCTGAGCAGTTTTTGGGCCGATACCTTTGACCTTTTGAAGGTCGTTGCAGTCTTCAAATGCTAAATCACCTTCATTGCTCTGAAGAAATTGTTGCCTGTAAGAGACTATCGCCTGTGCCCTGACGGCTCCAATTCCCGGCAGTCTGGCAAGACTTTCCGGAGGCGCATCGTTGGGATTAATTCTTTGTTCCAGCTTCACCGTCACTAACGTATTATCAGCGCAAAAACCGAGTAATCCAAAGTATAAACAAAAAGCCACGGCTATAACAGCAGCAACAACGAAAGCCCTCAATTGAATCCGGTTTAATTCACTGGTGTTTTTTTCATATTCAGATGTCATCTGTATATGCTTTCAAGTATGATGCAACTGCGGCGGCTGACCCCATACAATCGACTACCGAGCAAAGATTCGCTCACGAAACTTTTTCAACACCGCGTACGATTTTTTGGGCTCCAGACTTTCCGTGACAAGCCCGCTATCGGCAATGGCACTATCTTTGTTATCGGTGAAACTGGAATAGATTACGCCATCTATACAGGCCTTACTGAGCGCAATCCTGTAAAACTGCTCAATCCATTCCGCCTGCCTTGTCTGGTCCCAACTGCCATGCCAGCTCCCGGCAACCAAGCTGGCACAAGAACCATCAGTTTCCCGAGAGGAAATTTCAACGTGCGTAATAAATAAAGGCCTTGAGATAGGAGCAAGAGAATCCAGGACCCCCGAAATCTGCATCATATCCCGAACATGCATCCCCGACTCGTCTTTGCCGAATCGCATCTGAAGCCCAAAGGCATCAAAATTGATGCCGCTTTGAATCACCATATCCATATACACAAGCGGAGGAATAGTGTCGGGTGTCACCCCATAATACTCACCCCACGGATTGCTGACCTCGATAATCCTCAACGCCCGCGGGCAAACTGCCTTGACCGCCATATTCGCCGCCCGAGTTATCTCAAGGACCTGCTCGAAACTAAAGCCAAAAAGATTGAAGGCATTCAGACCGCTGACAACGCACCATGTTCTGATAATATTCGAGTAGCGGGTTGCCGCTGCTGATACAAATCCGTAGGCATACTCACGAATCTTCTCAAAGCTTACCTGTTTCGCAAGCAGCCATTCCGGCAAATATTCTTTTGAAAAGCAAAGCAAAGGACCAGCACCTATCGCCAGCCTTCTTTTACTCAATGCGGTCACACAAGCATCGGTTTTTGAAAAATCGTAAACACCTTTGCTTGATTCAATCTCTCCCCAGTTAAAAGGCACCATAGCAAGGCCAAACGCCCCGGCTAAACGCTCTACATAAGCCGGATTGCCAACAGACTCCGGAGCAACCCAGCAACCGAGGCAGCCCCTACCGAAACCGTGGTTCTTTCCCCTCGCCCCGAAAAGCACCTTTGAATGCCTGGCAGCCAGCCCTTCCGAAAATATCATCGCCTTTTGAAGCGACTCATCTGCAAGTATTGAAGCTGCAGGGGCATCTGAGATGTTTTGAATAGCTTTAATAAATAATCCCTGCGCCTGGTCACAAAGGGCAGCGGCTTCCTCCGTATCCTCAAAGACCGACCAGTCTTCGCGTTTTATTATGATTTGCATTAACCGTGCGCGGGCCAGCTCCAGGTTCAAATTATAAGGTTCTTCCCTTTCGGGCAGGCAGGTCGTCGGCAATAATACCCTGCCGAAATCCTCCACTGGCCAAAGCAGCGCCAGCCCCGCGGTTTCCTGATTCGTCTTTTCGCACTCGATAAGACCATCCCTTAACTGGATTTGCGCACGGCGAACAGCCATACCGTCAGAACCAAACAGATACGCCCCATGCAGGGCGAAATCCCCGACCGCTTTACCTTGGCTAAAAACCTGAAATTTCACAGCATTCCCTTAATAGCAATAGAAAAAAACTACACACACAAAAAGACCGCGTGATTATAACATTTACCCCCTCAGGAGCAAGGTTTCTTCCCACGGCTGCATTCGCTTGTCCGGCTGCTTTTTGAAGTATTAATCTCGACCTTGAGAGTTCCGGCTTTGAGACTTATAGGTTGACGGCAATGCCTCGGTCGCGGAGGTATTCCTTCATATGGTTAATTGTGTAACTTTCGAAATGGGTAATCGAGGCCATAAGGACGGCTTCGGCGTGGCCAGCCACTATGGCATCGTAGAGATGTTCGAGCGTGCCAGCCCCGCCCGACGCAATCACCGGGATATTGACGGCGTCGGCTATCGCGCGGGTTAGCTCAATATCATAGCCCGCCTTGGTGCCGTCGGCATCCATACTCGTCAGAAGTATCTCTCCGGCACCTGCTTTGGCACCTTCGACTGCCCATTCGACGGCATCGATATCAGTCGGCTCGGTGCCCGCCTTGACACACACCTGCCATTTGCCCGCCTTCGTCTTCGACCGGCGGGCGTCAATCGCAAGCACTACGCACTGGCTGCCGAATTTTTGCGCTGCCTGGGTAAGAATATCCGGATTCGATACGGCGGCGGTGTTGACCGAGCATTTCTCAGCGCCGCAGCGCAAAAGTTCGTCCATCTGCTCAACGGAGTTAATGCCCCCTCCAACAGTAAAAGGAATGAAGACGTTTTCGGCAACCTTGCTTACAAGCTCAACGATTGTCTTGCGCGAACGAATCGTCGCGGTAATATCGAGAAAGACAAGCTCGTCGGCCCCGTCCTCACTATAACGAGCGCCAAGCTCGACCGGGTCGCCCGCATCACGCAGATTAACGAAATTCACGCCCTTGACAACACGGTTGTCCTTGACGTCGAGACAGGGAATTATTCTTTTGGCCAGCATCAGTTGTTGCCCCCTTCGGCAATTCGGGCGAAATTTTTCAGAACCGCCAACCCCTGCCCGCCGCTTTTTTCAGGGTGAAACTGCGTGCCGTAAATATTGCCCTTTCGCACGGCCGCAGGCAACTCGAAACCATAATCGGCGTAAGACACTTTGGCTTCTTTATCCGTAACGTTCACGTAGAACGAATGTGCAAAATAAAAATGCTTTTCGCTTTCGATTCCCGCAAACAATCCGTTATCGGCTGATGACTCAACAACGTTCCAGCCCATATGCGGTATGACGCGCCCTTCGGGAATGGGAATTACCGAACCCGATATAAGGCCGAATCCCTTGTGCGAGCCGAATTCGCAGCTCTCGTCGAAGAGCATCTGGAAGCCGACGCAAATACCCAGCAAAGGTTTGCCGGCCCGCGCAAGGGCTTTAATATCGGCGCCGAGCGAGCCAAGCGCGTTGACCGCAAAACCAAAGGCGGCAACACCCGGCAATACCAGGCCCGACGCGGCCCTGATTTTCTCTACATCGCAGCTTAACTCGACATCACAGCCGATATAGCGAAAGGCATTGCAGACGCTTTTAACATTACCGACGTTATAATCGATTACAATCAGCATATATCGAATTGAACAGGGGATTCATTACTGAGTCAAATAATAAAAACTTATACTATAGTTTAACTTATTTCAGTTGCCCGCGAAACAGAATCTCTCTAAAATACACTATACTTTAAAAATTCAGGGTCGGCATATTATGTTTCACCGCCGGCACAAACTCAACAACGAAGCCCATTGCCCATAGAAATCGTTGGCTTACAGTAGAGGGAAAAAGAATGTGCGGCATAGTAGCTTATTTGGGTAAAAAAACGGCCCAGCCAATACTTATCGAGGGGCTCAAACGTCTGGAATACCGCGGCTATGACTCAGCGGGTCTGGCACTGGTCAATTCCGGCGCAATTAAAATAACCAAGACAAAGGGCAGAATAGCCACGCTGGAGGCAGCCTTGGGCGAGCCCGATGCAGGCGAAACAGTCGGCCTCGGTCATACACGCTGGGCAACCCACGGCGCACCCAACCAAATCAATGCCCACCCACATCTGGACTATACCGGCAAGATAGCCGTCGTGCATAACGGCATCATCGAAAACTATTCGACTTTGAAGACCTGGCTTCAAAGTGAGAAAGTCCCGTTTGCCAGTGAAACCGACACCGAGGTCATATCAAACCTGATTGGGTATTTCTACGCCAAAGGCGACTCGGGCGAAGAGACCAAAAAAACTGCGGGCCAGAACAGGTTCGAATGGGCCGTGCAGCGGGCGTTGCGTGAAATCCACGGCACCTATGGCCTGGGAATAGTGTGTGCCGACTGCCCCTATATGCTCATCGGCGCCAAAAAAGGCAGCCCCCTGATATTAGGTGTCGGGCACGGTGAATATATTCTCGCTTCCGACGCATCAGCAATCGTCGAACACACGACACGAGCAATTTACCTTGCGGACAACGAAATGGTAATCATCACCCCGAAGGGTTTTCACACCAAGACAATCAATAATATTGCGGTAAGCAAAGAACTTCAGGACATCGAATTTTCGCTCGAACAAATCGAGCTGGGCGGCTTCAAACACCATATGCTCAAGGAAATATTCGAGCAGCCCAAGGCATTAAGCACGTGTATGGGCGGCAGGGTCGATGTCCAAAACGGCAAAATCAAATTAGGCGGAATAGACGCCTACCTGCGCGAGCTGACGCGGGCAAAAAGGCTGATTATTACCGCCTGCGGGACCGCCTTTCACGCAGGAGTCGTCGGCGAATTTTTGTTCGAGCAATTGGCGAGAATCCCCACAGAAACCGAGTACGCAAGCGAATTCCGCTATCGCAACCCCATCATAGAGGACGGCACAGTCGTAATCGCGATAAGCCAGTCGGGCGAGACCGCGGATACACTTGCCGCAGTCGAGCAGGCCAAAGAACGAGGCGCAACCGTGCTCGGTCTTGTCAACGTCGTTGGTTCGTCAATTGCCCGTTCTACAGACGCGGGCATATACCTGCACGTCGGGCCGGAAATCGGGGTCGCCAGCACCAAGGCCTTTACGGCCCAGGTAGCGGTGCTGACGATGCTTGCGATAGAGCTTAGCAGAAGAAGACATATCAGCAGCAGCGAAGCGGAAAGATATATAAAAGAACTCTCAAAAATACCGGACAGCATATCCAGCATACTCGAACAATCAGACCATATAAAAACGATTGCCCAGGCCAATATCGACAAGGATAACTGGCTGTTTCTGGGACGAGGGGTAAACTATCCGGTTGCTCTCGAAGGTGCCTTGAAGCTCAAGGAAATAAGTTACATTCACGCCGAGGGTCTTCCCGCAGCGGAAATGAAACACGGGCCAATCGCCCTGATTGTAGATGGTATGCCTGCCGTCTTCATCGCTACAGCCGGGCCTCAATACGACAAAATTATAGGCAATATCTCGGAGGTCCGTGCACGCGGCGGCAAAACCATTATCGTCGCCACTGAGGGCAATGACGAAATAAAACAGCACGCCGATTATCTGATTTCCATACCCGATGCACCGGAGCTATTGCAGCCAATGCTTAGTGTTATCCCGCTGCAACTACTGGCCTATCACGCGGCGGTCCTTCGCGGGCACGACGTCGATAAACCCCGCAATCTCGCCAAAAGTGTAACAGTAGAATAACGGGAAAAACCTTTGCAGCCCCCAATACAAAAAAAACGCTGTTGCTATGCTGGTTTCACTCTCATCGAGCTGCTGGTTGTCATTTCGATAATCGCTGTGATGCTGGCGATACTGCTGCCGGGTCTTGGAAAAGCGAGGAGGTTTGCAAGAAGGACCGGCTGCGCCGCCAACCTGCGACAAATCGACGTCGCGATGCATATGTATCTCGGCGCCAACGATGATATATACCCTTGCGCCGCAGACCCGCTTCCAAAAACAAACCCGACAGACCCAAACGTATGGCTGTGGATGGGGCGCGGCTGGCGAAATTTCATAGCCCCGTTTCTCGGCGGGAAAATAGACGCTGATAATCCGTCCGTTTTTTTATGCCCCGTTGACCTCGCTTCGAAAGAAAAATACGATTCGACAAGTTACGCATATTCGATGGCATTTTATCACAGCTCGGCACAAATCGATGGTATGAACAGCACAGAAGACACCTACAAAAATCCGCAACCTCCCGTTGTTCAAAAATGTGTCAACGTCGCCAAACCCTCTGCAAAAATAATTATAGGCGAGTGGTTCAGCAACCATCAGAAAATCGAGCAGGGCAGCGATTCGGGCTGGTGGACATGGGAAGGTCAGCGAAACTATCTGTTTGCTGACGGG
>CAYLYB010000071.1:0-14595 GCA_964387605.1 uncultured Pirellulales bacterium | reverse complement strand
TCCAGTCTTATTGAGAGTGACCTGCGCCCTTGATCTGCACCCAATTCCTGGTCCAATCTTTATGCATAATTATGCGGCCTTTCTGGGATTCCCACAAGTGTTCCATATAGTTTCGAAGTAAGCAGACAACCGTAAGTTTTTGTCTCAAAGTGACACAAGCCATTTTCGTAACTCTCCCAATTGAACTCCTCCTCTTGAGTTCAAATAGAAATTAGTCGGTCACGGGGCCTTCAGTAGGGGCTTAGCGAGTTTTGAATCCTATGCAGCCCTATGACAATAGGATTTCAGAACTAAGGTATTACGAAACTGGATCAGTTCTGCCAGTCAGTCAAGACGCAAGTGTGACAAAAACTGTGACAACGTTTTCCCCGTGGCGCTCGGTGCGTCTTCGGCTGGCGCTCGGTTGTTATACCATGTTCTTTTTAACTGTCATAAGCCATTTAGTGTCAGGTGCTTACAAGCTATAGTTACGGACTGTCGATCCGAAGGTTGAGGGTTCGAGCCCCTTCGGCCTCGTTTTTGTAAATAATTGGCTATCAGGCAGTTATGCTTGGTAGTCTTTTTTGTTCTTTACATGTCAGTATCCACTGCCGATTGACGAACTATTTTTGGTAACGCGTTGAATTGAAAACGGTAATATAGATATTCAAACCGTTACCGGCATAGATATCATCATAGAAGTAAGACTGTTTTTTCCATTCGTATCTGCTCAATGACGGCTCCGAAGTATCATCGCATTATTTGGCGTCAATTTGTACGCCTCGTAATCGACACTAATTTCATAGATTATGTGCGAACTTTCTGAGATAATCATCTTTATCTTAGTCTGTAGAGATTTTGCGATGTTTGAGTTTAATTTAGAGAAAATTGAAGACCTCCGGAAGCTTTCGGCGTCGTTATCGCTCAATATACCGATGCAGGAGGATGTTTCGAATTTCGGCGCCGCCGTTAAAATCGGGCCGTTTACAGCGCCGAATCGACTGGCCGTCAATCCTATGGAAGGTGCAGATGGGGATAGCGACGGCAGTCCCGGCGAATTGACTTTGAGAAGATATGAACGTTTTGCGGCGGGCGGCTGCGGTCTTTTGTGGGTTGAAGCAATCGCTGTGGTCCCCCAGGGCAGGGCGAATCCCCGGCAGTTATGGCTGCACGACAAGAATAAGGATGCCTTTAAAAATATGATTGCCCGGATGCGAAAGGCCGCTCGGGATTCTATGGGGAGCCGGCATCGGCCTGTTATCGTTGCGCAACTAACGCATTCCGGCCGGTATTCGAAACCGGAAGGGATTCCGAACCCGATTATTCCACAGCGGGACCCATATCGTGACGCTATGGTCCCACAGCAGTCCCCGACAATAAATGCAAAGCAAGCGATTCCGGATAATTGGCCGATAGTAACAGACGACTACCTTGATGGGCTCGTTGAGGTATACGTAAATGCCGCGAAGCTGGCCTTTGAGGTTGGTTTTGATGCGGTTGATATCAAGGCCTGTCACGGCTACTTAATCAGTGAATTGTTAGCGTGTTACAACCGGCAGGGCGGATATGGCGGGTCATTTGAAAATCGCACACGGCTGCTTTTAGCTATCATTGATGCGATTAAACAAGAGCTTGGAAGAGACAAAACCGTTGTAACACGGCTGGGTATCTATGACGCGATACCTTATCCCTACGGCTGGGGGGTGGATAAAAACGATTACACAAAACCCGACCTGGCCGAGCCCAAAAAACTGTTTGCTTTGCTTGCTGAGCGTAATGTCCCAATGGTAAATGTTACGATTGCAAATCCGTATTATAATCCCCATTTCGGCCGACCATATAATGAACCAATCGTCGGCGGCTATGAGTCGCCGGAAAATCCCCTACAGGGCGAGGAAAGAATGATTCGGTTAACCGCCGAAATGCAGAGGGCATTTCCCAATATGATTTTAGTGGGGTCGGGGTATAGCTGGCTGCGGCATTTGATGCCGAATGTGGGAGCGGCGGTCTTGAAAATGGGTTTCGCCGGCATAATCGGTGCCGGCAGGATGGCTCTGGCGTATCCCGATTTTGCCAAAGATATACTTACCAAGGGCAAACTCGACCCAAATAAGGTTTGTATTGCCTGCAGTGGCTGCACTCAGATTATGCGTGACGGTGGAACGACCGGCTGCGTTGTGCGCGATAACAAAGTTTATGGCCCGATATATAAGCACGGAAGAATGAGCAACCGCGATAATCTCATGCGGTTAGCTCAGCATTGCCTAAAATGCGAGCAGCCAAGCTGTCGGTGCGCCTGTCCGGCGGGCGTGAATATTCCAAAGTTCATCAGCCTTTTCCTCGATGGCAAAGATAAAGAGGCATATGAATCAATCCGTAAGAGCAATGTGTTCCCCGAAATATGCGCGTGGCTGTGCCCTGTTGAAACCCAATGCGAGGGAAGCTGTGTGCAAAAATTCATAGGCGATGGCCCATTGCCAATCGCTGAAATTCAAAGATACCTGGCTGAGCAGGCCAATAAGAACGGCTGGTCGAAACTGAATATCCCGCCAAAATCATCCTGCAAACGTGTGGCGATAATAGGTGCAGGACCTGCGGGCCTGTCTGCTGCGGCAAGATTGCTTGAAGCAGGGCATGAAGTGACTATATTTGATAAAAACAAATCGCTGGGAGGCATGGTTGAATCGGTAATACCTGCTGACAGAATCGGGGCTGCCTTGAACAACGAGGTGAGGGCAATTTTTGATGGAGTGCCGGCGCAAAGGCTTAAAATCGAACCGGCAAAAGTGCTGAATACGGATTTTACGCTTGATTCGGTAATGGCAAAAGGATTTGACGCATGTTTTATTGGGCTTGGTTTATCAAAGGCGATAAGCAGTTCTAAGAAGCAAACAGATGGAATCTGGGATGCGCTCGAGTTTTTAGACGTTGCCAAAAAAGACAACCTCAATCTGGTCGGCAAACGCGTCGCCGTTATCGGCGGCGGCAATACAGCTATGGATGCGGCCTGTGCGGCAAAACGGCTTGGAGCTAAGGATGTGTATGTATTATACCGTCGTTCATTCGAAGAAATGCCTGCCTGGCCCGCGGAGCGCCAAAGGGCGATGGATTCCGGGATTCATTTTCTGATTCTTACCCAGCAGCTTGAATATATGATACGCGATGGAAAGCTTTCGGCCGTTAAACTCTGTCCTACCGTGCTCGGCCAGCCGGATAAGAGCGGCCGCAGAGTACCAGTTGCCCTGAAAGACAGGGCGTATGCGTTGGATTTCGACGAAGTTATTGAAGCCATAGGTCAGCAGGCGCCTGAAGATATCGGCAATGCCCTATGCGGAATCGATATGTCAGACGGACACATAAAGATAAATGAGCATTTCCAGACCAGCAGACCTAATGTATTTGCGGGCGGCGATATTGTACGCGGGGCGTCAACGGTTGTCGCCGCAGTGGCTGATGGTATGAAAGCTGCTGAGCAGATAAACCATTCTTTGGAGGGCACGGAATGAGCGCAAAAGAATCACATAAAGACGACCGCCCCGTTGTTATTGTGACCGGTGCAAGCAGGGGTATCGGCAGGGCAATTGCTATCGAGCTTGCAGGGATTGGTTTTGACGTAGTTATCAATCATTATGATTTTATCGCGGATGGCAAGCCGGATGAAACAGCAGCGCAAAAAACGTTGTCGGACATAGCAGCCAAAGAGGCCAATTGTTTTGTTTTGCGGGGAGATATCAGCAGCGACGCCGACCGTGCAGGACTCGTAAAAGCGGTTAAAGACGAATTCGGCAGATGCGATATGCTTGTCAACAACGCCGGCGTTGCCCCTCTTAAACGCGCTGACCTGCTCGAATCGAGCGAAGAGAGTTTTGACAGAGTGCTGAGTATTAATCTCAAAGGGCCGTATTTTTTCACGCAGCTTATAGCTAAATGGATGATTGAGCAGAAAAAACAATACCCCGACCGAAGTTACCGCATTGTAAATATCGGCTCAATGTCGTCCTACACCAGCTCTACGGCCCGTGGGGAGTATTGTATCAGTAAGGCCGGAGTTGGTATGATGACTATGCTCTATGCCGACCGTCTGGCTGAATTCGGTATAGGCGTATTTGAAATTCGCCCCGGCATTATTGAAACCGATATGACAAGTGTCGTTAAAGGAAAATATGATAAGCTTATAGCCGATGGGATAACACCGATTAAACGCTGGGGCAGGCCCGAAGACGTCGCAAAAGCCATTAGAGCAATCGCCGAAGGAAAACTTGATTTTTCGACAGGGCAGGTGATTAACGTCGACGGCGGCTTTCATTTGAGAAGACTTTAAGGGATGGAAAATTGACTTTAAAAGCAACAATACAGGTTTTACTCAGGGACGGCTTTATTCTCGTTTTCAATGAGGACCGGCTGGATATCGTTAAAACAGCCGAATCGCTGCTTGAGGCGGGATTCGGTAATATGGAAGTTACCTGCAGAATTAAAAAGCCGTTGGAAAACTTGCGCCGCTTGCGAAAAGAATTGCCCGAATTTGTCGCAGGGTTAGCGAGTTTGCTCGATTATCCCGAAATGCTCAAGACCTACAATAAAAGTCATCCTGATAATCCGCAGCCGACCATCGATGAGGTTGTCGAAGCGGGGGCGCAATTTCTTGTCTCAGCAGTTAATTTCAGCAAAAGCACTTACGAGAAATACTCAGGCAGGCTCCCAATTATACCGGGCTGCGGCAGCGCAACGGAAATAGTAACTCAGTTTTCACTTGGAGCGAATTTCTGCAAGGTTTTCCCCGCCAAACAGTTGGGTGGTCCATCCTTTATCAAGGCGGTTGACCCTGCGATTCACAAGTTAATCTCACTTGTGCCGACCGGCGGCACAAATACTCAGAATATTCCGGATTATATCGATGCGGGCGTTCTGGTCTTGGGGGGCTCTTTCAGCGCGATTGAAAAACCTGTATTTGCGAAGATTATCGAGCAGCAGGATTATAAGCTTTTGGCTGGCGAATTAAAAAAGGTAAAAGAGCTTATCGACAGCAAGCGCAATCAGAAATGGCCGAAGCTTGACTTCTCAAAGGCGTCGATAGAAGAAATCAGCCGGGTAACGGGCAGGAATTTCAACGTCAGGTAGCTTATGGAATCGATAAAAGTCGGAAAACAAAAAGTAACGATTCATAGATACAACACCGTTATCGTCGGCGCAGGTGCAGCCGGGATGAATGCTGCTGTTCACCTTTATGAATATTTCACACAAAAGAGAATCCCGGATGCTCAAAATCGTATTGCGGTAGTGACTGCCGGCGTTTCCCTGGGTGCTTCCCGAATGAGCGGCTCGGATAAGCAGACCTATTATAAAATGGGCACCAGCCCAGATGTTCCCGATAGTGCTTTAGAATTTGCCAAAACGCTTACCACCGGGGGTTGCTGTCACGGTGACTTGGCCTTGGCTGAAGCCATCGGCTCGCTTAGAGAATTCTATCACCTCGTACAGGCAGGCGTTCCGTTTCCTCACGATTCATCTGGCAGCTATATCGGCTATAAGACAGACCATGACCCATACGAGCGGGCCACGTCTGCAGGACCAAAGACGAGTAAAATGATGTGCGAATGTCTGCAAAGGCAGGTCGTTGATGCCGGTATCAGAATTTACGACTATCAGGAAGTTGCGAATCTTATCACCACAGGCAAGCGTATATTAGGCGTTGTAACGATTGATAAAAAGAAACTGAATACCAAAAGTTACGGCATAAATGTTTTTCAGTGCGAAAATCTGATATTGGCCGCAGGTGGGCCGGGCGAATTATATAAGACAAGTGTCTATCCCAAAGGGCAGACGGGTATTCACGCCTTGGCGTTTAAGGCGGGCTTAGCCGCTGAAAATCTCACCGAATCACAGTTTGGCCTTGCCAGCACGAAGTTTCGCTGGAATGTATCCGGTTCCTATATGCAGGTTATTCCCCGCATCTTCAGCACTGATGCAGATGGCGGCGACGAGAGGGAATTTCTCACGGATTTTTTCCCAACGATGAGCAAAATGGCCAGCAATATCTTTCTCAAGGGATATCAATGGCCTTTTGACCCGCAGCGAATCGAAAACTGCCGGTCTTCACTTATTGACATCCTGGTGTTTAATGAGACGCAGAAAGGCAGACGTGTTTTTCTGGACTTCAGAAAAAACCCTATTGGCAGTTCTAAAATGAAGCCATTTGTCATCGAAGACCTTGAGGAAGAAGCTCTTATCTATTTGCGAAAAACCGGCGCTGTGCAGAAAACACCCATAAAACGCCTTGCCCATATGAATCAGCCGGCGATTGATATTTATGCCGAACATGGTATTGACCTCTGGAAAGAGCCATTGGAAATCGCCGTCTGTGCACAGCATAATAACGGCGGATTTGCGGTCAATCACTGGTGGGAATCGAGTATAAAACGGACATTTGTAATCGGCGAAATGGCGGGAACCCACGGTGTTAAACGGCCCGGAGGCGGAGCGCTGAATTCCGGCCAGGTTGGTTCCCTGCGAGCGGCTGAGTTCATCGCGAATGTTTATGGCGCGGATATACCGTCTGCAAAAACAGCATCAAAAGAGATTAAAAAAGCAATTGGTGAACTGATTACCAAACTCGATAGCTTTCATAAGTCAAAGGGTCTTAAAGCGAAAGACATATTAACCGAGGTTCAGCATCGTATGACTGCTTCGGCCGGCCATATTCGCGAAATCAATGATAGCCGTAAAGCGTTAACCGACGCGATTACTCTTGTGAGCCGGATTAAACAGAATGGCATTGCCCTAAAAACCACAAAGGATATCCCCGCTGCAGTCAGGGCCGAGCATCTTGCACTGACAAGCGTGGCGTATTTAAAAGCAATTGTGTCCCTGCTTGAACAGGGAAGCGGTTCGCGCGGCTCGCACCTTGTGCTCTCGCCGGATGGCGTTCGTGTCCCTGGCACTGAGCTAAGATGCAAAAAGGAAAATGAGGATTTGCGTAATTCAATCCTGCGAGTCGAATATGACCCTAAACAGCCGGACCTTTTCCATTGTGAAAATACCACGCCGAGACCCATCCCAGCCGAACGCAAAGCGTTCGAGCCGGCCTGGCAGGACTACCGTGATAAAAAGATTTATTCTTGAGGAGATAGAACATATCTCGTTACAAACATCTTGATGTTTTGTATATGATGAAGGCAATAAAGCTCGTCGGCTGGATAAGAAATGCCAAATAAAATGTCACCACAAAAAAGTTTAAGTATCCGTGATTTTGGAGCCGTTGGCGACGGAGTTGCTGATAATACTACTGCGTTCGCCAACGCCATTGAACAAGCCGGCAAAAATGAGGGCGGCAAAATAAACGTCTCTGCGGGCACGTATCTGACCGGGCCGATTCATTTAAAGAGCAATATAAATCTGCATCTTGAGGCAGGCGCGAGTATTGTTTTCAATGACAATTTCGCGGACTGGCCGGCAATTAAGTCAAGGTGGGAAGGCGTGGAATGTTTCGGCTACTCACCCTGCATTTATGGCGAAAACCTCAAGAATGTTTCAATCACAGGGGCTGGAATAATTGACGGCAGGGGACAGGCATGGTGGAAAGAATTTAAACGACGCAGAACACAAGGCCAGACAAATCCCGAATCGGCTCGCGATAAAGAATTCGCGAAACTCAATGAAAATATTGACCTGTCCGATTGCGGCGGGGGAGGCATCGGGTCATTCTTTTTCAGACCGCAATTGATTCAGTTTAATAATTGCTCGAACGTGCTGCTTGACGGCATAACAGCCTGCAACTCTCCTTTCTGGAATACGCATCTTGTCTATTGCACGAATGTAACAGTTAAAAATGCGACGTTTCAAAATCCGCAGAATGGCGTGAATGGGGACGGCCTTGCTCTCGATTCGTGTAACGGCGTAAAGGTTTTTGACTGCACTTTCGATGTAAACGACGATTGCCTGTGTATCAAGTCAGGTATCGGCAAAGACGGAATGCGTGTAAATAAGCCCTGCCAAAATATTGTCGCAAGGAAATGCAAAATGATGCGAGGCCATGGAAGCGTTGTAATGGGTTCTGAAACGGCTGGCAACATTCGAAATATAGAAATTGCTGACTGCACTTTCAACGGGACCGACCGGGGTGTCAGAGTAAAATCACGGCGGGGAAGGGCAGGCACCGTGGAAAATATCACACTTAATAACATTACTATGAACGGTGTCGGCTGTCCGATAGTGATGAATTTATATTACGAATGCGGCGCAAGGCCAGAAGAGATTGCGGCCCTTTCCGACCGCAATCCGAGACCTGTTACGGACACTACGCCGTGCATTCGAAACATAAAAATAACAAACTTGACCGCCGACAACGCCCAGAGCGCAGCGTCTTTTCTGCTGGGCCTGCCTGAAAGACCCATTGAGAATATCCTGTTTGAAAATGTCAAAATAACTATGGCTAAGGATGGCAACCCGGGACGGCCGGCAATGGCCTTCGGCGTTAAAGAAATGCAGGGACAGGCAATCATTGCCGAGTTTGTCAAAGACTTTATCCAAAGGAATGTGAGAATAAAATGAGAATAAACAAATTTATATTAGCCGTGGTCTGCGTCATCTTTTTGGGCGGTTGTGTAAGCCAGACGAATACCGGCTGGAAACAGGCCGATAAGATTTTAAGCAGGATTAAAGCTCCTCAGTTCCCAGCAAGAGATTTTATCATCACCGATTATGGTGCGATTGGGGACGGAAAAACCAATTGCAGAGAGGCAATTAATAAAGCTATAACCGCCGCTAATGAAGCGGGCGGAGGGCGTGTTGTGGTTCCGGCAGGCACTTTCCTGACGGGAGCGATATATCTTAAAAGTAATGTCAACTTGTATATTTCAAAGGACGCTGTCATCAAATTTTCAACCGACCCGAATCAATATCTTCCTGCGGTGTACACCCGATGGGAAGGTGTTGAGTGCATGAATTACTCACCGTTAATCTACGCCTATAAAGAGAAAAATATTGCCGTAACAGGCGAAGGAACCTTAGACGGACAGGGCAGCGAAGATAACTGGTGGAAATGGAGGAGAGGCCCGCAGGGCAAGGACCGAAAGGAATTGTTTGCGCAGGGACGAGACGGAGTGCCGGTCGAGCAGAGACGTTACGGCGGAGGATATTTGCGGCCGAATATGCTCGAGCCCTATAAATGCAGGAATGTCCTGATTGAAGGAATAAAAATTATAAACGGCCCATTCTGGCATATTCATCCTGTGCTGTCTCAAAATATTATTGTCAGAAATGTAACCGTTGAAGGTATTGGACCAAACAATGACGGGTGCGACCCGGAATCGTGCAAAGACGTGCTCATCGAAGGCTGTTATTTCGACACCGGAGATGACTGTATCGCGATAAAATCCGGCAGAAATAACGACGCCAGACGCATAAACGTGCCGAGTGAAAACATCATTGTCCGCGATTGCATTATGAAGGCAGGCCACGCAGGCGTTGCCGTAGGCAGCGAAATGACGGGCGGCGCAAGGAATATTTTCGTTGAAAAATGCACAATGGACGACCCGGAATTAGACAGGGCAATACGGCTTAAAACAAACTCGGTCCGCGGCGGCTATATCGAAAATGTATACGTAAGGGATATTACCGTCGGCCAGGTAAAAGAGGCAGTGCTGATTATTAATTTCTTTTACGGAGATATCGAGAAAGGAGATTACAAGCCGGTTGTTCGCAATATCAATATGCAAAACGTCACCAGCCAAAAAAGCGATTACGCGCTGTTCCTTAAGGGCTTTGACGATTCACCAATAACCGATGTTACCCTGAAGAATTGCACGTTTGATAATGTCGCAAAACCTGATGTAATCAGCAATGTAAAGAATCTTGTCCTCGAAAACGTGACAATTAACGGCAAACTTGCCTCTGCAGATAGCGTGGATGCCGACTAACCGGACTGGCTGATGCAGCGTCAGTGGATGAGCGTTCTGATGAGCAGCCAGAAGGCCGTCAGGATACCGGTTGTGAGGCACAAGCTGACGATAAATCCCACGGTATCTTCTTTTGTCCACTTGCAGAATTCCCAGTTCGATTTCGGGAAAAGTTTCAAGTGGTCGAAGCGGGTGGGATTTTCATAACTTTTTTGTAGTTCGGCCTTGTCAAGCTCTCGGTCGGCAATGACCTTGGTTTTCATTTTGACATAAAAGCGGGCGATGTTCTCTTCAAGGCCTTTGTTCTTTGTAAACAAACTTACCGGGATGAGAATGAAAAACGGCAAAAGGGCGTTGATAAAATACCGCAGAGCCAAAAGCGTTGAGGCTTTCATATGTCTGAGGTCGAAACCGAGCATTCTGGCGATAACAAGTTCCGTATTCAACCTGCCGATTCCAATTTTAGGTGAAGCTGGGTCGTCCGGATTGCTCCTTGCCACCGAATCATAGTAGATTCCCGTGGGAGGAATAAGTGTTTCTTTGGTTATTTCCTGCCCGACGCTCGAAGCAAGCCCTTTGTCCACGTCTTCCTGCTCGGCTTTTATAACGCGCTTTACTGTTATCTCGGAGGTTTGCTCGGTGAGCCAGGAAGAGCTCCGAACCGCATTGAATTTCGGGAGCACGCCGGGCAGCACGGCGAATATCAAAACGCAGATTATCACCTGAGTATATACGGCCTTTAATGTAAGGCGCTTCCAGAACAACAAAAGCAGCACAGGCGCACCGAAAATAATGTTGAGCGACGGAAGTTTCTTAAGGATGTCGATGATACCGGTGCTCGAGACGGCTACATAAACGCTAAGCAGCAGGATAAACACTATTGAAATCCGCGAGACATTAACGTAATGGCGTTCTGATTTATTTGAGACAAATGGTTTGTATAAATTACGGACGAATAATGCCGACAGATACACCGAGACGCCGGCAACAGTTGACATATTTGCTGCAAGGATGCCCGATATCATAATGCCCCGCAGCCCGACGCCCAACAGATTATTGCTCAATACTCCCCAGGTGGTATCGGAGTCGGAGATTTGATCCTGATAAAGTGCAAAGGCAAGCAGCCCGCACATTGCCCATATCATCGTCAGGACTCGCTTGGTGTAGGCCCCTCCGATATTTCCCATTCTGGCCGCCAGCTCATCTTTGGCTGAACCGTTATTGGCCATATTGCCCTGGTGTCCGGTTATACCGATAATATAGTTGGCGAGCATGTAAGCAACGATTGACCAAATTGCAAATTCATCCAGGCCGGAGCCGAACAAATAAAGCATGTGTTTTGGCACTCTTGCCGAAAACTCGCTCCAGCCCCCCAGTTTTACAAGTGCAAGGGGTATCATCATTATGGAAAATGCGAATATCAGGAGTCCCTGGATGAAATTATTCAGCACAGAGGCCTTAAGCCCTCCCATTATTACATATGCGCCGACGAAGCCGATATAGACCGCAAAAAACCAGAAGGGTTTCGTATATGATATATAGGCGCTGATTCGGCCCTGTTTGTATAAGCTGCGAAGCGCTTTATACCTTTCGACTTTTTCGGGGGCGAGCTGTTTGGCCCTGTATTCTTTGTCAAGCTGGTAATACTCATCGAATTGCTCTACCCGCGTTTTTTCCTGTGCAGTATATTTCGACTCAGGTTTAATAGTCATTGCCTGAAATGTTCTTAATGCGACCTTGTTTTCGATGCTGATATTAATGATGCTGAGCCAGATTCCCATACAGGCATAAATAAAGGCCATAAATTTACTTCTGAATCGTTCGTCGAAAAGCTCAGCCATAGTTATCAGCCGAACCCTCCTGAACCAACCTGCCATAAACCAGTAGTACGGACCCGTCAGAATAGGCGCCAGTAAAATCCAGACTCCGCCAAGCCCTCTGCTGAATGCAGCACTGGCGGTATTCGCAGCATTGCCGGCATCGACTATAGTTCCCATGTTAAGGAAGTACTGGAAAAACTTGCTGACTCCTCGGCCTGCTAAAAAGTAATCTTCCTGATTATGCACTTTAGCCATGCTTCTCTTGCCGATGTAGGTGATGAGCAGCAGATATGCTACTATTATTGCAATGTCGATGGGATGAAATCCCAGGATATTCATGCAGGTAATTCTCTCACTTATACATACAGTGTAATATTACGATTAGAAATAGAAATATATCGTATGCGGGACTATCTGTCTAAGCAAAACCGCGCAAAAAATAAAGCCTTAACGCGCAAGAACTTACATCCACGGCAATGAATGTGAGGTTTTTTATGAAGATAAAATTTTATATCAGCCAGTTTTGCGCCAGCAGGGCAAATTCATAAAAATTGACTACGCCATCACCGTCATAATCCGCTTCGGCGTCATCAGTCAGCCAGTAATCGGCAAATGTCGCGAGGTCATCCATATCTACTATGTCATCGATGTCGAAATCGCCGTAAACGGTGTAAAGCCAGTGTGGTGGATAGGGGGTTCCGGCACCGGCATATGCCTGCACAATTGCCGGCACATCCACGGCATCATCAAGAGTGTATGTATATGGCGGCACGAAAATTGTTGAGTACTCATTCGCAGCCCAGGTCGGCTGTGAGCAGTTATAAAATATATTGCCTGTATCCCAGCCGATGTGTCCGTCACTATGGCAATCGGTTTGTCCGGTATAATAATTTGCCCAGGGATTCGGTACGGTGTTAAAGTAGTTACTCTCAACACGAATACGAGACCCGCAGCCTACGCCGATACAATAACCGCCGGCCACAAGGTCGCTGTAATAATTGTTATAAACGTGCACCTGGCCATAACGGACGCGGGGCATTCTTTCTTTGACGCCGGTTGTCCACCAGTTGTGGTGAAAAGTGACCCGAAGATTAGCCGCATCGTCGGTTTGTTTGTCGCTGCTTCCGACGAGACATGCGAAGGTATGGCCGGGGACCGGAGTAGAAGGGGTATAGTGGAATTTACACCATGATACGGTAACAAAGTCGGAATTGTTGGTTATATCGAAAGCACCGTCTCCGGTATCATAGAAAGTGCACTTGGTAACAAGGACATTGTATATATCCTGCTTTAAGCTGATGCCGTCGTAATCGTCTCCTGCGTGAGGATTTGTGATGTTCAGGTTCTCGATAATTATGTTCCCATCACGATTTTTAAAGCCGACATTTCCTACGAGCGTTGGATTCGTACCTATACCTATGAGGGTTTTATTCGCACTGATTTCGAGACTCTCCGGATCACCACCTACAGTGTGGATGTTGATAGTTCCTGAGATTTGAATAATATAAGGTGTAGTTCCCATTTCGGCGTAATATTCAAGGTCTGCGGCATTAGTGACAGTAACGATAGTTCCTCCCTGGCCGCCGGTAGTGCCTCCGTTCTCACTTGCCCAGCCATCCGCCGCTATTGCGAAAGCATTAGAAGCAAGGCACAAACATAAAACCGCTATAAATCCTGCAAGGAACGTTACATTTCTCATCTCACAAAATCTCCAGAAATCGTAGGTTATTGTATCTCTGTCAGTTACGTTACTGACAACCTGCAGGGTATGGTGTAATACCGGTAACCTCGATGTTGTCGATATTGGCGAGGCCATCGGATGTTGTTGCTTCGAGACGTAGATCATTTATGCCAGCAGTCAGACTTACATCTACCGGTGTTGTTTCGATATAAGTCGTCCAGGCGCCGCTGGCCGGGAAACTAATATTCGGCAGGATAATCTCGCTATTTACGATTAACATGGCTGTTCTATCGCCGCTGGGAAGAGCATATCTCCAGACAAATGTGTAGGTGCCGCTCAATGGCACACTTATCCGCCAGTCAACACCGGCACCAAGAACATTATCCGTGTTTGCATAACCGGTTCCGGTATAGCCGGCCCATTCATCTTCGACATCGCCATCCACTCCGCAGAAACCGGTTTCATTTTCCTCTATAACAATAGAAGATATTTGCGTGCCGGAATTTGGTTCCGCGAAGACCTCGCCCGAATACTCGGACTCATTGGAGTTCGTATCGACCGCCGTTACAACATAGTAATAGGTCGTGCCGTTGTTGACATCAATATCGGCATAATTCGAATCCGCCACAGGCGAGGTGTTGAGCATGCTGTAGGAGGCACCTGAGGTTGTCGAACGATATACGTTATATCCAGCTAAATCCTCTTCGGTATTATCGTCCCAGTCAAGCGAGACCAGGCCGTCTCCGGGCGCCGCCCACAGCCCCGTCGGCGCATCAGGAGCGGTCGTATCGGGAGGAACATAAAGATAATTGCCCGCAAATAATGCATATTCATAACCGTTAACAATACCATCACCGTTTTCGTCGGCATCATTGATGTCAGTAATATCGTTTGTATCAAGCCAGTAATCAACGAACGTTCCAAGGTCATTCATATCAACCAGCCCGGATAAGTCAAAGTCACCGTAAACGCTCAAAAACCAGTGAGGCGGATAGCCGTCTTCGCCGTCAGCGCCTGCGCCATATTGCACAATCGCCGGAATATTATTTGCATCGTCGAGGGGGTAAGTATAGGGCGGAGTAAAGATAGTGGAGTACTCGTTCGCTGCCCAGGTCGGCTGGGTGCAGTTGTAGAATATATTTTCGGTATTCCAGCCAATGTGTCCGGCAGCTCCGTTTCCGGTGTAATAATCTTTCCACGGCATCGGCACGGCATTGAAGTA
>CAYLYB010000070.1:0-14658 GCA_964387605.1 uncultured Pirellulales bacterium | reverse complement strand
GCCTTCGCTTTTCGATTTATTCTTCTTATCAAGCCGCCTTACCTATTAAATAAAAAGGGGTGCCCCCCGCTTCTGTCTTAAGACAGAAGCGGGGGCCACCCCAATAGATTACGAACCAACGAACCATAAGTCAACGATTGTGGTTACCGCAGGTGCAGCCATCCACCCACAATCGGCGCAAATTTAAGGATTACGCCGGTAAAGACCAGCGAGACCATACTCATCAATTTAATAAGGATATTCAAGCTCGGCCCCGATGTATCCTTGAAGGGGTCGCCGACTGTATCTCCTACGACGGCTGCCTTATGGGCATCTGAGCCCTTGCCGCCGAGGTTGCCCTTTTCGATATATTTTTTGGCGTTGTCCCAGGCGCCGCCGGCGTTATTGAGCGTTACCGCGGTAACAAAACCGCACGATAATGCCCCTGCCAGAAGGCCCATTAAACCAGGAACGCCCAGAATAACTCCGACCACAATGGGAACAATAATCGCCAGAAGCGACGGCAGAATCATTTCCTTCTGCGCGCCGGCGGTAACAATCGATACGCAGCTTGCGTAATCCGGTTTTGCCGAGCCATCCATAATGCCGGGAATCTCCCTGAACTGCCTGCGGACCTCTTCAACGATTCTTCCGGCGTTTCTGCCGACCGCTTTCATGGTCATCGCACAGAACAAAAAGGCCATCATCGCACCTAAGAACAATCCCGCCAGAAGACGCGGATTCATTATCGTCAGGTCGTAAGCCATAAGCAAATCGGAGATATGTGCCGTTGAAACATTTACAGTGCCGTCGACATATTTCTGCGGGGCCGAAAAAAGGACATCTCCTACCTTGTAAACTCCGTCCGGCGCCTCGGCTGCCAGCCGGGCTATCCAGATTCGTATTTCCTCGATAGTGGCCGCTATCAGGGCCATCGCCGTCAGCGCGGCCGAACCGATTGCAAATCCCTTGCCCGTCGCGGCGGTCGTATTGCCCAGCGCGTCGAGAGCGTCTGTCCTTTTGCGGACCTCAGGGCCAAGCCCCGCCATTTCGGCGTTGCCGCCGGCATTGTCGGCGATTGGGCCGTAAGTATCGGTCGAAAGCGTAACGCCCAGGGTCGATAACATACCCACCGCGGCAAAGCCGATACCGTATAGCCCGATTGCCATATCATCGAAACCACCTGCCAGTCCGAATGCGGCGATGATAGAAATGGCTATGGTTACGACAGGCAGGCCCGACGACATCATCCCGTTGGCAAAGCCGGTAATCAGCAACGTCCCCGTGCCTAATCGGGCCTCCTCGGCAATCTCCCGCGTCGGCCTGTATTCGTCGGAAGTATAATATTCAGTGAACTGGCCTATGAGCACGCCGGCAAACAAACCGACCACAACCGAGCCGAAAATGCCCCACGTTATCCACCCGGCCCATGCGAGGACCGCCATCGCAACTACCACAAGAACCGAGCTTGACAGCGTCCCCATCAAAAGTGCGTGCAGAAGATTTTTCTGAGAGGCGTCTTCTTTACATCGCACGATTAAAATTCCGAATATTGATAGCAGCGTGCCGATGCCCGCCACCACCGATGGCGCCAGCACCGCCTTGAGCGGGTCTATTCCCTTTGCGGCGAGTATATTTGCCGATAAGGCCGCACCCAGTGCCGCAGTTGCCAAAATCGAATTCACGTAGCTTTCAAATAAATCGGCACCCATTCCCGCGACGTCGCCGACGTTATCGCCGACGTTATCTGCGATTGTCGCCGGGTTCCGCGGGTCGTCTTCCGGTATTCCCGCTTCGACCTTACCGACGAGGTCGGCACCGACATCCGCCGCCTTGGTATATATTCCGCCGCCGACACGCGCAAACAACGCCTGCGTCGATGCACCCATACCGAAGGTTATCATTGTCGTGGTAATTTCCGCCAGCTTGTGCGCCGGGTCCATACCCGCCCTGACAAGAGTCAGCCCCCACAGGACCAGGCCGTTTTGCATATGTTCGGGCGTATATACTATCCGGTCGAGAAGCCAGTACCAGAATGCGATATTGAGCAGTCCTAAACTGACAACCACCAGCCCCATCACGGCTCCCGAGCGGAACGCAACCTGAAGCGCCCTGTTCAAGCTGTGCAGCGCTCCCTGAGCGGTCCTGCTCGATGCCATTGTCGCGCTCTTCATTCCGAAAAAGCCCGATAATGCGCTGAAAAAACCCGCCGTAATGAACGCCACCGGAACAAAAGGGTTCTGGATGCCGACGTAGGCAAGCCAAACAAATATCGCGAATAACGCCAGAAACACCATCGCCACTACTTTATACTGCCTGAACAGATAGGCGTAGGCACCCTCGCGAACATAAGAGGCAATTGCCTCCATTTTCTCATTGCCTTTCTCCGAGGCCATCATCGATTTGAAGAAGTAATACGCGACAATCAGTCCAAGTACCGAGCTAATCGGGGCAACCCACCAAAGCCATGGTATAGCGCCGACCGCCGCCTCTGCGACATCTGCCGCCTCTGCCGCCGACATAGCTTCGGCAGCGAGACATTTCGAGGCAAACGCCAATATGCATCCTGCAATTCCTATCCTGTGAAATTTCACTTTCAATACTCCTTTTAATAACACCCTAATGTTTATTCGTGAACATAAAGACATAAGAGTTTAATATATGCCAGGAGCTTTTCAAGTATTTTCCCGACCAAACAAACAGACCCAGTTCGGCTCCCCAATCGCCAATCACCTCCTCATAAGTCGTTATCGTTATTGACCAAACCAATATATTCGCCTATAATCCGCCCGGCCGGCCGAAATTATCGATTAAGGAATAAGAATGAACGAACCACTGGCACTGAGTAACCTGATAATAATTGGCCTTACGGTGTATTTCTCCTACAGGGGCTTTACGAACAGCTCATTTGTGAACCGGTATCTCTTCGAACCCCGGTCAATCCTGGTAAACAAACAATACGAACGCCTCATAACAAGCAGCGTTCTGCACGCCGACTGGGCACACCTGATTTTTAATATGTTCAGTTTATATTCGTTCGGCAGTGCTATTGAACTCCAATTCGGGCCGACTACATTCCTGACAACCTACCTGGCTGGTATCCTCGGAGGCAATCTGCTCGCCCTGCTGATTCATCGAAAAGAAAATTACCGGGCGCTGGGGGCTTCGGGCGGCGTTTGCGGAGTTATCTTTGCGTGCATATTTTTGATTCCGGGGAGCACCGTTTTTATCTTCGGGATTCTCCCCATTCCCGCTTACATATTCGCCGTGCTGTTTATGCTCTTTTCATATTACGGCGTTCGGGCGCAAAAAGGCAATATCGGCCACGACGCGCACTTAGGCGGTGCAATCATAGGCCTTATTACGGCAACGGCTCTTCATCCCTCAATCGTGCCGAATAATCCGATTTTATATCCGGTTGTGATGCTGCTTTCGATTTCACTTATGGTGCTTTTATATATCAAATCCCACGGTTTTCGTATGCCAAGGCGGCAAATACGGCCGGGGCCGGGCGAGGAAGAGCTTTTTACTTTCAACCGGAATGAGGATGAAAACAATGACAGCAGCTACTAATAAAATCAAACCCGGCCACGTTGTTTTGCTCATTATCAACGTCGTATTGGTAATCGCGTTCGGCTCGGCCTTTTTACGCAACAAAAACTACGAATTTATGATTTACGTCGGCGCGATAATCGTATGCCTGGTCCTGATATCGCTCACATTTATCAAGGTTCGCTATTCAATCGCCACGCTGCTCGGCCTTACAATCTGGGCGATACTGCATATGGCGGGAGGAGCGGTCTATATAAAAGGCGTCCGGCTTTATGATATTATCCTTATTCCCGTCTCGCAAAGGTTTCCGATTTTCCGATACGACCAGCTCGTTCATATATGGGGATTCGCCGCCGCCACGCTGACTATGTTCGACCTGATTCGCCCGCTGCTCAAAGAGCAATTGCCGGGCTATATCGCGCTATCCATAGTGGTTATCATGGCGGGGCTGGGTGTCGGGGCGTTTAATGAAATCGTCGAGGCGCTGGTGGCCGCAACTATCGCCGAATCGGGAGTAGGCGGCTACGTCAATACATCCCTCGATTTAATCGCCGACCTCCTCGGCGCGGCAATGGCTATGATTTTCATAAGGGTGCGATACCTTTAAGTGTGATAGTCGGCGTTGATTGTAACGTAGCCCTTGCTCAAATCGCAGCCATAACAAAAATCGCTGTATTTGCCCGCTCCGAGATCAACCGTTATGGTATGGCTTTTCTGCGATACGATTTTACTCGCCTTTTTACGGTCGAAATTCGTCGGCGTGCCGTTTTTGAAGACTGTTAAATTATCGAGTTTGCAGGTCATCTTACGCTCGTTGAGCTTTACTCCCGACGAGCCGACCGCGCAGATAATCCGTCCCCAGTTCGGGTCGCCGCCGTGAACGGCGCACTTGACCAAATCATAATCCGCAACCGCCCGCGCCGCCTTCGCCGCATCGGCCTTCGTCGCCGCGCCTTTGATTACCACCTTGAATATCCGCATCGCCCCTTCTGCATCCATGGCCATTTGCCGGGCCAAATCCTCGCATAAATCGGCTAAGGTTTTCGCGAATTTTTTATATCGCGGGCACTGGCTTGTAATCGGCCGATTGCCCGCAAGGCCCGATGCCAAAATTATGGCCGTATCATTAGTGCTCTGATGGCCGTCAACGGTGAGCTTATTAAGCGATTCACCAATCGCGGCTTTCAGGGCCTTCGTCAGCATCAGCTTTGTAATCGCGGCATCGGTCGTGATAAAGCACAGCGTCGTCGCCATATTCGGCGCAATCATACCCGCTCCCTTCACGGTCCCGGCGATAGTAATCTTTTTGCCCGATATTGTAATCCGCCGGCCGGCGTTTTTGGCCTTCGTATCGGTGGTCATTATCGCCTTTGTGAAATTCAGCCCCGCCGACGCGGAATCCGACAGCCCCCCTATCGCTTCTTCAATACCGGCGATTGCCTTTTTTATTGGCAACTGCTCACCGATGATTCCCGTCGAAGCAACAAGGACCTCATGCGGGTCAACCACGATATGTTTCGCCGTCTCACTGCACATTTTGACCGCGTTGCCAAGCCCCTGCTTACCCGTGCAGGCGTTCGCGTTGCCGGAATTAACAACCGCCGCATAGATAGTCGCACTCTTGACGTGGCGTTTACTTATCTCAACAGCCGCCGAAGTGATTTTATTCGTCGTAAACACCCCCGCCGCCTTCGCCCCCGCCGGGCAGACTATCAGACCGATATCCCGCTGGCTGGATTTCTTTATCCCGCACTTCACAGCCGCTGCCAAAAATCCCTTTGGAGCCGTTACTGTATTATTCGAACTCATAATATAACCTCTGTTACGTAATTGACTCTGTTTTAATCCGACTAACCATTATTTAGCTTGCCTTCGATTGCCATTTCTCGGAAGCCGGCCATAGGGTCGTAAAACTTCTTTTTCAAATCGACCGTATTGACCATAATGCCCGCCTCATTCTGCCTCAACTGTCTCTCAATCACGCCGTCCGGCCCAATAAAACACGACGGATACGGCGAATAATAACCCGACGCGTTCGACATACTCACCCAGAACCTATTCGTCGCCGCCCTGCACTGCATCGACTGCCGCATAATATGCGTGTGCACGCTCGCACCTTTCTGCCGGGCGTTATAAAACGATTGAAACACGCAATTAACGCCCTTCTTATACAACTGCCGGTAAAGCTCCGGAAAACGCAAATCGAAGCAAATTAATAGCGAGCATTTAACGCCGTTGACAGTAAAAAACACAAACCGATTGCCCGGCGTGATTTTGCGAAGCTCGCCCCTCGTGCAGAATCTTTTGTCATAGCGCTGGGCGATTTTACCGTCCGGGCCGAGCAAGTATAAACAGTTATAAGGCCGATTCGGGTTCGCCGACGGATGAATACTGCCTAATACAACCCATATTTTCAATTTAGCCGCCAGGGCCGATATGTTTCGGGTCTGCTCTTCGAGAAGCCCCCAGTCGAATCCCTCGAAATTAGCAAAATCGAAACCGACGTAGCCGCTAAGCGCCCCTTCGGGAAAATGCACGACGTCTGCCTTCGCCTTTTTGGCCCCGCGCATATAATCGCAAATCTGCTTTGCGTTGCGCTTAATCGACCGGCTCACCGCAAACTGACTCGTCGCTATTTTCAATATGCTCGCAGTCATTTGCCACCTATTTCAGCCCAAGCGTTTCATCAAGGCCGAAGATTAGATTCATATTCTGAATCGCCTGGCCCGATGCGCCTTTAATCAAATTATCAATGGCCGAGAAACACACGAACGTCCCCTTAACCATCGCGGGGAACACGTGGCAGTAATTCGTCCCCGCCACGTCCTTGACGTTGGGGCTTGCATTGCACACCTGTACAAACGGCTCATCGGCGTAAAAATCCCGATACAGCTTCATCAGCTGCTCGCTGGTCATATCGCTGGTCGGCTTGCAATACACGCTCGATAAAATCCCCCGGTCGAAAGGCCCGGCGTGCGGCTGAAATAATATCTTCACCTCGCTGCCCGCCACTTCGCTTGCAATCTGCTCCATCTCCGGCATATGGCGATGCGTCCCGATGCCGTATGCAAAAATATTCTCGTTCATATTCGGATAATGGAACTTGGCCGACGGATTTTTCCCCGCGCCGGTTATGCCCGTAACGGCGTTTACGATAATCGTCTCCGTCTCGACAAAATTATTCTTCAATAACGGCGCAATCGCCAATACAGCACCCGTCGGAAAGCAGCCCGGATTGGCAACCAAATCAACTCCCTTGATTTTCTCACGGAAAAGCTCAGGCAGCCCGAACGCCGCCTTGGTCAGGTTGAGCACGTCCGTATGCTTCACGCCATAATACTTCTCATAAACCGCTACGTCCGTCAGCCGATAATCCGCGCTGAAATCAATCACCTTCACGCCCGCTTCGAGCATCTTCGGCACAAACCCCATCGATACCTTATGCGGCAGGCAGCATAACGCCACGTCCGCCAGTTCGGCTAATTTGGCCATATCCAATGGCTCGACCTGCATATCACACCGGCCCTTGAATCGCCCGAATATCTCATCGACCCGCCCGCATTCTTCAGGCAGCGCGCTCAAATAAACAAGCTCCGCCTGTTCATGCCGCAATAATATCTCAATCGACTCGGCCCCCGTGTAGCCGCTCGCACCGATTATCGCAACCTTTACCATAGGTTTCTCCTTGCTGTTAAAAAAATTGCCGCCAAGATTCTTCTCGACGGCATTTTAATATCCAAACTGAATATATGCAAATCAACGTTTCGAGAACTGGTATCTCCTTCGTGCTCCCGACTGGCCCGGCTTTTTGCGCTCGACCATCCTCGGGTCGCGGGTCAGATACCCCTCTTCCCGCAGTGTATGCGCAAGGCCTTCATCGTAGTTTTTCAACGCCCTTGCTATACCGAGTACCGCTGCGCCGGCCTGTCCTGTGGTACCGCCGCCACGAACGTTCACGAATATATCAAATGTCTTTTCGGCATTAACAGCTTTAAGAGGAGCCATCACGGCCTCTCTGTTCTGGTCGGTCGTGAAGTATTCATCGAGCTTCTTTTTATTTATGACAAGCTTGCCCTCGCCGGGTTTGATACGCACCCTCGCCACCGAGGTTTTCCGTCTGCCCGTGCCCCAGTAATAACCGCCCTTGTCTGCGGTCTGGGCTTTTGTCGCTGCTTGTTCTGTCTTTGCCATAACCTGTTATCTTTCACCAAACAGTTCTATTTTTTCCGGTTTTTGCGCCTGATTCTCATGCTCCGACCCGCGATAAACCTTAAGTTGAAGCAGCATCTTTTTACCCAGTTTATTCTTGGGCAGCATCCGCCTTACCGCCATCTCTATTACCTTTTCCGGCTTCTTCGCCATCATTTCAGCGAAGCTTTTGTACTTGTGGCCGCCGGGGTGCAGCGTATAATAATCGTATTCCTTCTGCTCAGCCTTGGCCCCGCTGACACTAACCTTTTCAGCGTTAACTACTATTACGCAATCGCCACAATCAACATGAGGCGTATATATCGGTTTGGTCTTGCCCATCAGAATCGGAGCTATCTTTGCCGCCATCCGGCCGAGACTTACCCCATCGGCATCAACCAGCCACCATTTCCGCTCTATGTCTTTTTTGCTTGCCAAAAACGTTTTCATACTATCTCCGCCAACTACGATAAAACCAGTATTTTAGCCAATTTCGTCTATATGTCAAACACTGAAACAGCGAAATCTCAAGATTTTTCATCCGTGACACGGCCCCTGACCAGCCGTTCTTTAGCCCCAGCCCCGGCCTCTGCCTTGCGAACCATTGAAGTATGCGTATTTTTGTGCTATCATCCGGCCTGTTTATGGCAATTAATTTAACCAATATGAATACAAAACCTCAAATCCTGTTATTCTTTTGTATCATTTGCCTGTTCGTTGCAGCTTTTGCCCCAAATACCCTTTACGCCGCTAATTCCTCGGATATACACGTATGGCAAATGAAGCAAATCACCCTCGTTGCTGAAAACAACTACGGCAATCCTTATAAGGAAGTAACCTGCTGGGTGGAGCTTAAAGGCCCGAATTTTTCGAAGCGGATTTACGGTTTCTGGGACGGGGGTAATAATTTTGTCGTTCGCATAGCGGCAACCGAACCCGGCCAGTGGCAATGGACAAGCAGCTCGAATCAGCCCGACGATAAAGGCCTGAACGACCATAGTGGTGAATTTACCGCTCTCGATTGGAACGAAGCTGAAAAATCTCAAAACCCTAACCGCCGCGGCTTCATTCGGCCGAGCCCCAACGGCCATGCACTGCAATACGCCGACGGAACTCCGTATTTTATGGTCGGCGATACCTGGCTGGCAGCGGCAACATGGCGACTGCCCTTCAGGGGCGCTGCGCCGGCAAGGGATTATGAACCCGGCCCCGGTATCGGATTCGAAGACGCCATCGTCTATAGAAAAAACCAGGGCTACAATTCCGTCAGTATGATTGCCTGCTTCCCCAACTGGGAAGCGGACTACAACCCCGCCACCTACGCGGACCCGGCTGGCATATACCTGCGAAACGCGTGGGAAAAATTCGATTACAAGACCGAAAATGGAAAGCTGACCGCGAAAAATATGCGGGATGAATATGGCAACAGGCCCTTCAAAATGTCAGCAGAGCACAAAGGCGTCGCCGATTTCGACCGCATTACCCCGGAGTATTTTCAAAGCTTAGATAAAAAAATGCAGTATCTCTCGGAGCAGGGCTTCGTACCTTTACTGGAGACCGTCCGAAGAGACAACTGCCCCGCGTGGAAGGCCTATTTCGACTTTAACGAATCCTACGCCAGATACGTTCAGTATCTCATTTCGAGATACGGCGCTTATAATATTATCTTCAGCGGTATTCATCTCGACTGGATACCGAAAGAATACAGCTTGACCGCAGACGAATTCAATGAGGCGCTGACGTATCACCTGAAAAAATACGGCCCGATGCCGTTCGGCCAGCCCCACACGACGCTTATTAACGATTCGACCTATAAGCAATTCGGCCACGGCGAGAAGTGCCCCTGGCTTACAATGCATAGCGTCGGCAACAAGCCCCGCGACCACGCCGTATGCAAGGCAATCGAAACGCTTTTCAACCTAACGCCGGCCTACCCCGCGATAAACTTCGAGCCGTATTATACCGGCTGGAACCACGAAATTAATATGCCCAACGGCGAACGCCCACCAGCTGATTCCCCGCGCGACAACTATTTCTCACGCGCGCAGATGTATGGCTCCGTCCTTTCAGGCGGACTATCAGGCCACGTGCACGGCACAAGCGCATACGACATCACCACAACAGGCGAACCTGCCGGCGCACGCCCGCACTTCTGGGACGCGCTGAAATTCGAATCCGGCCGGTATATGCAAAACCTAAAGGCGTTCATATTATCCGAGGGCGCAAAATATCAGCAGTTACAGCCCGCCTCGCAAAATATACACCCGCAAAAAGCGCCGAAAAGCCCACCAAGGGGCCTCGACGGCTGGTCTTTTATGATGAGAACTGCCGAAAAAGATTTCGCCCTGCTCTACTTCGAAAACCGCGCCGTTCTGCCCACCTTATCCGGCTTTGAACCCGACAAATCGTATCAGATCAACTGGTTCGAGCCAATCACCGGCCGATGGCACGATAGCATCACTATCGAATCGGACCCGAACGGAACATTGACTCTGCCAGCTTTCCCAGACGGTCAAAATCCCTCATCGACTGACTTCGCCGCTAAAATCCGCCTGATGGTTCAAGATGTTCAAAAACAACTTTTTTCATGGAAAGTTAATTACGGCATAAATAAAAATCCAGCATCCGAAAATTCCCAGCCATATTGTGCTTATAATCAGACCGCTCCAGCCGATAATCGGTTTTTCCTTAACAAAGATTAGAATCAAAAGAATCACGGGCAGCACAATGCATCCAAACCATATAGCGAGACTTCCGGCCGTAGAATCCCACATAAGCAATATCCAATCCGGCGCTTCTTCTGCAAAATATTCACCGTCCTCGTTTACTTCATCAAAAGGAGGCAAATCAAGGGACTTGAGTTTATATATTCCTCCGTATCCGAGTATCACGCCCGTCAGGTTAAATAATATAATCCCGCAGGCCATTGCTTTTGCGAAGTTGCTCATACGGATATTCTGCCGCGCCATACGCCAAAATTCAATCTCTTATACACAAAAATACGTTTTCTTGAAAAGCAGCAAATCCTTCGAGACAAGACCTGAAAATAATTCTTGTTTGTGCCTTTGGTCGGGATTAATAAAAAACAAGGCCCAGTGACTACTCACAGGGCCTTATCAAAACGCTTGTTATTGTCTTTCAAATGATATAAATTAATAAGCAAAATAGACTGGATTTGCGATATCGATTATTATTAGACTAATACTTTTGAAAGTAAACTACCCTTATAATATACACTTTCAAAAATCGGTGGAGAATAGGATAAACCACAATGAAAAACGCACATATACTTTTATTATTCACCCTAAACACAATTTTCGTAATGGGTAGTGGATGTGAGAGAAAACGGGATGTTATCTCTCTTCGAATTGCTGTCAGGCCGGATTATGAAATGATCGCCTTTGTGGCAGGACCAAATGCCCCTGGCACTTTTTGGCCTGATCCCGACAAAAGCAAAGTATATATTCTCGATATATCTAATAATCGTGTTATAGATGTGGACTTGCCCGACAAGATGTCAGTTGGTATGTCTATCGGGTGGCGAATGGGAAGGGAACCGGCCGAACTTTACGTCACCGCTAAAACCAGACGAGAACCGTTAGAAAGGAAATTGCTGCGCATTGTGCTCAAAGAAAACGAACCTTTTATCGAGCAATGCAAATGTAAAATGAATTTTCTTAATTCCGACGGGGCTTTAAGCTGGAGCCCTGATGGGAATAATCTCGTGATAGCATGCCTAACCCGACTTGTTTTCTCTTTCGATGGCTGTGAAACACTGATAGAGACGGAGCTTGGAGGTTTCGCGCCGGAGAATCCCGTATGGACCAGCAACGAATGTGTTTACGCTAAAGAAGATGACGCCTTGTTAGAGATAGCACTAACGAATGAGTCTATCGGTTTAAAGCGAACAGTGGCATCAGGAACGAAAAATATACACGTTTTCGGGACGATGGACGGTGAAGCGGTTTACTCGATAGATACGAGAATATATCGCGGAGAAACCCTTTTCTTAGAATATGATAAACCTGTTCGGTTCGGCTTTACAAATGAATATTACGCCGCCTTACAGGTCAAAACAGATAAGGGTGAAGATTATATTCTGGTTCTTGACCAAAAAGGAAACCAACTAAGGAAAAAGAATGTACAAGAAGGATGGTATCTTGCAGGAATATCACCCTCAAGAAATTTGGTTTATTTACTTGCAAATCTATCGTCTATTTATCAATACGATTTTGAGGATGATACTGTTACAAAGATTTTTGATCATGCTCCTTAAAGATTCTATGAGGTTAAAAAAGGCGAGGCCCCGCGTCTTGCTTTCGCAAGACAGCAGCGGGGCCTCATAATTCCTTCCTGCCCTCGAGGTGAGCTTCGGTGAATTTACAAACCGGGGGGCGAAAACGAACCCTCTTGACAACTCAGGTATATTATTGTAAAATTATCGATATGGCACGGAGAAAATCATGTTTTTAACCGTGTAAATGGGGAAACGTTGGTTTATAGAATAGGATGAGGTTGAAGAAGTTTACCATAGCATTTCTTTTCTTAGCAGCAGGTTCTTTCGTTCAGGCAGGATATATCGATACAGAAGGCTATTATGTTATGGACGTCAATGAACTGCTCGAATTTGACGGGGCTGCCGATTCGGATAGTTCAGCCGTGATGCAGGTTTCTGCTGATGGTTCCTTTACGGTATCAGATATGGCCTCCCAAAACTGGGCACAGTTTTCAGTTTCAACTGGCGGAACCAGTCTTCCGAGTAATATCAGCCCCGCCATCGGCTGGAAGCTGATTCTTAAAGATACGACTCCCGCTCTTAGCTCTTCAAAACTCTTCATTGCCGTCTGGGATGGTGGTTGGCAGCAGTCTAAGGGAACAGACTTTATATCGGGCCGTTTTGGCACTGCCTATGTAGATATCCCCAGCCCGGCAAGTATCGGCAGTTTTAGCATTATTTTCCAGTCAACAAGTGATGTGAACGTTCGCAGCTATTTACAATTACAGCAAAGGCCGACCATTCCTGATTCCGACGATGATGTGCTGACGAAATCTTATTTTCTGGGTCGTGGCATCAATTTAGGCAATACGCTTGAAGCTGATTATGAAGGGTGGTGGGATGACCCCGCCGAGGAATTTATGTTCGAAGATTATGCTTCGGCCGGTTTTAAACATGTGCGTATCCCTGTCCGATGGGATAATCATATGGGCACAGTTGCCCCCTATACGATTGACTCCGCCTTTATGGCTCGCGTGGAGCAGGTAGTGGATTGGGCATTGGAGCACGGCCTGGTAGCGGTCATAAATTCGCATCATGACAACTGGATAAAGCAGGACCCTGACGCCAATGACCACGCACGTTTTGATGCGCTCTGGGAGCAGGTTTCATGGCATTTTCGCAACAAATCGGAAAACTTGATTTTTGAAATCTTTAATGAACCCGAGTACAGTACTTTAGATGCCAATAACATCAATACTATTCAGAATCGTGTTTTAGATATCATTCGTGTGGAAAATCCCACGCGTTATGTGATATTCTGCAACGAACTTTCAGTATATGCAATTGATATGCCGGATGACCCTTATATTATTGCAACATTTCATTATTATACTCCCTGGGGTTTTTGCGGCGAAGGCACTGGAACATGGGGTTCTACAGACGACATCCAGCAACTGGTTGATATATTTGATAATATTCAACTTTGGGCGGTTGAAAATAACGCCCCTGTTTATATGGGTGAATTCGGAGTTGTTACTTCTGCTGACAGAACTTCCCGACTCGCATGGTACGACAATGTTGTTACAGAAGCGGTTAATCGGGGTTTTTCATTTGCCTGCTGGGAACACCAGAGTACTTTTGAAATATATAATTATGAAGATGGCGTTTATACGCGAACATGGGATACTGAGGTTCTCGATTCGCTCATCAATTCCGGGACCTGGCCGACGTTTTGTATAGCCGAGTGGGATTTGGCTAATGAAGATTGCTCAATCAATTTGAATGATTTTTCAGTTTTTTCCGGGAACTGGGCACCGGGTGCCGGCGGTTATGGCTTGACGGATCTTGAGCAGTTCGTTGCAGAGTGGCTGGAATGTTTGCAGATGCCCGCCTGCGATACAAACTAAGGCCTCGCTACTACGATAAGAAAAGCAGCAAAAGAAAACCAAATCTCGCCGAAGAAATCTTTTCCCCTCTCTGTGCCTAATAAAGGCGAGGCCCCGCGTCTTGCTGTTGCAAGACAGCAGCGGGGCCTCATAATTCCTGGCGATACCTACTCTCGCCCCGAAGGACTACCATCGGCCTGACGAGCTTAGCTTCTGAGTTCGGAATGGGATCAGGCGTTTCCCCGTCAGTATGTTCACCAGGAAGTTCGTTATCCCCCTAAGGGGGACTTATTCAATTGTCAACTTTCCTCTACACGCTTCACGAGATACGCTTCACGAAATAAGAAAATATGCGGATACAGCGTTCGTGCAAAGTTAGGGATATACTCACGTTGAACAACCAGTGAATGATATGGTCAAGTGATTGAGCGTTAGTACCGGTTAGCTGAACAGTTTTCACTGCTTACACATCCGGCCTATCAACCTGGTGGTCTACCAGGGCTCTTCATGACCGAAGTCAATGGAATCCTCATCTCGGAGGGGGCTTCCCGCTTAGATGCTTTCAGCGGTTATCCTTTCCCGACATAGCTACCCGGCGCTGCCCTTAGCAGGACAACCGGTACACCAGCGGTCGGTGCTTTCTAATCCTCTCGTACTAAGAAAACATCTTCTTCAAGATTCCTGCGCCCACGGCAGATAGGGACCGACCTGGCTCACGCCGGTCTGAACCCAGCTCGCGTACCGCTTTAATTGGCGAACAGCCAAACCCTTGGGACCGCCTACAGCCCCAGGATGCGATGGGCCGACATCGAGGTGCCAAACCTCCCCGCCGCTATG
>CAYLYB010000069.1:0-14755 GCA_964387605.1 uncultured Pirellulales bacterium | reverse complement strand
GCCGTTGTAAACATCGACATGCAGGTCTCCCATTGCTGTGCCATACATATGATAATAAAAACTCAAATCCATACTGTAGGCGTCTGCATCGAGATTCGGTCCTTCCAGAACCGCTTCTAAATCGCTGCTCTGGCAATTATTATTTGACGTTTCTACAAATATATACCAGCCGGTTGCATCGCCGATAGTGTTGTCGTGACTCGGGCCGGTATTACTGGAGGGCGTGCCGGCCTGGTCACGAATCCAGGTGCAGGTGCCGCCATCTGTGGTCCAGTTGCCGAAACCGCTTTCAAAATCTTCAAATTCGAGCGGCCCGGTGCTGGAAATGGTGAAACTATCAGAAATATCCTCGGCTGTGTTGGTATCACCATCGTGGACAACGAGCCGGATTTGACACTCATCGGAATCAGCGGTCGGGATGGTCCAGGTGTAGTATCCATCGTGCGTTTCGCCTGTGGCGATGACATTCCAGTCAGTTCCGTTATTGGTTGAGTAATAAAGGTCAACACTTGTAACAGCAACATCGTCGTTGGCAATCCATTTAATTTCATACTGCTGACCGGTTGTCAAGCTTTGTCCGCCGATTGACTTAAGAAGCTCTACATAGGGAGATGTAGGAATATAAACATGTTTCATAACGCAGTGAATCGCACCGGCTGCGCTGATAATTGAAGCACAGTCAACGGGAACTATAGTATAATCGGGTAGGGCCGACTGAAAAGTGGACAAAGCTGTTGCATCATCGGTAGCGTGCGTTCCACCAAATTCGGGGATAAATACCCTGTTGTTTATAATTGCGGCGTTTGTATAAGTATAATGAGTGCCGCCGCTGGAACCTTCTCCGGTGCTGTTATAAGCAGGAGTTCGATAAACCGTATAGCCCCTCGATGTCAAATCGGTGGCAGCGCCTTCGGTCGTAGCCCTTGACTGTGTATAACCTGACGTGGGGAACTGCGAAATGACAACCTTATTGTCTGAAAGCGGCAAAAACCACATATCTATGTGGCCGGTGGCGTCAACATTGGATATCAGGCGGTTATAGACTGTCACGTTGACGTTGAAATGGTCTTCAACAATGGTTTCAATTGCGCTATGGGTTTTACCGGTATTCTCATCGTAAATCAGGGTGCTCATAAAGGCATCGCCATTTGAGAAGCAGTGGAAATTTCCGCCGCCGTGGGTAAGGTCCATTTCATAAACCGGCTCGTCAAAATCAAAGGGAACATCATAGGTACTCACAAACGCCGGAAAGGCATTATCGGCCGCACGAGGCCGGTTATATGTATGGTCAATAATAACAGGGCTGTCATCCTCATATATATATCGCGGGCCGTAGTCGCGAATCCAGACTGTATCCATATTATAATAGATGAACTTTACGCGGTCCAAATCAGCCCCCGCCCCCTGCAGTGTAGACCTGCAGCTTGATTCCTGGCTTGCCCCGGATACAACCACAAAGAAAAGCGAATCCATATTCGGGTCGGTAGTTACTCCAACGGCAAATTCTGTGAGTAGTGGAAGATATGAGCCCGGCTCCCAGGCAACAATGGGGCCATAGACCGCCTCGTATTCACCCGGCGTCCAAGTCGTGCCTGTCGGTTGTCGCGTTTCCTCGCGTGTTTCAAGGGTTTCGACTGTGGGATTTTCGAGCAGCCATTGCTGTTCTTCCGGGGTAAGATACCTCGGTAATCCGTTTGGGTAATTCTCTTCAATCTCTGCGAGAACATCCGGCGGTATAGTTGCTGCGCTTACATTGGCAGCTGTAAATAACGCCAAAATGCAGAGAACCAGAACGCTGATTGCAGTTTCGATTTTTGTCTCTTTTCTTGCTGATACCGATGACGACTTCATCACTCATCCTCCACTAATTACTTCGTGTAAAAACTTTAAAATAAAATTTCAACCGATTGCGCACCATACGCAACAACGGTATCGACTTCCCTGTAAAAAGGGAGCTATGGATGCAGGTAAACTGAGGGCGTATTAAAGTTTACCTGTTCTTTTCATCCACCCACCCGTGGTTCATCCGTGAATCAAAAACATAAACCAAGTCCTTTACAGGTCTTGATTTTGTTGACCAATTAATTAATAGGGAGGTAAAAAAGCGAGCTAAAAGACAAAAAACCCGCGTGCTCAGGATGATAACCTGATATTCTCCCGCTCTACGCGGCCGCAATCTTTCGCTGCAATACCAGAGTCTTTCCACCAAACCTCCTAAAACTATATATACACCAGCTATTATATAAAAATCAGAAGCCAAAGTCAACACAGTTAATCATCAACAGCTAAGGTGAAAATAGTCATTAACGCTAAGTTAAGCTTATGCAACACTTTAGGAAGGTATTAGTATGTAGTTGTTTATCAGAATATTTCAAAGTTCCACTGGATGAGATTATAACCTGTAAGTTTGGTCCCCCTTATTTTGGGCCCACGGTGACCTTCACCTCAAAAATTGGCCCAGTTTTTGGGGTGAAAATCAATATGGATTACATGAGCCACTGATTTGCACCAAAGGATTTCGGTTGGCTCTCGGTTCGGTTTCGGCTGCTTCTCGGCCAGCTTCATAAGTTCTTTTTTGACAATCATTAATCTTTTATTGACAAGCACTTACAAAATCACCAAAGAGATTAGAAATCCGTTGCTCTATCCTGCTGAGCTACAGGTGCAATCGCGCAATAATTATAATGTTTAAACTCCTCCGCGTCATCCCCTTATTTGCCGCAATCACAGATGCCTCATCCGGCGGACACTTATCTCGCTAAAGCTACACAAGGCAGGCAAGTCCTGCCTTTAATTTGCATCTTGATTTTTGAATTGAATCCCTATTCTTCTATGGGGACAAAGGCTTCTTTGACTTTTGTTTTCTGCATATAGAAAAGGAGCAAAACAGGGTATATAAAACCAATTAAACTAAAGCACATTCTGCCGATAAATGCGAGCATCTGCTCGTTGGACGGATGTATCCAGCCGGCCCAGAGCGCGAAGAAATCTATACCTGTGCGAACAAGCCACAATAAAATCGCAATCCAGGCATATTTGACCGAACCGCTTCTCGCCCATCTTTTAAGCATTATCAGTCCTATGCCAAGCGACAATAGCCAGACGTAGAGACTCAAGCCCGCAACGTAAGTCAACAAAACAAATAACCTATATCCGACGGCCATTCCATAGGTTTCGCCCGACATCGCTATCCCGAACATCGTGCATGGGCTGGTCAATAAACTCAATCCGCCGATAATGATATTCAACGTGCCGAAAACAGTAATAGCCATCGGCTGTTTAAGCTCTAATTTCACCTCGGGCGGTTTATTTGTTATGTTCGGTATGTTTGGATTTTCCTCATCCATATACCCAAAAGCTCCCTTCAATTACTCCCGTATGGAACTATAGCTTCCCGGCAAAAACCGCATCTTTCGATGCTTACTGAATCATAATATAGTGATATAAAACCCCCTGTCTACAACATACAGGGGCAAGCAAGCAATTTTAGTTATTCTGCCTCCGGCGGAAGTTAGCGAAAAACCTAAAGTTCAAAGTGCAAAGCCATAACGCAAAACTATCAACTTTCAGATATGGCTTTTAGATTTAAGCTCTAAACTTTACACTACTATACACTATTCGCTATCTGCTACACGCTGTCCGTTGAACGCTTATTGATTGACCTTGAGGGTGTCGGCAGTTAGGATTTTGGTGATGGATAAGTCAAAACACTCGAAATCGAATGAGGCGTTCGCGGAGGCGTTAAAGTATCTGCCGGGGGGTGTGAATTCGCCCGTGCGTGCGTTTGGAGGAGTCGATAATAAGCCCATTTTTATCGCCAGGGCGGCCGGCTCGAAGATATACGATATCGACGGCAACAGCTATATAGATTACGTCGGGTCGTGGGGGCCGATGATTTTAGGCCACGCCCATCCGGCGGTGGTAAAGGCAATTCAAAAGGCCGCGAAAAACGGGACAAGCTTCGGTGCGCCCACGTCGGCTGAAACCGAGTTGGCGAAAAAGATTTGCGCAGCGTTCGCCTCGATTGAAAAGGTTCGGTTAGTGAGCAGCGGGACCGAGGCGGTGATGACGGCGATTCGGATTGCAAGGGGGTATGCGAAAAAGGATTTGATAATCAAAATGGCCGGCTGCTATCACGGCCACAGCGATTCGTTATTGGTCGCAGCTGGATCAGGAGCAGCGGAACACTCGGCGCCTTCCAGCGCGGGCATCCCCCCCGCCATTGCTGATTTAACGGTTGTTGTCCCGTATAATGATACCGATGCGGTTAAAAAGGCATTTCAAAATCATAAGGGCAAAATAGCGGGCGTTTTAGTCGAGCCGGTCGCCGCGAATATGGGCGTTGTCCCCCCTGCCGATGGGTATCTGAAAACATTGCGGGAATTGTGTGATGACGAAAAGGCATTATTGATTTTCGACGAGGTAATCACGGGCTTTCGCGTTGCATACGGCGGCGCGCAGGAGCTTTACGGGATACAGGCGGATATTACCTGCCTTGGTAAAATCATCGGCGGAGGATTGCCTTTGGCGGCGGTAGGCGGGCGAGCGGAGATTATGGATATATTAGCGCCGACGGGTGCGGTGTATCAGGCGGGGACATTGAGCGGCAACCCGATTGCCACGGCGGCGGCGAATGCGACATTAGATATACTGGCCGAGGGGGATTGCTATGAGCAATTAGAGGCAAAATCGGCGATGCTGGCTGACGGTTTGGCCAAAGCAGCGAATCACGCGAATGTGCCGGTCGTGATTAATCGGGTGGGGTCGTTATTGAGCTGCTTTTTTACCAGCCGGGCGGTGAAGAATTTCGAGGACGTGAAATCGACGGATATAAATCAATTCAAGCGGTTTTTCGCGCGGATGCTCGAAGGCGGTATTTACATCGCGCCAAGCGCGTATGAGGCCTTGTTCGTATCGCTGGCGCATACGCAAGAGGATATTGAGAAGACTATAGAAGCAAGTAAAGCAGCGTTTAGCGTATAGCGTTCTCCTATGGAGTCCTTACGGACAGCGAACAGTTCAAAAGACAAAAAACAAAGATCCGGCTTCGTTTTCACCTTCGCCTGGGTAGGCAATAAAATGCTTGAACAGACGATGGATGCGGAGGATAATGGCGGGCAGGCAATAAAAGCGAAAAAGGCCGAACGTACTTTAAGAATAAGAAAAGGAGTGCGCTATGGACTACGAACTCGAAGAAAAAGATAAATCGGAAGACAGGAGAGAAAAAATGGATGAGCCGAAAACAGGGGGACTGGTCGATACCACGGACTGCCTCGAAGCGGTGAGCGTAATTCGATGCTGGAAGAACCTTATGTTTATCATCATATTGTTGTGCCTGCTGCTGCTGCTATTAATGTTTTTGCTGGTGAACTTTAAGGTTGTTAAGGCGGACAACGTCGAAAGCAAGACGGTTGCGACGAAGGAGATCGGCAAAGGCGACGAACAGGCGAAGCCGGCAATAGTCGATGAGGCGAAAATCAGGGAGGCGGCGAAAAATGCGACCGAAGACGTTAACGCGGCGATAGTCAGCGCACTGGATAAGCCGAAAACAGAGGAAGCCAAAGAAGCTGCCGAGGTCGAGGCCAAGGTAGAGAAAAAGCCGAGACTCAGATTAAACCTGAAAGAAACCCACGCGAAGGCGGTGGTGCGGTTTCTGGATTTTGTGCTGATACCGGCATCGGCATTGTATTGTCTTACGATGCTGTTTTGTATGAAGGTTTCGCTAATCGGGCGACTGGGGGGTATCAATCATATTACGCGGGCATTCTTCTGGTCGCTGGTATTTTTCGTTTTACTGATGCCGTGGCAACTGATGTTTTCGCCGGTATTCGCGGGGGCGATGTTCACGCCGGGCGAATTAATCAGCGCCTGCAGCGCAGAAAAGAGCACATTAGCATCGATAGCATTTTATCTTCGCTTCGTCGGCTACTGGCTGCTGGTCTCGCTGATACTGCTGCTGGCGCATATGCGCAGTATGCGCTGGGCGAGCGCGACTTTGCGAAGACTCGAGGTCATCTGAAACAGGGACATCAACGGCTCGTGCGACAAGGCGGGCTGCGCTTGACAGTGAGCATGTGAGGCCTACAATCGCCAGCTATGAGAAGCCCTGTGTTTGTCAAAAGAAAGAAGCCGAAGAAAAAACGCAATGCCGTTCTGGACTGGCTGGGGTATGCGGCGATTCGGGTTCTTATCGGGTTTCTTCATTTATTCAGCGTCGAAAGCAACCTGAGATTCGCGTGCTTTTTGGGGCGGATGCTATGGCGGCATTACCATCGGGGGAGAAAACGGGCGCTGGAAAATCTGCGGGCGAGTTATCCGGACAAAAGCAACCAGTGGTATGAAAAAATCGGAAAGAGGAGCTTCGAGCATATCGCGATGCTGGCGGTTGATGTGATTTTTACTCCCCGGCTGGTGAAAAAACATAACTGGCGGCAGTATTCGCGATTCAAAAACGCTGAATACGCCAAATGGCTGAGCAAAGAGAACAAGGGGCTGATTTTCGTCGGTGCGCATTACGGCAACTTCGAGATAATCGGCTATATGATGGGGCTTTTTGGGTTCAATGTTTACAGCGTGGCGAGGCCTTTGGACAACCAATTCATCAGTAAATACCTGTATGGCGTGCGCGAGCGGGTGGGGCAGAAAATCATCGATAAAAAAGGGGCGGCGGAAATCTTCGACAAGGTGGCGGCGACGGGTGCGACAATATGTTTCATAGCCGACCAGGACGCGGGGGCAAAGGGTATATTCGTCGACTTTTTCGGCAGAAAGGCGAGCACGTATAAAAGTATCGGCCTATTAGCCATTACGAATAATATACCAATCGTTGTCGGCTACGGCAGGCGCATCGACAATCGATTTTTCTTCGAATTAGGCGTAACGCGAATAATATTCCCCAACGAATGGGCGGATAAGGACGACCCGCTGCGATGGGTGACGGCCGAATATACCGGGGCTATTGAGGAATTAGTGCGCGAGGACCCAAGCCAATACTGGTGGCTTCACCGAAGATGGAAGCACCGGCCTAAAGAAGAGCAATCAGACCAAGCCGCTATTCGAGCGGCTGGCGGGAAATGATGGCGTCGGTAAGCATTCTTTCGCTGGCGTATTCGAGGGCTGTGCCGGTAGCAAGACCACGGGCGAGACGGGTGATTTTGACGCCGGTCGGCTTCAAAAGCGAACTGATATAAAGAGCGGTGCCATCACCGAGCATATTGGGGTTGGTGGCCATAACAACTTCTTCGACGCGTGGTGAGCCGGCCGAATCCACGCCGCCCGCCTTGACACGCTCGACGAGCTTATCGATGGTAAGGTCGGCGGGTTCGACGCCGTCCAGCGGCGCGATGTGGCCACCGAGGACGTGATAGACCCATTTGCACTGGCCTGTTTTTTCGAGCATAATCACGTCTTTGGGCTGTTCCACTACGCAGATTACGGCCTTATTGCGGCGATTGTCGGAGCAGATTCGGCATACGTCGGCCTCAGAGAAGTTGTAACAGATTTTGCATTGCCTGATTTTGGTTTTGACGTCGTTAATGGCATTGGCGAGGGCCATAGCAGAGGCGGGCGGGGATTTGAGGATATGAAAGGCGAGTCGTTCGGCGGTCTTATGGCCTATGCCGGGCAGTTTTGCCAGTTCCTCGATGAGCTTATTTACCGTTTCTGTGTAGCCGGTCGTCATAAAATTCCTCGATTATCAATGATATATATGATTAAACGATGCCGGTAGCATAATACCACAACGAGATTTCGTCAAATAGGTAACTGTCTTTCGAATGGTCTTGCAAAATTAACACCCTTCTAATAAAATCCTGAAACAATGAAAACACTGATGATTTTGACGGGCATTTTGGGATTATGGCTGGGCGGGTGCAGCGAAACAATCGACCCGAACGAGCCGACCGGATTTATCCAGGTCAAGGGTTCGGATACGATTGTCAATGCGGCCCAGATGATAAGCGAAGAGTTTATGAAGGAATATCCGCACGTATTTGTGGCGATAACGGGCGGGGGCAGCGGGGTCGGGATTGCCTCGCTGATAAATAAAACCTGTGACGTCGCCACGGCTTCGAGAGAAATGAAATCCAAAGAGATTGATATGGCGAATAAGCGAGGGGTGGAGCCGGAGGAATTTACCGTGGCATACGACGGGGTTGCGCTCATTGTGAACAAAAACAACCCCATCGACAAGCTTACCATCGAAGACCTTCACAAGATATTCACGGGCAAGGCCACAAACTGGAAGGAATTCGGCGGCAGGGATTTGGAAATAGTTACGCTCTCGCGCGAGGTCAGCTCGGGGACGCATATGTATTTCAAGGAAGAGGTCGTTCAATTAGGTAAAAAGGGAAGCACAGAGGAGTTTTCCGATAAGACGCTGTTATTGTCGTCCTCGCAGGCGATTGTCGAAGAGGTTGCGGCGAACGAAGCGACTATCGGCTATCTCGGTATGGGCTATGTTTCGGACAGGACCAAGGCATTGCTTATCAGCAAAGACGGCGTTGGCTCGCTGCCTGACGTCGATAACGTGAGGCGGAAAAAATACCCGTTGTCACGCCCCTTATATTTTTATACCAACGGAAAGCCGGAAGGCGTAACGAAACTGTTTATGGATTTTTCCCTCAGCCCCAAAGGCCAGCAGCAATTTGTAGAAACAGGGTTTGTGCCAATAGGAGAAACAGTTGTCGAAAAAGATTAGCGAATACTTCATAGAGGCGTGCATTAAGCTGAGCGGGCTTATCGTCATAATCTTTGTCGTTTCGATATTTCTTTTCCTGCTCAAAGACTCGCTTTCGCTTTTCGGTGTATATAAGGTCGATGATTTTCTGTTCGGGAAAAAATGGCTTCCGATATCGGAGCCGCCCAGCTTCGGCATCATACCTTTATTTTTAGGTTCGCTTTATGTTACCTTCGGCGCTATCGCGATTTGCGTTCCGCTCGGCGTCGCCTCGGCGATGTTCATAGCAGAGGTTGCCCCAACATATCTCAAGAACATATTAAAATCGCTGATAGAGATACTGGCAGCTATTCCCAGCGTCGTTCTGGGCTTCATCGGGATTGTCTGGCTGGGGCCGTTTTTACGAAATACGCTGAATCTTACAACGGGTATGTGCGGATTGACGGGGAGTTTGCTGCTTGCTTTTATGGCGCTGCCGACGGTAATCAGTATTTCAGAGGACGCATTGATAAGCGTTCCGAAAACCTACAGGGAAGCCGCATACGGGCTTGGGGCGACGCGATGGCAGACACTGTGGCGAATAATTTTGCCGGCGGCGTCATCGGGAATCATCGCGGCGATAATGCTGGGTATAGGGCGGGTAATCGGCGAGACAATGGTTGTTATGATGGTTACGGGCAATTCGCCGGTTATCCCAAAATCGCTTCTTGAGCCATTGCGAACTCTCACGGCGACGATAGCGGGCGAAATGGGCGAGACAGTTTCCGGCTCCGAACATTACTTCGCGCTATTCGCCGTGGGCCTGGTTCTCTTTATTATAACATTCGTCATCAACCTCATAGCTGATATATGCTTGCGAAGGGCACGTAAATGAACGCCGCGAAGGTTCGTGAAAAGATAGCTTTTACGATACTCGGACTCATCACGCTGTTGATAGTGCTGCCGATAATTTTGACAATCACGTATGTCGTTAAGAACGGCGCCGGTGCGGTTAGCTGGGAATTTTTAACCCAGCCGCCTCGAAACGGGATGAGAGAAGGAGGCATATTCCCGGCGATAGTAGGCACGATTGTTCTTATAATCGGCACGATGCTGTTTTCGCTGCCTTTAGGGATACTTTCGGCCATTTACCTTGTCGAATACTCGAAAGACACTCTCTTTACAAGGTTGATGAAACTGTCGGTGGTGAATCTATCGGGAATACCATCAATCGTTTACGGCCTGTTCGGATTTACGCTTTTCGTGATGGTGATGCGATTCGGGACGTCTATTTTAGCGGGCTCGCTGACATTGGGAATAATGAGTTTGCCTGTGATTATCACAGCCACGAAAGAGGCGCTGGAATCGGTGCCGGACAGCTTCAGAGAAATAAGCCTGTCGCTTGGCGCTACGCGATGGCAGACGATTCGGTATTGCGTTTTGCCGTATTCGATACCGGGAATGCTTACGGGGACGGTGCTGAGCTTGAGCAGAGCAGCGGGCGAGACTGCCCCGATATTATTTACGGTAGCGGCGTTTTATCTTCCCCGGCTGCCCCGTTCGATATTCGACCAGGCGATGGCGCTTCCGTATCATCTTTACGTCATATCAACACAGGTTCCGAATATGCCCGCGAAGCTGAGTTTCGCAACGGGGCTTGTGCTGATAGCTCTGGTATTTTTGATGAATCTTGTGAGTATAATCCTGCGGGCACATTACAGGAAGAAGAGACAATGGTAACAGGCGCAGCGATAAAAACCGTTGATTTGAATTGCTCTTATGACTCGGCAACAGTGCTGAGGAACCTGAATATCGAGGTTCGCACAAACGAGATTTTGGGAATCATAGGGCCTGCAAACAGCGGCAAAACCACTTTTCTTCGGGCGCTGAATCGCCTGAATTATCGTAATTTATCTTATTCTCAGGCCGGCGAGATATACCTCAACGGACAAGACATAAAAAAACTGTCAGACAGTATGCTGCGCAAGAAGGTGGGGATTATTTTCGCACTGCCGCAGGTGCTGCCGATAAGCATATTCAACAATATCGCATACGGGCCCAAGGTTCACGGCACCACCAACAAAAAAACAGTAACTGAGATTGTCGAGAACGCACTGAAAAGGGCCTATCTCTGGGACGAAATCAAAGACCGGCTCGATATGCCCGCCACCCGGCTTTCAGGCGGTCAGCAGCAGCGATTGTGCATCGCCAGGACGCTGGCGGTCGAGCCGGAAGTGATACTGTATGACGAACCGTGCTCGGGACTCGACCCCATATCAACCGCTAAGGTCGAAGACACGATGCGGGAGCTTAAAAAGTATTACACCCAAATCCTGGTTACAAACAACACGAAACAGGCAGCCAGAGTTTCCGAGCGGTGCGGGTTTTTCCTTATGGGCGAATTAGTCGAACTGGAAGAAACCGAAACGCTTTTTACAAAACCAAAAGACAAACGAACCGACGACTACATTACCGGCAAATTCGGGTAATTCACAACAGGCGAACAAGTATGGAACTGGAAGCTAAGATAAAAACCTTTGATTTGAATCTCTACTACGGGGATTTTCTGGCTTTGAAAGAGGTCAATATCACCATCCCGCATAAGAACATCACCGCCATCATAGGGCCATCGGGATGCGGCAAATCGACGCTGCTTCGCTGTTTTAACCGGATGAACGACCTTGTTGAAAATATAAAGGTCGAAGGCAGGATTCTCATCGAAGGGGAAAATATCCTCACTCCGGAAATGGATTTAATACACCTGCGCCAGAAAGTCGGTATGGTTTTTCAGCGTCCCAACGTATTTAACCAGTCGATATACAGCAATCTGCGTTTCGGGCTTCAAATACATCGTATGCTGAAAGGCAAAGACGAGATTACGCAGGCGATTCAGGACGGCCTGGAACACGTCGGGTTATGGGATGAATTGAAAGGCAAACTCAAAAAGAACGCACTGTCACTATCACTGGAGCAGCAACAGCGGCTGTGTATCGCGAGGGTATTGATTCTTAAGCCGGATATAATACTCCTCGATGAGCCCTGCTCGGCCCTTGACCCTGTTTCGACGCTGAAAATCGAGGAGCTTCTGCGTGTTCTGAGAAAAGAGTATTCACTGGTTATCGTAACTCATAATATGCAGCAGGCAGCAAGGGTGTCGGACTATACGGGATTTTTATATCTTGGTCAGCTCATCGAATTCGGCGAGACCGACCAGATTTTTACAAACCCGAAAGAGAAACTGACGGAAAACTATATAAGCGGCCATTTCGGCTGACCGACGGAGGTAACAAATATGAGGGAAAGTTTTGGAGAACATATCAAAGGGCTGGTTAAAGAAGTAACAGCCATGAGCGAAATGGTTGTTACCGCGATAAACGGCTCGGTCGAGGCGCTTGGCAATCGGGATATTGACAAGGCCAAAAAAATTATCAATGACGACTTACTCATCAATAAAAAACGCTGGCAGCTCGAAGAGAAATGTATCAACCTTATCGCCCTTCAGCAGCCGGTCGCAACGGACCTTAGGGAAATCATCGCCGTGCTGAATATCACCACCGAATTAGAGCGTATGGGTGACTATGCCGAGGGAATCGCAAGGATTGTCGTTATGATTGGTGATGAGCCGCTCATCAGGCCGTTGATATTCATACCCAAAATGGCCGAGAAGGCCGTGAGTATGCTGCGGCGGAGCATGGAGGCCTTCGTTAAAAAGGACGCCGATATGGCAATGGGTATCTGCAACGAGGACGACGAGGTTGACAAGCTCTACGACGAGGCCTATCACGATTTGTTGATGCGTATGATTAAAGACCCAAACGTGATACCGAAAGCGACGCCGCTCGTCTGGGCCACGCACAACATAGAGCGAATCTCGGACAGGGTCACCAATATCTGCGAGCGAATCGTCTTTTTAGCTACCGGCAAGATGCCGCAGATGAACGTCTCGCGGTATTGATTACGGATTACTGATTTGTCTCAATGCCGGCAATCGTGGCGTCGAGGCCCATAAGGACGGTCTTTACGGCGGGGTCGTTTATTATTTCATTTTGCCTCTGGCTTTTCGTTACGGGTTTATGCGGCTCAGAAGCCGAATCCGGGGCACTATCGGCGATACCAAGCTCGATTGTTATCTGCCGACCAAGCCGCTCGCTTAAAAGGGATTCCACCTGGCCGACCCGGCCATTACTTTCGAACATATCTTTTTGAACAGCAGACGAATCAGCGAATTGCAGCATCAGCACGCCGTTTTCGTATCGAGCCGGCTGAGCACAGCCGAGTAGCCCTGCCGTCCCCGGGCCCAGACGGTCGCGAACCTGTGATAAAATATCCTGCCATTTATCTTTAACCGATTCCAGACCGTCAAATTTTGGCAACTCAGCCGGGCCTTGAGATGAAACGCAGGATTTTTCCTGTGGCACTGTAATTGATTCGAGATTAGCGGTTAGTTTTTTTTTATGCGGGGCGGGTGATGATTTGGAAAGTATCTGGTCAACGTTGAGGAAATGCTCGCTCATCGTGAGCCGAAGAATGGTCGCTTCTAAAAGCGGCCTGGCAGTGTCGCTGTTTTTCAGCGTCCAGCGAAGCTTTTCGAGGGCTGTTATGCTGTAAATGATTCCGGCCACGTCAAATTTTTGTGCCAATTGTTCGGCCTGCTTTCTTTGCTGGTCGGTGAGGATTACGAGGTCGCTATCGGCTCCTGCCGTTTTTACGACCATCAAATCCCGCATATAATCAACGAGCGCATCGGCAATCTGAACTTCGCTTAGCCCTGCATTTAGCAATCCCCCCGCCGCCGTAAGTGCTGCCGATGCGTTGCCGTCACCAATTGACGCCACAAGCTCACAGACCTTTTCGCTGTCCGGGCAGCCGAGATATTCTTCGAGCAATTCCACGGTCAGAGTTTCGACGCCGGTGCTGACAAGGCGGTCGAGCAGACTAAGGGCGTCGCGCATCGAGCCATTTGCCATTTTCGCCAGTTGTAAAACCAGGGCCTTGTCATACTTTATCTTTTCCTGATTCAGGATATTCTCGAGCTGGCCGGCAATATGCGCCGGTGAGATATTTCTAAAATCGAATCTCTGGCAGCGAGATTGAATCGTGGGCAGGATCTTGCTCGGCTCGGTGGTGGCGAAGATGAATTTGACGTGAGCGGGCGGCTCTTCAAGGGTCTTCAAAAGGGCGTTGAAGGCCTCGGCTGTGAGCATGTGCACCTCGTCGATGATATAAATCTTGAATCTCGAACGGGCCGGTCGATAAACCGAGTTGTCCCTGAGCTCACGAATATTATCAATCCCTCGATTCGATGCTCCGTCGATTTCGATAACGTCGATATCATCGCCGAGATTGACCGCGACGCAGCTATCGCATTTGCAGCAGGGTTCGACGGTCGGTTTGTCGGCGACGAGGCAGTTCAGTGATTTTGCGAGAATCCTTGCCATCGTGGTTTTGCCGACGCCGCGTGTGCCGGCGAATAAATATGCGTGCGCGACCCTGTCGGTTTTTATTGCGTTTTTCAAAGTCTGGGCAATCGGGTCCTGGCCGACCACATCGTCGAAGGTTTGAGAACGATATTTCCTTGCGAAAACCGTATAACTCATAGCAAATTGATTATTGATAATTGATGATTGATTATCTACTGCCTGACGGCGAATTCAGACCTCCTGTTTTTAACCGTCATTCTTGACTTAACAAAAATTTTCGTAAGCTCCTCCGCTTCATTGAGTAATGGAAGAACTGGTTTTTCCTTAAGCAGCTTTTCGTAAATTATGAACTCAAGCCAAAAAGCGGATTCGTCTGCCTCTTCTGCGACAATACTCAGCTTAAAAGCGAAATCGACTTTCGACTGCGCGAGACAGGCAGCACGATAGTTTGCACCAACCGATGTCCCACATTTAATGAGCTGCCTGCATATATGATTACCCAACGGTGTATTCGGCAAAGCCGTGGCAAGTTTGACGCATCGGTGGGCAAAATCACGGGTTCGCTTTATAAGTTCGTCCTTGTCCATCGGCAATCATCAATAATCATTCATCGATAATCAATGTAAAAGAGTCGGCCGGGTTTGCCACGCACGGCCAATGCCACGCTTATGGCTGCTCG
>CAYLYB010000068.1:0-14901 GCA_964387605.1 uncultured Pirellulales bacterium | reverse complement strand
GGCGGCGAAGCTGAGTATCGCAGCGGGGCTGGTCAGCTTCGGATTAAATGCAGCGAGTGTTACGATTTTCCAACATCGGGCGATATTCAGAGCGGGTGCAGCTACGTGGGCAATGATGCTGGTATGGGCAGGTGTGATATTGGGGATAATATCGCTGGTCAAGTCGCGTAAAGACTGGGCGAAAGGAGTCGTTCCGCTGGCAATGGCGGGAGTTTTGCTCAACGGCAGTATGCTGGCGATGACATTTATTGACGGAAATATGCTTGGTCGATTGTTCGGCGGGGGGCTCAAGCTGACGGCACAGGAGCTTGAGAATATGCCGAATGTGTTTCCCGGGTCGATGGTGGTAATCGAGCCGAAATTCGGATTTCGAGTAGAGCTTCCTGGGGGAATAGTAAATTATCCCAAGGGCCGTAACGGGCGAAGGACGATACGTTCGTACGCGCGATACGGGCCGGGCGGCGAGCTGGACGTTATGATACGTATAGACCGGTTGTGGATGACGCTGCCGATGAACTATCAGCCGCCGCACGAGGAGACGGTGAAGCAGGCAATACCGAGTGCAAATTACGTCAGGGTCGGTCGGGAAAAATGGAATTCTCATATACTGAGCGTGTTCGTAATCGGCAAAGAAAACAGCAAGGGTGAATTTCTGACGTGGGACGTGCGGGTGCCGCTGGAGCAGGAGGCGATAGAGATATACGTTACGGTGCCGAAGTGGAACGAGGCACAGAGCGTCGATATTCTGAAGCGAATGCTCGAATCGCTGAAGGGAAATTCGAACTGGGATTAGCGGTTCGGCGGGTATTGAGTTCATATCTTTCTAAGCATACCTGGAGTGAGTTATCTTGCGGGTCGTATTATAAAATCGCCGGAGATGCGTCTGCCTGATGGGCACAGGCAGGTGACCTGGAGGATTGATGAGTCGACGGAGGATTTCTGGACGGGCAGGGAGAACAGGTATGCGCGGAGGAAATCCTGCCAGTAGTTGTTGTTCGTATCGGGGTCGGTGAGGTCGATATCGGGCCAGATGGCGGTTCGTTTTCCCTTGTGGTCGGTAGAGCGTTCGACGTACTGGAATAATTCGAAGCGAACGATGGTCGGCGCTTTTATCTGCGAATCATAGGCGTCGATGAGAGAGACGTAAACGTTGATAGTGGCATCGGGCGATGAAGAGGATGCAACGTGCGTGAGAGGAAGGATGTCGAGGCGTTTCGGGCCGAAGCGGGCGCAAAACGAAGCGTTGGAACGCGCGAGGTCATCCGGGGAATCGGAGCCGGGGCCGAGATTGCAGCCGGGATATGTCAGCAGGGCGAGGATGAAAAGCAGCTTTGGCAAAAGGGTTTTCATAGAGAATATTTCGGCGAGGTATTGGTTTTAGTTGAGTTAAAAATCGAGAGTTTGGGCCCGGGGACTTAGAGGTCGTCGTCGAGGATGTGGCCGAGGCGGAGTTTTTTTGTGCGCAGGTAATCGATATTATGGGGGGATGGAGTGGCTTTTAGCGGGATTTGCTCGACGATTTTAATTCCGTAGACCTCGAGCCGGCTGATTTTTTTGGGGTTATTGGTTAGGATTTTTATCTGTTTCAGGCCGAGGTCGCGGAGGATTTGGGCGCCGATTCCGTAATCCCGGCGGTCTGGAAGAAAGCCGAGTTCGACGTTTGCATCGACGGTATCGAGGCCCTGTTCCTGTAGTTTGTATGCGTGGAGTTTGTTTTTAAGGCCTATGCCCCTGCCCTCCTGGCGGAGATAGACGAGCGCGCCGATACCTGCTTTTTCAATCATTTGCATCGCGGTGATTAGCTGGTATCCGCATTCGCATCTCTGGGAATGGAACAAGTCTCCCGTCATACATTCGGAGTGGACGCGGACGAGGACTGGCTCGTCGTGGATAATCGGCAGGCCTGAATCATCGAGCTCGCCGATGCCTCCTTTGCACAGGGCGAGGTGCGGCTCTGCGGAAGACAGGGATTCGTAGCCGATGAGTTTGAATTCGCCGTAGTCGGTCGGGAGAGCGATGCTTTCGACCCGCTTTACCTGGCTTTCGCGCTGGAGGCGATATTCGACGAGGCGGGCGATTGAGGTTATTTTCAGTTTGTGGTTTTCGCAGAATTTCAGCAGTTGCGGGACGCGTGCCATAGAGCCGTCGTCATTCATAATTTCGCAAATCACGGCGGCTGGTTTTAGCTTTGCCAGCGTCATTAAATCGACCGCTCCTTCGGTTTGGCCGGCGCGGACGAGTACGCCGCCGGCCCTTGCGCGGAGCGGGAAGATGTGGCCCGGTCTGGCGAGGTCGGCTGGTTTTGCGTTTTCGGCGATTGCGGTCCGGATGGTCTTGGCGCGGTCGGCTGCGCTGATACCGGTTGTGACATTTTCGGCGGCGTCGATACTGACGGTGAAGGCGGTGTGCAGGCGGGCGGTATTATCGACGGCCTGGGGGTGCAGGGCGAGTGCGTCGCATTTATCGCCGGTGAGGGGCAGGCAGATGAGGCCCCTGCCGAACTTTGCCATAAAGTTGATTATTTCAGGAGTTACCTTTTCGGCGGCGCAGACGAGGTCGCCTTCGTTTTCACGGTCTTCATCGTCAACGAGGACAATCATTTTGCCCTGGCGAAGGTCTTCGAGGATTTCCGGGATATTGCTGAATTCGACTGCCATAAGCTGTAAAGGATAACGTGAAAAGACCTGTTCGGTCAAGAGATTAGCGTTACAGTGATTTTGCTGTGCTCAATTTGCAGACAGGTATTTATGTATCGAATTGGCGGCTTTTTTGCCGTCGCCCATAGCTAAAATGACGGTGGCGGAGCCGCGGACGATATCGCCGCCGGCGAATACGCCGGGTATGCTGGTCATAAGGTTGTCGTCGGTTTCGATATAATCCCATTTATTGAGTTTGAGGCCTTGGGTGGTTTTTGTGAGCAGGGGATTTGCGCCGGTGCCGACAGCTACAATCATCGTGTCGCAATCGATAGTGAATTCCGAGCCGGCGATTGGGACGGGTCGGCGCCGGCCCGATGAATCCGGCTCGCCGAGTTCCATTCTTATACATTTAAGCGCCCTGACCCAGCCATTTTCGTCGCCGAGGACCTCGACGGGGGCGGTGAGCATTTCGAATTTTATGTTTTCCTCTTCGGCATGATGGACTTCTTCGACACGGGCGGGCATTTCCTTTCGGCTGCGGCGATAAACGATAGTGCTTTGTTCTGCGCCGAGTCGTTTGCTTATTCGCACGGCGTCCATAGCGGTATTGCCGCCTCCTATTACGCAGACGTGTTTGCCGCGGACAAGCGGAGTGTCGGATGCGGAGTCGTATGCCGCCATAAGGTTTGCGCGGGTGAGGTATTCGTTTGCGGAATAGACGCCTTTTAGATTTTCGCCGGGTATATTCATAAAGCCGGGCAGGCCTGCGCCAACGGCGATGAATACGGCGTCGAATCCCTCGTCATTCATAAGCTGCGGGATGGTTACGGTTCGGCCGACGATTACGTTGGTCTCGATTTCGACGCCGAGTAATTTGAGGTTTTGTATTTCGGCGTCGACGATTGCCTTTGGCATACGAAATTCGGGGATGCCGTAAACGAGGACGCCGCCGGGCTTGTGGAAGGCCTCGAAGATGGTGACGTCGTAGCCGAGCTTTGCGAGCTGGCCCGCGCAGGTTATTCCAGCGGGTCCTGAGCCGATGCAGGCGATTTTTTTGCCGGTCTTTTCGACGGCAGCGGGGGTGATTTTACTTCCTTGCGCCATCTGGTAATCGGCGACGAAACGTTCGAGCCAGCCGATTGCGACGGGTGCGTCGGATTTACATCGGACGCAGGTCGCTTCGCACTGGATTTCCTGCGGGCATACCCGGCCTGTTACGGCGGGAAGGTCGTTATCTTTTCGAATCAACTCGGCGGCTTCGATGAATTTGCCTTCGGCGATGAGTTTTGCGAAGCCGGGTATGTCGATGCCGACGGGACAGCCGGGGACGCATTTGGCGTTTTTACACTGCAGGCAGCGCTGCGCCTCGCGGATGGCGATTTGCTCGGTCAGGCCGAGATTTACTTCGTTGAAGTCCTTGTTTCGTTCGAGGCCTTCTCGCTGCGGCATTTGCTGTCGCGGTATGGCGAGGCGCTCTTTCGGCGTGAGTTTTTTTATTTCTGTTATTGGTATGGCGGCTTTGGGTTTCGACTCAGCCGCCTTTTGGGCTTCAATCGCTTTGGTTAATTTGCATTCGTGCTGCTCGTATCTTTCGAGGACTTTACCTTCGTGATTTTTATAGGTTTTGAGGCGGTCCATCAATTCGTCGTAATCGACCTGATGGCCGTCGAATTCGGGGCCGTCGACGCAGGCGAATTTTCTTTCGCCGCCGATTGTTACCCGGCAGCCGCCGCACATCCCGGTGCCGTCGACCATAACGGGATTCAAGCTGACGACGGTGGGTATATTGAGCGGTCGGGTAACTTCTGATACGAATTTCATCATAATGACGGGGCCTGCGCAATATACTGCGTCGACTTTTCCGTCGGATTGGGCGGTGAGCTGTCGCAGGGCATCGGTAACAAGGCCTTTTTGTCCCGCGGAGCCATCGTCGGTAGTGATGATTAGTTTATCGCTGACGCTTTCGAGCAGGTCTTCGAGGATTAGCAGGTCTTTCGAGCGTGCGCCGATGATGCTGATAATTTTGTTGCCCGCCTCTTTGAGCGCGACCGCCTGCGGGTAAACGACGGCTGTTCCCAGTCCGCCTCCGATAACGACGACGGTGCCATATTTTTTGATGTGGCTGGGTTTGCCAAGCGGGCCTGCGACGTCGGCGAACGAGCCGCCTTTTTCGAGAGTTGACATTTCGAGAGTGCTTTTGCCGACGGTTTGAACGATAAGCGTGATTGTTCCGGAGCGGGGATTGACGTCGGCGATGGTGAGGGGGATACGCTCGGAATGGTCGAACGCACGGACGATTACAAACTGGCCGCACTTACGCGAGGTCGCGATTCGCGGGGCCTTTATTTTGTAACGGGTTACATTTGGCCCCAAGGTGTCTTTTTCAACGATTTCGAACATTTGAACTCCTGCTTTATACGTTCAAAGTGTGCAAGCTGATATAAAACAACAGATTATAGCGTTCCTGGCCCGCCGGCAAAGTTAAAAGTGCCGGTGAAAGACATTAGCTAATCTTATAGTTATACGCTCGTTAGGTGGGTTTTGGTTTGCACGAAGTGTGCGGGGGTGCACAATTGCTGCCCGCGTGAAATTTTGTTGCGATTGGTTCGGTAGTGCCGAAAAGATAAGAGCGTTAAGCCGATTTTTTTGTTATTCGGGTGCGGTATGGCGGAAGCTGCGAAGATTGTAGAATTAGATGACAGAGGCGGATTAGGCGGGTGGATTGGTGCGGTGGTCGTTACATTGATGGCCATCGGGACGATATTTGTGTTTTCGGCGGGGGTGGTCATAGGCAGCGATATTAATTTGGGGCGGTTTTATGAGTGGGTGAATCTGCGGAAAATATTATTTTTCCCGTTAGCGGTGGGAGTAATGCTGGCGGCGTCGAAGATTGACTACCGGTGGTTCGATTTGAGCAGGGGATTCAAGCGGTCGGCGATTACATACTTTTTTATATTGAGCTTGATTTTATTGGTGATTGTGTTGCTGCCGCAGGTCGGGACGGAGATAAACCGCGCGAGGCGGTGGCTGCGGATACCAGTCGGGCCTGTGGTAATCAGCTTTCAGCCGTCGGAATTGGCGAAATGGGTGATGATATTTTTATTAGCGGGAATATGCACGAGGTACGAGGAGAAATTGCGGTCGTTTTGGCGGGGGTTTTTGCCTGTTTGTTTAACGATTGGGCTGGTTGTCGGGTTGGTGATAATCGAGGATTTCGGCTCTGCTGCTCTGATAGCGCTGTTGAGTTTTCTGGTATTATTAGTTGGCGGGGCGGACTGGCGGCATTTACTTGCGCCAATGCCTGTTGCTGCTTTGGGGTTTGTGCTGGCGATTATTTCGTCGCCGACGAGAAAAATAAGGATAATGGCGTTTTTGAATCCGGATAAATGGATGGGTTCGGCGAATTACCAGGCGAGCCAGTCGCTTATCGCGCTGGGGTCGGGCGGATTATTCGGCAAAGGGCTTGGCAGGGGCGTTTGCAAATACGGGCATCTGCCGGAAGATACGACCGATTTTATATTCGCGATTATCGGGGAGGAACTGGGCTTTGTGGGAGTGGCGGCAGTAATACTGCTTTTTATATTATTTGTATGGCTCGGAATATTAGTAGTGGTGCGGTGCAGGGAGCCATTCGGGAAGCTGTTGGCGGCGGGGATTGTATTGGCAATCGGCGTGCAGGCAGCGCTGAATATCGGGGTGGTGACAGTGGTGCTGCCGACGAAGGGGCTGCCTTTGCCTTTTGTCAGCGCGGGCGGGACAAGTATGCTATTGAGCGCGGCGGCGGTAGGCGTATTATTGAATATCGCCTCGAGGAGCGAAACGCCTGAGATTGGGGACGGGGTTTGATGGCACAAAAAAGCTTTTTTTTCGCGGGAGGAGGAACGGGAGGGCATATTTATCCGGCGATTGCAGTGGCCCAGCAGATAAAGAAGCTAAGCTCGGCGAGTTCGATACATTTTTTCGTAAGCGGCAGGGACATTGACAGGCACATATTGAGCAAAGCCGGCTTCGAATGGACGGCGCTGCCTGCGGTTGGTCTTTCTGCAAGGCCTGATAAGCTGATACGGTTTTTTATCACGTTTTTATCGAGTCAGAAAATTGCTGCCGAGGCGATACGAAGAAGCGCCGAGCCGGTAATAGTCGGCGTAGGTGGGTTTGTCGCGGCGCCGGTATGCAGGGCAGGGTATCGATTAAAGAAGCCGGTTTATCTTATTAACGTCGATATCGTTCCGGGCAGGGCGAACAGGGTTATAGCGCGATGGGCGAAGAAGATATTCGTTCAGTTCGCCGAGACGGCTGAATATTTCAGCAGGCATAAACAAAAGGTGAGCGTAACGGGCTGTCCGTTAAGAAGCAGCTTCGAAAATCCGCAGCCGAACAGGGTGATAGAGGCATTGGGGCTTGATAAGAATAAAAAGATACTGCTTGTTACGGGCGCATCGAGCGGGTCGCAAAATATCAACCGGACGATTTGCTCGCTGTTGGCTAATCTCGGTGACTACGCAGGCGACTGGCAGATTGTGCATTTGACGGGCAGGGCGAATTACGAACAGGTCAAGGAGGGGTACGAGGGGGCGGCAATCGGGCATAAGGTAATCGATTATTGGGACGATATGGCGGATTTGCTGTCGTCGGCGGATTTGGTTATCGGCAGAAGCGGGGCGGTGAGCGTGGCGGAATACGCGGCGGCTGAGACGCCGAGTGTATGTATGCCTTATCCTTATCATAAGGATATGCACCAGTATCTTAACGCGGGTAAATTAGTCGAGACGGGTGCGGCGATTATCGTGGATGATTTGGGGGATGAGACGGACAGGCGGGAGTGGCTCTGGGAGGAGCTTGAGCCGTTATTGAAAGAGGACAGGTTGCGAGAGCAAATGAAGAGGGGATGCAGGTCAGCGGCGAAAAAAGACGCGGCAAAGAGAATCGCGGCGGAGCTTTTAGACTACAGACCTCAGAGTTAAGACTACAGACTTAGAGAAATGCTGCGATTGCGATGATGAGCCATATTGCGCAGCCGATAGCGAATTTCGTGGTCGAGCCGATTAAATAGCCGACTGAGGCGCCGAGGCCTGAGCGCATCGACTCTTCTGGTTTTTTACCTATTGCCAGCTCGACGAAATATGCGGCAAGCCCAGCGCCGATGCAGGCGCCGATGATAGTGCCGAATAAGGGTAAGACAAGTGTCCCCATAATTGCGCCTGTGACGGCGCCGGCAATGGCCGCCAGTGCGGCGGGCCAGCCGGCGCCTGCTTTTTTTGCGCCGCCTGCGCCGGCTAAAAATTCGACAAGCTCACCGATTAAGGCAAGAATCGCGACTGCGACGAGCGTATAGATTGAAAACACCCCATTTCCCCATTGCCACCAGGTGAAAAGTGAAGTTGTTAAAATTATGAGCCAGTTGCCGGGCAGGGCAAAGGGAACGAGCATAAGCCAGAAGGCGTTTATTATTAGTAAAAGCGTTATCCAGACGTAAAGCATAGAAGAATTTTAATTTTTAATTCGTATATCTTAAAGAGAATTTTTCAGATATGCCAAGTTTGGTTTGACGTACGTAAGCGTTTGTCTTATCCTTTGCGGTTCAGCGGACGGCAAAGAGGACGCGATATGATAAAGATTGTGTTTGTCAGACACGGCGAGAGCGTGTGGAATCTCGAGAACCGGTTTACCGGCTGGACGGATGTTGGGCTGTCGCAGCGCGGGATAAAAGAATCACACGAGGCGGCGGAGATTCTTAAACGGGAGGATTATACTTTCGATATCGCTTTTACTTCCGTTTTGAAACGGGCAATACAAACACTGGAAATAATCCTCAAAGACATGGAACTTGATGGGATTGAAGTTATTCGCTGTTGGCGTCTGAACGAACGGCATTACGGGGCACTTCAGGGACTTAATAAGAAAGAGACCGCGGACAAATACGGATACGAACAGGTCCACAAATGGCGGCGGGGATACGACGTGCTGCCCCCGGCCCTCGATGAAAGCGATAAACGTCATCCGGCCAACGACAGTTTATACTCCGATGTGCCGAGGCAGTTACTGCCGGCGACGGAATCATTAAAGACGACCTTAGAGCGGGTGATGCCCTGCTGGCACGATGAAATCGTGCCGAAGCTGAAAGAAGGAAGACGTATGCTGGTCAGCGCGCACGGCAACAGTATGAGGGCGATTGTCAAGCATCTCGATTCAATATCCGATAATGATATTGTGGAGCTTAATATCCCAACCGGTGTGCCGCTGGTCTATGAGCTGGATGAGAATATGAATGCGCAGAGACATTATTATCTGGGCGACGAAGAAAAGATAAAACAGGAGACGGCGAAAGTGGCGGGTCAGCTTAAAGGTTCGGGCAAAAAAGGTTGAACCGGTTTTGGTATTGAAAAGGAAAAGAGCGCAAAGAAAGTCGGCCTGATTTAATAAAGGTCATTTCATAATGAAAGGGAACGGAAATGGCTGTAAAGCGGATTACGGTTCACTGTGTGGATATAGAGGATAAGCCGGGGAGTTTGCAAAGGTTTTTATTACAGAGCGCTTTATCCGGTGTGGATTATTTGTGTTTTATTGCGTGTTCCTGTGGTGAAAATCGAGGCAGGGTCGCGGTAAGCGCTAAGGATGAGGGCAAATTCGAGGCATTTGCCCGGGAAGCGAAACTAAGCGTTACAAAAGAGGCGGGATTCATTGTCGATGGTGAAGATCGTGCCGGGGCGGGAGCGGATGTGATAAAAGGACTTGCGGAGCGGGAAATTCGCGGGATAGCCGGTACGGGGATGGTGATAAAAGGCAAGTTCCGGATTCTCGTGGTGGTTGACGCAAAAGACGGCGACGCGGCGGCAAAAGCGCTCGGGGCTTAGGGCGAGGTCTGTTTTTTAAGGCGGCTATGTTCGGAGCGCATCGAATGAATACAGAGGGAGCGTGGCGTAAAAAGCATCGGAGGGAACGGGCTTTTATGATATTTTGAAAGTCAGGTGATAATATGTTATCTTATTAGATATGTGAGTCCTGATAAAATTATAGAATATTAATTGGAGGTCATAAATATGTTGCTGTTTGTCTTACGAGCGTTTTTTCTTGTTATTATTGTCGCTGTTTTACTTGTGAATCTTACGGCTCCGGAGATATCGGGGGAAATGACCCGGACTAATTTCAACGCAATTTTATGGAGCGCACTGGGGCTGGCGGTGGTGGCGCTTCTTCTGGATTTTCTGACGCCGAAGAAGTCTCTGGCGGCTTTGGCGGGGGTGTTTTTCGGGCTGCTTGTCGGGATAGTTGTGAGTTGGGCCCTTGCACAGGTGTTCGATATGATTATCGATATATATCGCATGGGCCTAAACGAGACGGCGGTGAAGGCGATAAAGTGGATTCTGGGCATTTGCGTTTGTTTTCTTACAATCAGCGTGGTGATTCGCACGAAAGACGACGTCCGATTCGTGATTCCTTATGTTGAGTTTACCAAGCAGACCAAAGGCGCAAGGCCTTTTGTTCTGGATACCTCGGCGATAATCGACGGCCGGATTGCGGATTTGTATAAGAGCAAGCTGTTTGATGCTCCGTTGATTGTTCCCAGATTCGTGCTGGGCGAGATACAGTTGATATCCGACTCGTCGGACAAGCTGAAGCGCAACCGCGGCAGAAGGGGGCTCGATATACTCAAGGAGATGCAGACGGATACGTCAATCGATATATCGATTGACGATGCGGCTGTTCCAGGAGTTGATGAGGTAAAAGGGGTTGACCAGAAGCTGATTGTATACAGCAAACACTGCGGGGGGCGCCTCGTGACGACGGATTATAACCTGAGCAAGGTGGCTGCGGTGCGCGAGGTGGATGTGCTTAATATCAACGATTTGGCCAACTCGCTGAAGACTATTGCACTGCCCGGCGAGACGATGAAGGTTCGAATTGTGAAGCCGGGCGAGGAACAGCAGCAGGGGGTCGGGTATCTCGACGACGGCACAATGGTAGTTGTGGAAGAGGCCCGTGGCAGGATTGGAAAAGAGATTATTTTGACGGTTACAAGCTCGCTGCAGACCTCGGCGGGGAAAATGATTTTCGGGAAATTCGAGTCCCCCGCCGGGCAGTAAAATGGAGGGAGAGATATTGGGAAAATCAAGCAGGGCGGATGAGTTGTGCCGGTGGGGGACTGGTTTTACAGTAAAGGCATTTTGTGAAAATCGCGACTGCGCCGAACAGGCCCGCAAAGAACAAAGGCCAGGAGAAGTAACAGGCGTAGTCGGGCCGGGAGATGTGCAGGCCTGGGATGCAGAATGAGATGATGATGACCAGCCCGGCGAGCGAGAAGCCGAGCCGGTCCCAAAGCGATGCTCTGATTGTTTGGCCGAGATAGTCGCGATACAAAATCATCACAGCGAAAAGCAGCATCACGAGCGAAACCAGCACAGGGGCGAGGACGGGAGAGGCCCAGGGGACGGGGATTAAAAAGAGGATGTCCCAATCCATAATGGAGGCGGGCCAGTCGAGGGTTACTTTCAGCCAGACGTAATAGAAGATGTCCCAGACGGCGAAGATGGTGAGAAAGTAGGCGAGTCTTTGTCGGCGGTTTCGGCCTGAGAGGATGCAGGCGCTTAGTATGAGGATAAGCGTTGCGGCTTCTCTGGCGATTTCGATGATGACCAGTCGCTGCCGGGTTGCCGCCAGGCCGAATTGAGGAAGCGGAAAGTGGAAGCCGGCTGGATGAAATATCTGGCGAAGATATACGACAACGGCCGCCTCGATATAGCCGAATGCGATTGCCAAAATGACGACGAGGGCGAAACGGCATATCGCCTCTTTCGGTTTTTTTGAGGGAGCAGTCATAACTTTTTGAGATTGCGCAGCAGTGTCGGGATGATTCGGCTTTCGGGGACGGTATCGATTTTTTTACCTTTTCGATAAATGAAGGCCTTGTTTTTGGCGGCGCATACGGCCAAATCAGCGTCGGCGGCTTCGCCGGGGCCGTTTACGATGCAGCCCATTACGGCGATTCGCAGGGGCTTGTCGATTTTACCGCGTGGCGAGCTTGTCGAACCAGCAAGTGCTTTTTTCACTTTTTTGGCGAGCTTTGTTATATCAATCTCGGCCCGTGCGCAGGTGGGGCAGACTATTACCTGCAGTTTCGGTGCGGGATAAAGGCCGAGCGAGATGAGAATCTGTTTTGCGATTTCGGTTTCAACGAGCGGCTCGCCGGCAGCACTGACTCGAATTGTGTCGCCGATGCCTTCGGCCAACAGCGTGCCGAGTGCGACGGCCGACGGTATGCAGGCGTCTTCGGGCAAGCCCGCGTGGGTAAGGCCCAGGTGAATAGGGTAATCGAACGCCTCGGCGATGCGCCTGTTGATTTCGATTGTGCGAGCCGGGTCGCTGCTTTTTGCGCTTAGCACGATTTGGCCAAAGCCCCGGCCCTCGAACAGGCGGACGTATTGTTTCATTTCTTTCAGCATCAGTGCGACGCGCTTGCCGCTGACGACGTCGGGTTTTCTCAAATCCCGGATGCTCGCTTCATTGACGCCGATTCTGATTGCGACCTTGTGCATTTTGGCCGCGTCGATAATTCGCAAAATGTCGGCCCTGTTTTTTATATTGCCGGGATTGAGGCGTATTTTCGCCGCGCCTGCCTCGATTGCCTCGATTGCACGGGCGGGGCTGAAATGAATATCGGCAATAAGGGGGACAGTTACCTTTTGAACGATTTTGGCGAATGCGGCTGTGTCGGCCTGGGTGGGCACGGCTATTCGGACGAGCCGGCAGCCCGCCTCGGCAAGCTGGTTTACCTGCCGGACGCAGCGGGCGATATCGGTAGTCGCAACCTTGGTCATCGACTGCACGACAACAGGCCAATTCGAGCCGATTTTGACGCCGGCTACGTTGACTGTGGTGGTTTTTCTTCTTTTTGACATAAGGGGATTGTAGCTTGTGAGGATTGGCCAATCAAATTAAAATGGGGCGGTTAAGAATGAATGTGGATACCGGCCGGCGAATCGGCTGGTAAATCTGTTTTGAAACTGGAGGCGATTATGAAGAGAAATACGGCGTTGAAGATTTTGAATCCGATTTTAGTGGTGCTGGCGGTCAACCAGGCAGTAACGGTTATATTCCTCGACGAGTTGCCTATCAAGGCATTCCAGATTTTTCATAAGGGCGGCGGGGCGGTATTGCTGACACTTATCGCGGTGCACTTTATATTGAACTTCAACTGGGTCAGGGCGAATTACTTCAGGAAAAGATAGAAATGGTTTTCTTCGACGAGCTACGGCGGATTTTGTTCGCCATTTACGGCTTCAGGCAGAGAGTATTTCAGCGGGGCTTTTATTGTTAAAAAGTTTGAGAAAGGAATAAGGTGCTTTTCATGTGCATTAAAAACACCGACAGCGGTTTTGGAAAATTGATTTTGATTGCGTTTTTAGTGTTCAACGTTTCGGCCTGTTCGGCTGCGACCGAGGTAAATGAGGCCGGTAGCATAAATAAACTGATTATTCAGGCGGGGCAAGGCAAGAACACTATCCGGCCTGAGATTTACGGGCACTTTGCCGAGCATTTAGGCAGATGTATTTATGGGGGGTTCTGGGTCGGGGAGGATTCGAATATTCCGAATATCCGCGGGATTCGCACGGACGTTGTCGAGGCGTTGAAAAAGATTGACGTGCCTGTGATACGCTGGCCGGGCGGGTGTTTTGCGGATGAGTATCACTGGAAGGACGGCGTCGGACCTCGCAAAAAAAGACCATCAATGGTTAATAGCCATTGGGGCATGGTTACGGAAAATAATCATTTCGGAACACACGAGTTTATGGACTTGTGCGAGATGCTTGGCTGTGAGGCGTATATAAGCGGCAATGTCGGCTCGGGAACGCCTGAAGAAATGCAGGACTGGGTCGAGTATATGACGTTCGGCGGCAAAAGCGAGATGGCTGATTTACGGCGGGCCAACGGGCGGGAGAAACCGTGGAAGGTAAGGTATTTCGCAATCGGCAATGAAAACTGGGGCTGCGGCGGAAATATGACCCCGGAATATTACTCGGATGTTTATAAGCGTTTCGCGACATACGTCAGAAATTATCCGGGCAATAAAATAACGAAGGTAGCATGCGGGCCGGGCTGGGATGATTATAGATGGTTCGAAGTGCTGCTGAAAAACGCAGCAAAGCAAATGGACGCAATCAGTCTGCACCACTATGTATTCGAGGGCGACTGGGACCACAAAGGAAGGGCTACGGTCTTCGACGAACAAGGTTGGTTCAACACGCTCAAAAAGACGTTTTTCCTCGATGAAATGATTGGCAAAATAAAAAAGATTATGGACAAATATGATGGGCAGGGGCGCATAGGGCTTTTCGTTGACGAATGGGGGACGTGGTGGATTACTGAAAAAGGGGAAAATCCAGGATTTCTTTATCAACAAAATACGCTCAGGGACGCCGTTGTTGCGGGGTGTTTTTTGAATATATTCAATCAGCACTGCGACAGGGTCAGGATGGCCAATATCGCCCAGACCAATAATGTGCTGCAGGCGATGGTTCTTACGAAAAACGAAAAGATGATTGTCACGCCGACTTACTATGTATTTGAAATGTATAAGGTTCATCAGGGGGCAACGCAGCTGCCCTGTGATATTGTTTGTAATCCGTATAAATTCGGCTCGGAAACGCTTGCGGGTATCTCGGTGTCGGCTTCGAAAGACAAGTCCGGCAGGATTCATATTTCTATATGCAATTTGAATCCCCAAATGCCCGAGGAGCTTGAAGTCAGTTTTGAAGGATTTCAGGTGCAAAAGGTGACAGGGCGTGTTCTTACCTCCGAAGTTATGAACGCTCACAATACCTTTGAAGAGCCCGATACTATAAGACCCACGGAATTTGACATGATGCAAGTAAAGAACGGTAAAATTCTGGCTACTATTCCATCGAAATCGGTGGTCGTTCTGGCTGTGGAATAGGAAGCGAAACTGTTATCACTGTTTTTTAACTTTAATTTAAATGAATTGAAGGCTGGAGGAAAATATGAATCGCAGGACATTCTTAAAAGGCATGCCCGCGTTGACAGTGCTGGCGGCGGCAAGGCCCGGTTTGGGCGAAGAGGCAAATACGGCCGCAGGGACTGAAGCGGCGATAAAGGCGGGCGATGAAATAATCAAGCTAAGCCAGCCCGATTTGGAGAAGGGCATTTCGATAATGCAGGCGCTGAAGAAAAGAAAAACGATTCGCGATATCTCCGACAAAAAGCTCACATTGCAGCAGCTGTCGGAGGTGCTCTGGGCGGCTGACGG
>CAYLYB010000067.1:0-15010 GCA_964387605.1 uncultured Pirellulales bacterium | reverse complement strand
TCGGCTGTTTCGCCGATAGTTGCATTTTGACGGGTAGCCAGGTATGAATTCGAAAGATGTTTATGGATTAATCAGGCGCGAAAAAATCATCGCTATCGCGAGGGCCGTTGATTCTCAAAATATAATCGCTGTCGCAGAAGCGCTTTTAGCGGTCGGGGTAAGTATGCTCGAAGTTACCTGCAATACCGAAGGGGTATTCGACCTGATACGGACGCTTTGCGAGAAATTCGGCGATAAGATGAATATCGGTGCGGGAACGGTAATAACAACTTCACTTTGCGAAAAATCGATTGAAGCGGGCGCTAAATATGTCATCGCACCCGATGTTAATACGGAAGTAATCGATTATTGCGTAAGGCGCGATATCGCCATATTACCGGGCGCTGCCACCGCCACCGAAATACTCACTGCAAAGCGCGACGGCGCAGAAATGGTAATCCCATGTCTTTTGAATCATTCCATGATGCCGAACATAAATTATTCTATGGCAAGGAAACTTTGATTGTCCGGCCTATGGAAGGTCGTGGCGGTATTATAAAAATTATGGCTGATAGTGACGGCCTGACACCAGCGGAAGTGACAGTTTTGAGTAAATAAAAGATGAGGACAGGCTCGCCGGAAAAAATTATTAAAAAATGCAGTCTACAATAATGGATTTAAAATAAAGGAGTTTAAAGATAATGGCAAAATCGAAGAAAAACATACTTACAAGCATATCATTAACCCTTGTATTATTTATCGGCTGTGCTAAAGAAACTCAAAAATTGGTTAACGATAAGCCCCAAAAAAGCTTTAAAACTGATTTTGTTGCCAACTGGGATTCCCTTAAACAGCGAAAACCAGTGCCCGACTGGTTCCGTAATGATAAATTCGGCATCTATTTTCACTGGGGCGTATATTCCGTGCCTGCCTTTGAAAACGAATGGTATCCGAGAAATATGTACGACATCGGTTCGCCGGCGTACAATCACCATATAAAATACTGGGGAAAACCAGATGTATTTGGCTATCCCGATTTTGTGCCGATGTTCAAAGCGGAAAAATTCGACGCAAACGAATGGGCGGATTTGTTCGTTAGAGCGGGAGCAAGATTCGCCGGCCCCGTTGCCGAGCATCACGACGGCTTCTCAATGTGGGCAAGCAAGCTGACGCCATGGAACGCACGAGATATGGGGCCGCATCGCGACATCGTAGGCGAGCTTGAAAAAGCAATCCGCAAAAAAGGAATGCGATTTGTTACCACTTTTCATCACGAGCGTAATGGTCTTTATGAAATTACAAAAGATGGCAAAACATATTGGACAGGTCATTACGAATTTGTGAAGAAGAACTTCCCGCTGCTTCTGGAAGACCCAAGCCGGGCAATTATGTATGGTTATATGCCCGCTGACAAATTCTATCAGATGTGGGAAGACAAGCTCATCGAGGTCATTGACAATTATCATCCTGACTTAATGTGGTTCGATGCCTGGCTCGGAGAAATTCCGGATAAATACAAAACGGAATATCTGGCGTATTATTTCAACGACGCGGGTAAACTCGGCAAAGAAGTCGTCGTAACATACAAGGGCGCCGACCTCCCTCGTCAAGTAGGTATCCTGGACTACGAAAAAGGCCGGGCAGACAAACTTACCAGTTTCGTCTGGCTTACAGATGATACGATTTCGTTCGGGTCATGGTGTTATACGGAGAATTTGCACTTAAAGAAGACGCCGGTGATTATAAAGACGATGATTGATATTGTCAGTAAGAACGGCCAGCTTCTGCTCAATATATCGCCCATGGCCGATGGCACGATTCCGGATAATCAAAAACAGCTGCTGCTGGCGATTGGGGATTGGTTGCAAAAATACGGTGAGGCGATTTATGATACAAGGCCCTTTATCGATTACGGCGAAGGACATACAAAAATGCTGTCAAGCGGCAGTTTCGTTAAAATGCGGAGAGGATACAACCAAAACGATATTCGTTATACCACAAAGGGCAATATAGTCTATGCGTTTGTCCTGGGCAGGCCGGATGCAGGCAGTGAAATTAAGATGACTATTTTCGGCAAAGATGGAAAAGCGGCAAATATTAAAGTTAAAAAGATTTCGATGCTTGGCACAAAGCAAAAGGTTAAATGGAAAATAACAGATGAAGGTCTGATTTTGAAAATGCCCGCTGATGGAAATGAAATAGCTAACGTATTTAAATTAACAACCAAAAAATAAAACGACTTTGCCAGGCCGAATCTGAAATCGCACCCCTATACGAACATGTTGGTGGAATCTCGTTGCATCGACTCACTAAAAGTGGTATCAGTTAATTTTCGTTTACTTGGAGTATTTAAAATGAAACTAATGACACGAAAAAGAATGTTTCGTGTTTGCATAAATAGTTTTAAGAAGAAGAAGTGATGTTCAAAAGTAAGCTCCATTCCTTTGGCAGGCAAATCGGGTTATCAATTTGTTCAGTATTATTTTCAGTATGTATAGTACCTGTTGCGATTGCCGGGGCCGTAGTTATTGGGGCCATCGGGAGGGCAATGTTCGATGATTTGGCAAACGGGGAGCAGGGGCTGCTGAAAGACCCTCGTTCAGCGGTCATTACCACTTATGCCCTTTGCGGATTCGCGCATTTGGCCTCGATGGCAATTTTTGTGGGCGGTATATCGGCCCTGGCCCGCGACAGGACGGCCGACATAGCAAAGGTTGCGTTCCGCGCACTTGTGGCAGCGACGATTGCCTGTCTTTTGACGGCCTGCGTGGCAGGCGCGCTTGTTACAGAGGGGTCAATCCTCTTAGGGAGCAAAATGTGAATTCGAAAAAGGTTTATGAACTAATCAGACGCAAAAAAATCATCGCTATAGCGCGAGGCGTTGATTCACAAAATATAATCGCTATAGCCGATGCGCTTTTAGCGGGCGGAGTAAAAATCCTGGAAGTTACCTGCAATACCGCCGGCGTCTTCGACTTGATACGGACGCTTTGCGAAAAATTCGGTGATAAAATGACTATCGGTGCGGGAACGGTAGTATCAACTGAATTGTGCGAAAAATCGGTCGAAGCAGGCGCAAAATATATCATCGCGCCCGATGTGAATACGGAAGTAATTGATTATTGCGTCAAGCGCGATATCGCCGTCCTGCCCGGCGCCGCCACCGCCACCGAAATCCTCACCGCCAAACGACACGGCGCGAAAATGGTCAAAATCTTCCCCGCGGCGGCAATCGGCATCGATTATATAAAGCAGTTGCGAGGTCCTATTGACGATATCGATTTCGTCGCGGTAGGGGGCGTCAGGCCTGAAAATATCGAAGATTTTCTCTCGGCCGGCTGCGTCGCTATCGGCGTAGGCGGCTCGGTCATCCGGCCGGAATTTGTAAAGAAAAAAGACTGGCCCGCAATCACAAATCTCACACGTGAATACGTAGCTTATCTCGATAGCTGCTGAAAAAACTCGCCTGAGACTTTTTTTGCCCGCTTTTTATGGAAAGTTTAAGCTGGCAAACTCACCGTGATACTTCTTCGCCGCCTTGTCGTATGCACGTGCTGCGTCGTCTTCCCTCTCAAATCGTCCGAGCCATTTTCTTCTCTTACCATAAATCCGGATACCTGCAGCCCAGCGGTTTCTGCTCTTGTCATAACAAACACCTAAATATCGAGATGAGGTGTTTTTTGTCTTTTTGCGGTTTGTTGAATTTTGGGCTTTTGTTGCCGGGCGTAGGTTTTCCTCGCGATTATCGAGACCGTTGCAGTTTTTATGGTCAACGACGCGATTTTTTGGCGCGTTCATTATTAGGCGGTGCAGGCGGAGAATTTTTACCTTTCCTTTATCGTTTTTTGTCCCCCCGATGGCATAAAAGTTGTTTCCGCTCCCTCCTAATGCCCACCTGTAGTGCCCGAACCTGTAATAATCTTTCACGTCCAGAATTGTCCATTCCCCCTCGCCCAAATAAATCCTGCGAAACGAATATCCATACTTGTATTTTCGATAGGCCACAACGGGCCAGGCGAAAATACGGTCGAGCCAGTTCGGAACTCTTAATTGAATGACAGCCATAAATAATCCTCCTCGGAGCGCAGATCCCCGAGGGCACGCTCCTTTGCTTGCCCCAGCATGACTTAGGCCGGGGGCCTTGCGGTCGGGGACCCAAAACATTTTAAAATCCTAATTTCTAAATCCTAATCTCTAAACAAATTCGAAATTCCAATTTTCAAATTAGCCATAACCCCCAGGACAAGCCTGGAGGCTAAATAGCAGGAGTAGACCACATAGTCTCTCCATCCCATGGCGCGAACTTGCGCGTTTGTGTCGAAAACCAAGGAATTTCCTGATGGTAAATTGGGCAGGTAAAAGGGGCTAAGTATATGCTTACAAAGCAATAAAAAATTTTTTAAAAAAGTGGATTTCTAAGGGTTTGGAACTTGCGCGCTTGCGCTATACAAATGTTTTAAACATTTGTATGAATCTGCGAATTTTTTAAAAATATTTTCGCCTTATTTTTAGTCCCGTGCCGGCACCAAGTCCGAGCAGTAAAAGCGTTGCTGTTTCGGGGTATCATGTTTGACTATGTGGGCTTTTGGTTTCTGTGTTTTTTTCAGTAAAAGGGCAAAGTTTAATTTAAGTCCAGGACAACACGGAAGCCGAAGCTGATGAGCCGGTGCCCCGGCTGGCGGTATTCGCGGCTTGCAACTCGACAGATTAGGGCGCTGCAGTCCCAACTGCCGCCGCGGAGAACACGGGAATCACTGCTTGTCGGTCCGGTCGGATTGTTCAGCGGACTGGAACTATAATAACTGCTCGAATACCAGTCATTACACCACTCCTGGAGATTGCCTGTCATATCATAAAGCCCAAAAGCGTTTGCTGCAAAACTTCCCGCAGGTGATGTATATGGATATATCCCGACCTTCCATTTAGGATGATATTCTAATGTTGGACTAATCTCATAACTATATGAGCCTGAGTTGTAGTAATTCGCCTGACTGTGACCAATTGTATCCCCCCACGGGAACCGCTTTCCTGATAAGCCGCCTCGGGCAGCGTATTCCCATTCAGCCTCTGTGGCAAGTCGATAGCCGTGTTTATTGAAATCACATTCCCAAGTAGAGAGATTATAACACTGCTCCCTGCCTTGCTGCCGGCTTCGCCAGTTACAATAGGCAACAGAACCATACCAGCTTACTAAAACCATCGGGTCATTTGACATATCGCGACCGCGTTTTAAGCGAACGCTGAAAACACCTTCAGAATAGGCAATCTGGCTGTATAAACTTTTTATTGAAGTTTCGCAATATGGATAGCTTGTCCCGGAACCGGCCTTATATACAACACCGCTGGTAACGGTAATCCAGCCGTTGTCATCTGCCCAGTTCAGGAAGTCACAATACTGCCCGTTGGTAATCTCATACTTGCCCATATAGAATGAATCTAGTGTCACTGTATGAACAGGTCTTTCATTTGAATTGCCTTCACTGAACGAATCGCCCATCTGGAATGACCCTCCAAATATAAAGACCATATCAGGCGATTGAACCTCAGATATCTGCATACCAAGATTAGGGTCATTTGTGTGAGCCACATTTTCTGGTTGAGAACAACCGGTTATCAGAAACAAAAGTAACGACAGAACAAAACTTTTCATTGAGATATATTGCTGCTTTTTCATATATTTCCCTCTGTTACCTTTTACCTCCTGCAAAGGCGATTATTATAGCTTTTTACCGGTGTTGTTCAAGAAGGAAATCGGGGACTGTTTACCGTGTTCTGCGTTCATAGGCGGAGTGCTGCTTAAAACCTTTTTACGAGGCAGACGCCCATTACGGGATTAAAATCCCAGGTTGTCATCGGCTGAACTTGAAATCCGGCTATTTCAAGCTGTGTATGTCTTGCGGCGACCGAGTGGCCGATTACGAAGCCCAGCGTCCCGCCGAAAAGCACGTCGGATGCCCAGTGCTCGCCGGAATCCATCATACGCCAGCCGACGAAGCAGGCGCCTATATAGGCGGGAATACCAACCTTTGGCCCGTAAAATTCGTCTAAGACCGAGGCCATACAAAATGAGCTTGCGGCGTGTCCGCTCGGCCAGGACATATCCTTGCCGTTGGGCCTTTCATTGTTGCGAATTGCCTTTAAGCCGAATGTGAGCGTATCGGTCAAAGCAAGCGCATTCAGCGTCGCCCAGGCCCGTTCCCTATTCAGGTCGTCCCTGTTCGCCTCGCTGTAAAAATACCAAAGGCCCGTCGCCCCCAGGTGCGTCCACGGGCTGCCGGCGTAATCGAAAATCTTGTCGGTTGTATCGTTGAAGCCGCGATGCCGGTCGAGGTTGTCGTTAATGTTTCTGTCGGCGTCGCTGTTGTGCATAGCGATACTCGCCCCGCCCGCCAATAACAGCGGAACGATATTATCCGGCTGAGTGAAGGTATAATTTGCGTCGGATATGACCGTTGCGGGAAGCTCGTTGAGGATTCGGGAAGCTAAATTATTGGCGTCATTCGGCTCGGCACCGGCTGCACCCCGCAAAACAAGCGTAATCAGCAGAACGAACCAACCGGCGTTATGGCGATTTATCATTCCCATTCGATTGTCGCGGGGGGCTTGCTTGATATGTCATATACGACACGATTTACGCCGCGGACCTCATTGATAATCCTGCTGGAAATAATGCTGAGCACCTCATAGGGGATATGCGAGAAGTCGGCGGTCATAAAATCAGGCGTCTCGACGGCCCGCAGCGCGATAACGTTTTCGAAGGTCCGGCCGTCTCCCATCACACCGACGGTTTGCACTGGCACTAATACCGCCAGGGCCTGCGAGATTTGTCTGTAAAGCCCGGCTGATTTGATTTCGTCGATGAGGATTTCATCCGCCGAGCGCAGTATTTCGAGCCGCTGCGGCGTGACGGCGCCGATTATCCTCACCGCCAGCCCCGGCCCCGGGAAGGGATGCCGCCATACGACGTGCTCAGGCAGGCCGAGGTATTCCCCGACGACCCGCACTTCGTCCTTGAACAAATCTCTCAACGGCTCGACCAGCTCGAAATCCAGCTCTTCGGGTAAGCCGCCTACATTATGGTGCAGTTTTATATTCGCGGCGGTATTGCCGTCCTTATTGCCGCTTTCGATAACGTCGGGGTATAGGGTTCCCTGTGCGAGGAATTTGGCGTTTGGGATTTTGGCGGCTTCGGATTCGAAGGCCTTTATGAATTCAGCGCCGATGATTTTTCGTTTTTGCTGCGGGTCGGTAACGCCTGAGAGGCCTTCGAGGAATTGCTTCGACCAATCGACCACCCGCAGGTCGAGATGGAAATGGTCGCGAAAGGTCGAGATGACCTCCTCGCGTTCGCCCTTTCGCAACAGGCCGTTATCGACGAATATACATACGAGCTGGTCGCCGACGGCTTTGTGGACCAGAGCGGCCGTTACGGAGGAATCAACACCGCCGCTGAGGCCGCATATTACGGTGTGGCTTGTTACTTGTTTGCGAATATTATCGACGGTTTCGCCGACGAAGTCGCTCATTTTCCAGTCGCCTGTGCAGCCGCATACGTTGTATAGGAAGTTTTTCAAAATCACCGCCCCCTTCGGGGTGTGCGATACTTCCGGATGAAACTGGACGCCGAAAAATCTTTGAACTTTGTGCCTTACGGCGGCGAAGGGGCAGGTTTTGGTGCTGGCGAGTTTGACGAAATCCTTTCCCACGTCTTCGAGCTGGTCGCCGTGGCTGGCCCAGACGATTGTGGAATCGGGGAGGTTTGCGAGGAGGTCGGTTTTGTCGAGCACGGTCAGGTCGGTTCGGCCGTATTCCCTGCTTTTTGCGGGGGTGATTTTACAGCCGAGAATCTGGCAGGCGAGCTGCATCCCGTAGCAAATCCCCAGTATGGGAACGCCCAGCTCGAAGAGCTTTTCGTCGCATCTGATGGCGTCTTTATCGTAAACGCTGGCCGGCCCGCCTGATAGTATGATGCCGGTGATATTTTCCTTTGCCAGTTGTTGGGCGGTGGTATCGGGCGGGACGATTCGCGAATAAACGTTGTGCTCGCGGACGCGGCGGGCGATGAGCTGGCCGTATTGGCTGCCGAAATCAAATATGGCGATTGTCTGATGACTCATATTTTCAATTGATGAATTGATAATTGATTATTGATAATTTGTAAATGGGCAAGTTGGGAAGAGAAATTAAAAATTAAACCGAAAAATGCAAAATTACAATGCAAAAGGCGAAGTTGGCCGCTCTTGAAGGGGCGTTTTTCGGCACTATAAACAAGATTCGTCATCTGAAAAAATATTCTAAAACGAAACAAACCGTAGCAAAACGGTAACAATCGTTATGTAAATTATAGGTGTCAAAGAAGAGTTTTTTTGATAGCGTATTTTTTGAAAGGAGAAGTTTATGAAAGCAACAGCAAACATCACAATCGGCATCCTGCTGGCTGTCGTGCTGTTGGTCGGCAGTACCAAAGCGGCCTCCACGGGCGAGTTGCTCCAGCAGGGGCTCTACGCCGAAGAGGTCGATGGCGACATCAACGCGGCCATTAAGGCATACGAGCAGATAATCACCAATGACTCCGCCCCGCGAAATCATGTCGCACAGGCACTTTATCGCCAGGGTATGTGCTACGTGAAAATCAGGGACGAGGCCGCAGCCAAAACAGTACTCGAAAAGCTCGTTACAGATTACGCCGACCAGGCCGAAATAGTCGAAAAGGCCCAACCCATTCTCGACGAAATGCTGGATTTCGACCCAGCCGCACTTATGCCTTCCGATACGCTCATATATGTCGAGCTTGGCAGTCCCGGCAGGCAGGTCGAAACCATTTTGAATATGCTCAAGGGAACACCATTCGAAAATCCCCTCGCTGCCATCGGTGGTCCCGCCGGCCCGACCGGCCCGGGCCAAAAATCTCCCGCAGATATCCTTGCTGCTCTTTTGAATCCCAGTATGATGGCCGAATTTAAAAAGATTCGCAGCTCCGCTATCGGTATAACAGGAATCCCGCAGAGCAACCAGCCCCCGATGGTAGCGGTATTGTACCCGGGCAAAAGCGATGCTTTGAGAGGAATGATTATGGCCGGTTTGGGTATGGCTGGACAGCCCGGGGAACCGCTCGAAGGTATGCAGACTCTGAAAATTGAAAATGTCGTCGGCGTCGCACACGATGACAAAATAATCATCATCGCCAGCCCGCCCGAACAGCTCACCTGGTCCGTCAGGCAATATAAAGGAGTCATCTCCGAGCCGAGTCTGGCTTCCAACAATCCTTCATTCTCTATGATTGATAAAAAAGAAAGAAGCAAAAATGCTTTGACCGTATGGGGCAATGTCGACCTGGTCTATACTTCCATAATAAGCATGTTTCCTCCGGGCCAGACGCCTCCGCAAATTCTCTGGGCCAATGCCTTTCTCGATTTTGCAAACATTGATAACATGTTGTCAACCGTCTCGATTGAGCCGGATGGCTTTGTCGGGACAGACCAAATCCTTTTCAAGCAGGGCCATCACTGCCTCGCCTATGATTTAATTCGCACTCCGAACATTAACACTGCTGCCCTTGAGGCGGTTCCCTCGGATGCTGTAGCCCTTGTAAGCTTTGCATTGTCTGCCCAAAGTGACCTGCAGGCAGACACAATACGCGTCCAGGTCAAGAACATCACAGGTCTTGATATCGGCCGGGAAATCTTCGCCAACATCGAACAGGTTTCGTTGTTTGCCCTTCTCCCTAAAACTCCGGATGCTTTCTTTGGGGCTCATTTTGGTATAGTTCTCACAAGTCATAATCCGCAGCAGACGCGCACAATTTTGGAAACGGCGCTTCGAACCGCCAATCTTGCCGCTGGGGACCAGCAGTCAATCCAGACCGACGCGTCAACAGGCCGATACCAGATTGGAATAATCAATGGCCAGCGGCTCTATTGTTATATGGACCAGGCAAAAAATGCGACCGTGCTTTCACTTAATCCCGACATCACCCAGGCCTGTATCGCGGCAATCAATGACGGTTCAAGCATCTGCAAGTCAGGCCCGCTTAATGCCGCCGTCAGCAAGCTCTCACCCAATGCCAGCAAGCTCATCGCCGTTAATGTAGGTGGTGCCATTCGTATTGCCGCACCGGTCCTGCTTGAAAATATGCCGCAGGAGGACCGCGAATCACTGTGGGAAAATTTATCACAGCTCGCCGCCGCAACCGACAAAACAACTTTCGAGCTTCGCACAGACGAACAGCTCAATAGCTTCACTTCCAACGCGGCTCTCACCGGCCTGCCACCGCTCAACCAGCTCTTCGGCCCGTTGGCCCAAATCGTCCAGACCGTCGAAAAAGCCAAAAAGCAGGCCGCAGCAGACGAGGCAAAAAGGCAGGCGGGCATCACTATAAAACAAACGGCCGTTGGGCCTGTTATTGATGGTGTCGCGGATGAAATATGGTCCGTCGCCGACAGAATCAAACTGACTAATGTGTTGGAATCACCCCTTTCCTCGCCGAATGACCTCTCGGCTGACTACAGGATAATGTGGGACAAGGATAATCTATACCTTTTCGCGGATGTTACCGATGATGTGTTGAAGAATGATGCTGATGAGGAGTGGGAAAATGACGCCGTCGAGGTCTTTATCGACGCCGATAACAGCAAAACCTCTTCATACGGACAGAACGATTATCAATACGTTTTTGTGTGGGATAAAACATCACCGAGAATTCGGGAAGTCAAACATGAACGAACCGATGACATTCAGTTTGCGTTTGCGACGACCAATACCGGCTATCGTGCGGAAATGAAGTTCCCCTGGTCGACACTCGGCACAAAACCGCACGTTGGCTCAAAGATTGGATTGGATGTTCACGTCGCCGATAATGATAAAGGCGGAAAACGCGATAGAAAGTTAACCTGGCACGACAAGCAGGACAACGCCTGGCAGAACCCGCAGGTGTTCGCCAACGCCGAGCTGGCAGGTTTGCTCGGCTGGTGGAAGCTCGACGAATCCGAAGGTACTACCGTCGCTGACAGCTCCGGCAACGGTAATAACGGAACGTTGCAGGGCGACCCGCAGTGGCGACCAGCCGAGGGGAAAATCGGTGGAGCTATCGAGCTTGATGGTAACGGAGACTTCGTCAAAATCGCCAACGAATCCGCTTTCGATATAACAGGCCAGATAACAATCGCCGCATGGGTCAATATCTCCTCGGTCCCTCAGGAATGGACCGGCATCGTCACAAAAGGCGATTCGGCCTGGCGGCTCTCTACGGATTTCGCAAATAATGTGTTTCACTTCGGCGTCGCCGAAGGTGATTATATTAACGGACAACGCAGCGTCGGCTCCAACCAGTGGCATCATGTCGCAGGCGTTTATGATGGTAGTCAGATAAAAATTTATGTCGATGGCAAACTGGATGCCTCAAGGCCCAGGTCAGGCCCCATCGGGACCAATAATTTCCCCGTCTGTATCGGTGAAAATCACGAGCTGAGGGGTCGCTACTGGGACGGCCTCATTGACGACGTCCGTGTTTATAATTACGCGCTTAGTGAAAAAGAAATTGCGGCTCTTGCGGCTGCTCAATAAAGGAACATAGCTTGAAGTTCGGTAACGGTTTTACCGTCGGTCGTAACCAGTTGCAGTGGGTAGTAGTACTGCTGGCGGCAGCAGTAGTGCTGCCCACTGTAAGCTTGCTCTGGTTCATAAGCCGGGTTATTTCCAATGAACGCCTGGTCGTCAGGGAAAAACTCACAACCGTTTATGAGGGCGAACTTGCCGAGGCCGCTCAAATTACCTCGCAAACCTGCGCCGCTAAACTTCAAGCAATCGATGACATAGAATCCTCAGCCAATCCATATTTGCTTTTCAAATATCTCGTTTTAGAACATGGCCTTGAAGGCGTTATCATACTGGATGAAAACGACAAACTCGTTTATCCGGTATCTGCTGATGTAGTTGCCGATAGTGTTTCCTCAGACGAAAAATTGGCCGATGCCCGCCGACTTGAGTTTACTGATGGTAAATACGCGCAGGCGGTTCAGCAATACGACAGATTCGCAAACGACCCGGACCCAGTCGTTGCCGTCGCTGCGATTATGGGAAAAAGTCGCTGCCTGTCCCGCCTTGGCCGGCTCGATGAGGCAATCGAGCAGTGCCGCCAGGCCGCCTTTGGCTCCCTTGCCGAAAATTCCAACGCTGCTCTGCCGGTTGCCAATGCTCGTCTGATGCTGCTTACTTTATTAAAACGCTCTGCCGAAAAATCCGGTCTCGCCGGTGTTTTTTCACAGGAAAGACCTGAGCTTTTCCTCAAAACCATTAGCGCATTAATTGAACAGCTCTATAACGATTCTGCCGACCATACTCTTTTGCCCGCCAACCAGAATCTCTTCATCGCAGGTAAAGTACTCAAGACCATCGAAGATATTCCATCTATTAAAGAAACCCTGGCTGCTGATGCAAATAAACTCGAAAAGCTCGTTGCGGCCGAACAGCTTTCTTTTTCCGTCGCCCAGAGCACCTGGCTCGCCCGCAGGCCGACAGACCGTTTCTTCCGAATCAAAACCGACGAAGAAAGCGCCTATGGTCTTTGGCATCAAACCCATTCAAATATGCTGCTGCTGCTCTGCGAAGACCGAATCCTCGCGGCCCTTTCGGGCTACAAAGATATATTCGAACTTCATAAATCCGCCTTTCGACTCGTCGATGCTTCCGGGGCATACGTCGCCGGTATAGAACAACCTCAGGGCAAGCCATTCATTAGTGTTGCCCTGGCCGAATGTTTTCCCGGCTGGAATATCGAGCTGTATCTTGAGGGAAGCAGTGTCTTTGATGAAGCCGCCGAAAAACAAATCGCCGTCTATATATGGACTGGTGCGTTGGTAATACTGTTGATACTCTTCGCGGGCGGTTTCGCCGCACAGGCCGTCGGAAAACAAATCCGCCTGAATAAAATGAAAAATGATTTTATTGCCACCGTTTCCCACGAGCTCAAGACTCCACTTGCCTCGATGCGCGTCCTCATCGATACCCTTCTCGAAGGCAACGTCAAAGACGAGAGCCAGGCCGATGAATACCTGCGCCTTACTGCCAAAGAAAATGAACGTCTCAGTCGGATGATTGACAACTTCCTGACCTTCTCGCGAATGGAGCGAAATAAAAAGGCCTTTACGCTTGAGCCGACCTACCCCGCCGGAATAGCTGACGATGCTGCCGAAGCCTTCAGGACAAAATTAGCTGCCGGCCGGTGCAACTTCGCCGTCGATATCTCGGACAATCTTCCGCAGTTACAAGCCGACCACGATGCGATGGTCACCGTCCTGGTGAATCTGCTCGATAACGCCTTTAAATATACTCCCGACCCGAAGCAGATAGACCTCAAGGTTACTGCCGAAAATGATAATGTCTGCTTTGCCGTATCCGATAATGGCATAGGTCTTTCGCACCGCCAAATCCGGAAAATCTTCGATAGCTTCTATCAGGTCGACAGTTCTCTGGCCCGTAGTGTTGAGGGTTGCGGGCTGGGCTTAAGTATTGTTAAATTCATTGTCGATGCCCACAAAGGGAAAATCTCCGTTGACAGCAAGGTTGGTAAAGGAAGTACGTTTACAGTGCGAATTCCCGTATACTCAAAAACTAAGGATTGAGAAATGGAAACGATTCTAATAATCGAAGACAATCCCACAATGCTGCGGGGCCTGCGCGACAATTTCGAGTTCAAGGGCTACAAGGTCATCACCGCCTCCGATGGCCAGCTTGGCCTCGATGCCGCGATTAAATCAATGCCCGATTTGATACTGCTCGACATAATGCTTCCCAAAGTCAACGGCTACGAAGTATGTCACCTGCTCCGCGAGAAAAAGCTCGAAATCCCCATCATCATGCTCACCGCCAAGAGTGCCGAATCGGATGTCGTCCTCGGCCTGAACCTCGGTGCCGACGACTATGTCACCAAGCCGTTCAGCATCAAAGAGCTGTTGGCTCGTGCCGAAGCCCTCCTTCGCCGGCGCGGCAAACCGGAGCCGGACCTCTACCGCTTCGGCGACTTCACGCTTGATGTCAGAACGCAAATTCTTGTCCGTGACGGCAATAAAATCACGTTAAGTCCCAAGGAGTTCAAAGTGCTTCACTTGCTCGTCAAAAAGCAGGGAACCGTCTTGACGCGTGATGAGATATTGAGCGCAGCTTTTGGCCGTGCGCATTTCGTCTCGGCCGGCAACATAGACTCCTTTATTAATTCCATCCGCCGCAGAATCGAGCCGGACTTGAATAATCCCAGATTCATTCATACTATAGGTGCCGAAGAATATAAATTTGAGCCGATGTAGAAAATGGAAACTGTATTGATAATCGAAGACGACTCCACAATGCTGCGGGCCTTGCGCGACAACTTCGAGTTCAAGGGCTACAAGGTCGTCACCGCCTCCGATGGCGAGCAGGGTCTCGACGCCGCGCTTAATGCAAAGCCCGATTTGATTCTGCTCGACATTATGCTTCCCAAAATCAATGGTTATGAGATATGCCGCCTGCTTCGCGAGCAAAAACTCGAAATGCCTATTATTATGCTCACCGCCAAGGGTGAAGAATCCGACATCATCCTCGGCCTCAACCTCGGCGCAGATGACTACGTCACCAAGCCCTTCAGCATAAAAGAGCTTCTCGCACGCGTTGCTGCATTCCTGCGCCGCTCCAGAATAAAGCAGCAGGATGTTTATGAGTTCGGTGACTATCAGCTCGATATCCCGGCAAGACGACTTAGCCGAAAAGGAAAAGAAATTGAGCTGTCGCCCAAAGAGTTCAATCTTCTCGAATTTTTCGTCAAAAAAACCGGCAGGGCCTTGACCCGCGATGAAATTCTAAACTCCGTCTGGGGCTATGACTGTATCGTAACCCCGCGCAGTATCGACCGGTTTGTTACGACCCTGCGTGAGAAAATCGAACCCGACCCTCACAGCCCGATTTTCATTCACACCATAAGACAAATCGGCTACAAATTCGAACCCCATGGATTAAAACCGAACAATCGGAAGATGTCGTAACGCTGTCGATATCCAATACC
>CAYLYB010000066.1:5072-15523 GCA_964387605.1 uncultured Pirellulales bacterium | reverse complement strand
CCCGGCCCATAGATGAATTTTCTCTTAAGAGTTGTATTTTCATATTCAGCTATCACCTGCGCCCCATCATAAACATAAGTTGTCGTTGTCCCGCCGACCGTTTTCGATGCCCTTCTGCCTGCCCAGTCGTAAGTGTATAGGGCCGTAGTGCCGCTGTCAACACTGAGCAGGGCATTCTCGCAGTCATAGGCATATGCATGCGTGCCGTCATCAGTTAGATTGCCCTTATCGTCATAATAATAGGTGATGTAACTGTTATCCGGATAGGTCAGTTTTATGCGTCTGTCCATGGCATCGTGTTGATAACCAACGGTTTTAGCACTCGGAGTGCCGAATTTTTCAGTAACCTCACTAACCCTCCCCAATCGGTCATATGAGAACTTCGTTTTGCCGTCGTTGTCAGTTACATTACAGTTTCACTGTGCTGCCGCGGTCGTTGTAGCAGACTATCTCATTTTTTTCGCCTGCATATTCCGGGGATGAATGAATAACAATACGCTTACTATTGACCTGCTCTATATGCACAAGTGATACTCTTTTCGCATTTTGCAGATAGTCACCCACCTCCGGCGAAACGAACAACTCCACCCTTTTTATTTGCTCTTTCGAGGCCGCCAGATGCAGCAATCGAATAAGCTCCAGCGCGCATGATTCGTGGCTTTTCACATAGCCGCTGCCGCCGCAATGCGGACAAGCCAGGTAAGTGCTCGACTGCAGCGAAGGCCTCATCCTCTGTCGTGTCATTTCAACGACCCCGAAGCTGCTTATATGCAGAATCTTCGAACGGGCACGGTCCGTCCTTGTCGCAGTCCTGAATTCCTTCTCAACCTCCCTGCGGTGCCTTGCGCTGCGCATATCGATAAAATCACAGATTATCAGCCCGCCAAGGTCGCGAAGCCGAAGCTGCCGTGCAATCTCTTTGGCCGCTTCCATGTTCGTCTTGAATGCCGTCTCCTCCGCATCCTTGTGCTTACGGAATTTGCCGCTGTTCACATCAATCGCCACTAATGCCTCGGTCTGCTCGATGACAATTGAACCGCCCGCCTTAAGCGGAACCGACCGCGAGTGAACCTTTACAATCTCCTGCTCAATCCCGTATTTATGAAACAGCGGCTCCTTACCGTCATAGTACGAGACACGCTGCTTCAATCTCGGCGACGCAATCGACAAAAAATCCCGAATCCTGCGAACCATACCTTCCGAATCGCAGAGAATCTTGCTTATATCGCTGTTGAAAACATCGCGCAAAGTCCTTATTACCAAATCCGACTCCTGATACAGCTCGGCAGGCGCCTTAGCACTTGATATTCTCTTATCAATAGCTGCCCACAACCGTTTCAGATATCTAAGGTCATTTTGAATATCCCTCTTCGAGCTTCCCTGTGCCGCCGTTCGAATAATAAATCCTATATCTTTGGGCGGCTTGCTCTCATCAAAGATTTTTCGCAGCCTCAGCCGTTCGTCTTCATCCTCAATTTTATGCGAAACTCCGGATTTTTCCATCCAGGGCATCATAACCAGATACTTGCCCGGCAAAGCAAGATAGGTGCTCAAAGTCGGGCCTTTTGTATTGATGCCTTCCTTTGTAACCTGAACCACAAGTTCGTCGCCATTGTGAAGGCATCCCTGAATAGGCCTGCGCTCCTTAAGCGACCTTCGCTTGCCAATCTCTTCTTTTTTAACCGACGACTTGCCCGAAAAATATCGCGGATGAAGGTCACTTATATGAAGGAAGCCGTTCTTGCCCTTACCGAAATCCACAAAAGCCGCCTGTATCGCCGACTCGATATTAACGACCTTGCCCTTGTATATATTGCCCACGTGCCTGGTCAGGCTCGCACGCTCAACATAAAGTTCTTCGAGTGAGCCGTTTTCCATAACCGCCACCCGGCACTCTTCGCTTTCTGCCACATTAATCAGCATTTCTCTTGCCATTTGTCTCGTCTCATCAAAATAGTAATATAAAAAGTATCATAACAACATTCGGCCCGCTGCTCACCATTCAAATCCATCCCATTTAACGCTCGCCCGCCTGACCGGCCCCTGCAGGTCTTCAATCCCCAGTCCCAGTAGATTCAGTATCTCGTCAATACGTATTGTGCCGGCCCCACTGACCTTACAATCGACAACAACCCCTTCCTTCAACACATTCATAGATTCCAAAAATCCTCTTACATCGACCTTTTTGCCCCTTGAACCACCTCCATTTCGTCGTTCCAATAAAATCTCATCCTGCTTTAAAACGGCTCCAATTCGCTCGTCCAGCCCCCGCCTCTGCACGGGTATCGAGTACCTTACCATGCTCGCCTGAGGGACCTTTGTCGTCTGCCTGACTGCCGAGCCGATAATTTCAATACCGGCCGGCAATTCCTTACTTAGTGTTTCAGTTTTAATTTCCTCCTCGCCTTGGTCGAGCTGTAAACATAACATTTCATCGTCCGATTCGACCCCTACGCTTCTCGGCAGAACAAGCGACATACGGGGATGCGGATTATATCCCTCGCTATATTTCAGCTTCACCCCCGCTCGCGAACAGGCGCGCTGAAAAACGCGCATCGTCTCAGCATGCGATAAAAAACGCAACTCCCCTCCAATCTTGAATCGAATTATCGCCAACATTTATCCCACGTTTCGTAACTGCCCCGCAAGCCGGCTATTTCAAACTGATGCTCATTTCAAAACGCCTCGGGCAGAATCTTTCTCGCGGCATCACGTAAAAATCCGGAAATCTGCCTCTCCGAATTCATACCCAGCACCTTCCTCGCAACTTTATTACATTCTTCAATCGTCACGGAGCGAATAATCTGCTTTACCTCCGGTATCAACGGCGAAGCAATCGATAATTTCCGCACTCCCAATCCCAGCAACAGCATCACCGACTCCGGCTCCGATGCCATTTCTCCGCATACAGTAACATCCACCTGCGCCTTGTTCGCATCCTGAATCACGGTCCTGATAAGCCGAAGAACCGCGGGGTCCACCGAAGAATATAATGTCGAGACAAGCTCATTTCCTCTGTCAACCGCCAGCGTATACTGCGTCAGGTCGTTCGTGCCTATACTGAAAAAACTCACGTCTCTGGCAAACAGCGACGCCGTCAAAGCCGCTGCAGGCGTCTCAACCATGATACCTACCCTGATATCCCTGTTATACTTTATATCATCCTCGTCCAAATCCTCCATTACATCACCCAAAACCATCTTCGCCTGCATCAGTTCCTGCAGGTTCGTAATCAGCGGAAACATTATTTCAACCTGCCCAAGAACCGATGCCCTCATAATAGCGCGCAGCTGCGTCTTGAACATCGTAAGGTTCTGCAGGCAAAATCTTATCGACCGCAGGCCCAAAAAGGGATTCGGCTCGCGCATATAACGCTTGCTTTGCGTATATTTGTCGCCGCCAAGGTCAACCGTTCGAATGGTTACGGGCTTATTCTTAAAAAAACTAACCGTCTTCGCATAAGCATCATAATGCTCCTGTTCGGTGGGCTCGGTATCACGGTTGAGAAACAAAAACTCTGTTCGGTAAAGTCCTATTCCCTCGCCTCCTTTTTCCAAGACAAGCTCCGCCTCATTTGGAAACTCGATATTACCAAACAGTACCACTCTCGCCCCATCCCTTGTTACGGCCGGCTTCCCCCTTATCGCATCCAGCCGATGCTCCATTTCAGCGAATTCGACGGCGTACTCCAGGTACTGTTGAATCGTTGCATCATCGGGATTAATGATGACAATTCCGCGGTTGCCGTCGATTATCACCGTATCCCCCGCAGTTACGGCTTCGGTTATGTCCTCCAGGGCAACAACCGCGGGTATTCCCAACGACCTCGCAACAATCGCCGTATGGCTTGTTCTGCCGCCGGCCCCTGTAGCTATGCCTTTGACATATTCCTTATTGAATCCCGCTGTCTGAGTCGGGCTTAGCTCGCGTGCAACAATCACCGCCTCCTCGGTCAATTCCTCGATATCATGACGCTTCCTGCCCAGGAGCTGGCTCAACACTCTGCGCTCGATGTCGTAAATATCGGCCGCACGTTCGCTTATGTATGCATCTCTTTGTTTCGTAAAATGCGAGGCAATATCACGAAATGTCTTCGAAACGGCAAATTCGGCCGTAACTGACTCGTCGTGAACAAGGTCGCTTATTTTTTTACGCAGACTCCTGTCACGCAAATAACTCAGGTGAACCGCGAATATATCGCGTATCTTACGGCCCTCAATCTCCTTCTTTTCCTCCTGGAGCTGTGTTAATTCCTCTATCGCAGCTTTAAAGGCATTGCGGACGCGCTGCGTTTCCGTCAATCGCTGTGACGAATTTATCGAGCGCCGCGGAATTCGATATTCCTCTGCGTCAATAACCAGACATTTACCAATCGAGATTCCCGGCGAAACTGCTATCCCTTTTTTAATTTCCATTAGCCAGCCAAAATTACTGGGGTAGTTGTTTTTCTTCTTCCGGTGTCGGCTCGTCGAACTTCTTCACCTCAACAAGCTCACGCAAAGCTTCAATCGCATCACTTGCATCCGGCCCCTCCACCGTTACCTTCAGCTTCGTCCCGCACGTTGCAGCAAGCATGCTCATCTGCATAATACTCTTGCCGTCCGCAGTGACCTCATCATTACTGACCTTTACGGAAGATTTATACTGACTCGCAATATCTACAAACTGCATTGCCGGGCGCATATGAAGCCCGGCCGCGTTCTTTATTTCAACCTCGGTCTCACAAAACAACTTCTCCACTGTTTCGTCACCAGTCTGCATATAACTGGTCCTGTAATTCCTTGTATCACTATCCTCATAAAGACGGATTCACATCCGCTTCCTTCAACAAATCCTCAATCTGTTCCGCTGTCTGCGACTGTCTCAAAAATTTGCGGAATTTCTCCTGCTGAAGGTGTCCGAAAATCTTTTCCATCACCTGAAGATGCTTGTCCGGATTATCTATAGGACTTAATAGAAGTATTACCGAATAAACCGGCTGCTTGTCCAGCGCAGCAAAATCCACTCCCTTACTGCTCTGTCCTATCGCTGCTATTACATCTTTCACTGATTTGTGTTTGACATGCGGAACACCTATCCCCTTGCCCAGCCCCGTACTCGCTTCATTTTCTCTCTTAATAACCGCGCGGGCTATCTTGTCCTTGTTTCCTTTGCCAAGCCTGCCTGCCTTGTCCAGCGAATTAATTAGCTCTTTTATAACTCCGTCCCGGTCTTTCGCATCTAACTCCGAAATTGTCGCCTCAAAACAAACAAAATCCTCGAATCTCATACTCTTCCTTCCACTTGTGCCCTCAATGCTCAACCGGCCTTGTGTTTTCTGTTGCGTTCCTTGGTCTTTCTCCTTCTAAGCTGATTCTCAAGCTTGTCCACTCCAATGTCGATACAGGCATGAATATCACCGCTCCTCTCCTTTACCACGAATACCTTCTTGTGCTCGGCTCTTGCGATGATTTCAACAGTAACATCATCTCCACCGTCTCCGCCGTCGATAATCACCTCCACCTGATTAATAACGTTGAAAAATTTAGGCAGCTTGGCGGTCTTTTCCTCAGCATAACTCTTGATTTCTTCCGATATCTCGATGTGTTTGCCGCTGATTGTGAATAACAAATTCGTTCTCCTTAACAACTTTTTTTAATTATTATTAAAAAACAAGCAAAACAATAAATGCCTGTCAGCCCAATTATTATACTCACGTTTGTTCGAAATTCACGCATAATCTGCATCAAACGACGCTCCAATGGCGATTATTTATAAAAATATGCACATCTAAAGCGAACATACCGCTGCCTCAAATGATAAAAAGCGTCTACTCGGCCTGACAAAAGCACACCCTCACCTTTGCCCTCCTTTGAATCTCCTTGTGAATCTTTTTGCAGATACGTTTATTGTCGAAAATCCTTTTTCCAGTGCAAATCATCTACTCTCTTGGAGGCCCTTCAATTTGCTTTTGTTCCACGCTACCTGAAAAATTTGGCGATATCACCCCCGCACTTACTGCAAACCTCAGGGCATCCTCTATCGTCATATCAAGCTCAAGAGTATCTTCCTTCGGAACCATTATCACAAAACCCGTAAACGGCGTCGGAGAAGTCGGCACTAATAACGTCAAAAACTCCTTCTGAACGTTATTTACTATCTTTCTGAGTCCTTTACCCGTAACCAGCGCCATTGTCCATATGCCTTTTCTGGGGTATTCAACCGCCACTACCCGCGAGAAGATGCTCTTTTTCTCTTCCACGGTGAAGAAGAAATCCGTAATCTGCTTCACATAAGGATAAATCTGGCGCAATATCGGCGTGTTCATAATGAATTTTTCAATCCGGCCCCAAATAGCCCGACCTACCACGCTCGCCAGAATAGCCCCGACTATAAATACCGCACCCAGAGCAATCAAAAAGCCCACCACCGATAATACCGCGTTGATATATTTCGTGCTGAGGTCGAGCTCCTTACCTTCCCCAGGGTTTAAAAGCTCGCTCAATTTCGGCTCCATCGTGGTCACATGGTCTACCGTCCAAATCAGCCCATCCTTCACATGGACCGCGATATTCTTGTGTATGAAGTTATACCCCCAGACGAATATCCATATCGTCAAAACCGTCGGTAAAAGTACCGCCAGACCCCTGAAAAAATAACTCCTAAACCGCCCCGATTTAGCCATACTCGCCTAACAATCCCTTGTCTTTATTCCCGGCGATTCCCTGATTTCACAAAACCAGCTACTCGCCCTATACGATTGCATAAGCTTAATTCGCTTCCTCTCCGTAGTCAATAGCAATCTCTTTCGGCAGATGCCCTCCCGCCAGATGCACAAACCCGCCCGGCAGCGACGCAAGCATCCATACGACTCGCTGGCAAAGCGCTATCGCCAGTGCCTGTTCCGGCTCCACCCCCGCTATAACCGTAAATAGCGATACCAGCCCACCTTCGACAACTACCGCCCCGCCGACACTCACGGGAATCGCCCCTAATCCCCACGTAAGCGGGAAAAATACAAAATAATACTTCGCACTCGCCTCGATGCCTATATGCCGCCCAACCAGCCAAAAGCTCGTGATAACCAATCCCTGCAGCAAAAAAGTCAGCCCATAGGCCGCAAGCAGTGTAAAAGGATTCCGGCAATATATCACCGCAGCCTTCCAGCATTTTTTCGCTACTCTCAAACCATGCCCATACAAAAGCCCCAATACCCTCGCCGTCAACCTCCTGCCCGCAGGCAATATAATAATGATTACCGCCCCCACCCCTAAAATAATCAATCCCCATACAACCAATTCCTGCCAATTAGCCGATTTTGCCGTCTCTGCCCGGCCTTTTTCGCCGCCTCCCAACGTCATTTCGCCCCGTAACAGCACAAAATACGCAAAAAACGCCATAATCATCGAACTGGTAAAACCGATTATCCGGTCAACCAGCACACTCAGCGCCGCGGCGAACCGGTGCTCGGTATGCCTTGTTACATACCATGCTCGTATCAAATCCCCGCCAACCGCACCCGGCATAAAATTATTATAGAAAAGGCCTAAAAAGAACAGCCGAATCGCAGACCGTATACTGATATGCACCGACTGTGTCCTCAAAAGAAGCCACCACCGCAATGAAACAACTACCTGGCTAAATATGAAAACCGCCAGAACCCCCGCAAAAAACCCCAATCCCATCCGCGCGAATATCTCGCCTAATTTCACATACCGCTGCTCCCGGCAGACCCATACCACACCGACTAATACGCCCGCCAATACTACCCCGATACGCAGAAAAACGAATATCTTTTTAGTCGCCGGTTTTTCCTGTTGACTCATACCTGCAATTTCACCTTTATTCGCCGAAGGCGGATTAAAAAAACTTGTCCGGCGAAATAATAACGGGTAAAACCTTTTATGGCAAGCTTTTGAAACCTTTCAGGAGAAACAAAACGTGGCACAGAACAAGGAAATCGAACGGACAAATCAGTTCAACCCCACCTTCGACGCGGCCGGCCTGATACCAGTCATCGCCCAGGATTCGAAGACGGGCCAGGTCCTGATGTTCGCGTATATGAATAAAGAGGCCCTCGATGAAACCATTAAGACCGGCTGCGCCACCTATTACAGCAGGTCTCGAAAAAAACTGTGGAAAAAAGGCGAGCAGTCAGGCCACATCCAGAAAGTCGACCAAATTCTCATCGATTGCGACCAGGATTGCATACTGCTCAAAGTTACCGTCGATGCAGGCCAGTGCCACGTCGGCTACCAGTCCTGCTTTTACCGCGGGCTAAAGAAAGGCACAGCAGACCGGCTCGAATTCATCGCTGAAAAGGTTTACGACCCCGACAAAACCTACAAAAAATAAACCACGACCCAAATAAAAAAGGCCGGGCGCACATCCCGGCCTTCGACATAATAATCCATTATCTCTTTATTCACTTAACTTCGGCTGCATCTCTGCCAGTTCCTCGCCGCTTACATTTTCCGCAGTCAAATCGCCATAGATTACCCGATACTGATTTTCCGAAACCTTCCACTGCATCAAAACCGAATCAGGCCATTCGGCTGTAACCTCATCGCCGTAATACGCCGGCTCTTTGTCCTCCTGTACAAGCTTCTGGTAAAACATAAAAGGCCCCTGCAGAAGCATCATCTTGCCCATCATCTCCTGCATTTGTTCCTGGCTCGGCTCCGTATTCGGCGCAAGATGCATACTCTTTGCAAGCAGTTTCTGCCCTTCCTGCATCACCGTCGTCATATTCATCTGGCTGGGATACCTGCCTCCCGTCAGCTCAGCGAAGACCCGCAATCCCTCAATGGCACTCGCCTCGTCCTGTGCCGGCATCTTCACATCCGCCAGCAGCGTATAATCAGGCGGTATATTCGGCTCAAATACCTCAGGTCCGAGTTCTACACCCCATTCGAAGCTGTCCATTACCATTGTTAGCTCTATCTCGTCATCTCCTGCGGCAATCTTCGCCTCAATCTCCATCCTAACCGGATATTCCGTTTCCACATCGACCCACATCCTGCCGACAAAATCACTATACATACCTTCGAGCATCGGCGGGTTTACAACCTCGATGCCGGCCGCCTCTATATCGCCTATTTTTTCCCTGCCAAGCTCCGTATATTCTCCTGACATAAACTTGCCTATCATATCCCGCGGGTCCTGCCCCTGGTGCCTCATTTCCGCTATCTGCTCGTCCGTCAGCTTCATACGCATATACTTTTTTGCAGATGGGATAACCGAAACCATCATCTTCTCGTCCATATCCGTATAAACCTGCATCGTCACGTTCCCGTCGGAATAAGTGTCCATTCTGAACCCGTAATCCGTCGACAGATACATCAAGGCCTCCGTCCCCTGCGCCGCCTGACCCGGCAGTCCTTTGCTTTGCACAATATTGGCCCTGTAAATGCACGTCTTTATCTGTTCCACCCTGTCGGCTATCTGTGCCCACGCGCAGCAGGTCGCCGAAGGCATCCTGCCGCTGAACAGGTAAATACCCAGCATTACCGCTATGATTATCACCGCCGCTATGGCCAGCTTTGTAATTGGACTTCTCATGATTATTCTCCCTATCGTCGGACCTTCTCCGACCGGTTCTCTTCTTTTTTTCGCTTCCGCCGCTGCCTTGTCAATCTCGCCGTAAATCCTGTTATCAAGCTCGGCGCTGGCACGAACGCTCATATTCTTTATCAATTTTTTCAAATCTTCACTCGGTCTCATTTTTCAACTCACCATTCAACATAGACCGCAGTTTATCCAGGCCGTACCGGTATCGGCCCATCACCGTCCCAATCGAAACCCCCTGAGATTTCGCAATTGCCTTGAACTTCAACCCGCTGTAAAGCCGAAGCAAAACTACCTCTCGCTGCTCATACGCCAACTCGCCGAGCAATTGGCTGATTCGCTGCATCTGCTCGCTGAATTGAGCCTCACAATCGGGGCTTCTTTCACTCGACGGCTCCGGCTTGTTATCGTCTATAGATTCGCTTTTACGCACCTGCCTCGACCGGTTAACGTTTCTCGCCCGGTTCGCCACGCACGTTGCCAGATAACCCTTCAAGCTTCCCGTCAGCCGGAAACTCTCAGCCGAATTGATAAACGAAACAAATACATCGTGCACAACGTCTTCAGCCGACTGTTTTTCATTCAAAAGCCCCGCCGCCAGCGTTACAAGGGCGTCTTTATGCCTCTCGTAGATGGTGCGCACCGCGTCCGGCCGGCCCCGGTTTACTCTCCAAACAAGTATCCTCTCTTCGAACATCGCTCTTTAGCTTCTGCGCTCTCCAACAGTCGACTGACAATTATATAACACCCGAGACTCCCATTTTAATATAAACAAAATATATTTTTTCGTCCCTCAATTTACTCTCATTGTGAGCACCGGCACAATTAAAAGTGATTATTTGCCGAAGTGAATACTAATTCTGGAAGATTTGCAAATCCTGGCCCCATTCCGGTTTTTGTTGGCC
>CAYLYB010000066.1:0-4972 GCA_964387605.1 uncultured Pirellulales bacterium | reverse complement strand
AATACTAATTCTGGAAGATTTGCAAATCCTGGCCCCATTCCGGTTTTTGTTGGCCCTTGGGTGTCGCCATCGTTATTGGCACTTCCACTTCAATCTCCGAAGAACCATGGACAACACGCGCCAGGCTGTTTCCTCTGGCCGCAATCGGCTCGATGGAAAATTCCGGAGTATTAAAGGCGTCCGTGCAGTAATTATAAAACCCAGGGTCTTCCTGCGGCAGCACAAACGGTTTGTAAACAATTCCATCCTCATCGACATAGCTAAGGTAGCTTCGGGTAAAATCCCCAAATTCTCTTTTGCTGCTGAAGACCACCCATCGGCTGTTACTGGACCAGCTAAGCCACGACTCGCTTTGGTCGCTGTTGATGTCCAGCCGGCGATATTCGAATCGGCCTGTTTTCTCACCGGCCTCGAGGTCCGCTATATACAAATCACTGCTCTGCTGCCATGGCGGAAAGAATCCGTAATCGCACATACAGAATATCAGCCATCGCCCGTCGGGGCTTATCTGCGGCATAGCGATACTTCGATGCGTATCCTTCGATGAAATCACCGTTTCCACGGTCCCCCAATCATCCTTTTCGATATCGTAGCTTATTCGGACAAGGTCGTATTTAACCGCTTTGAATTCGTCCGGAGGAATCTTTTTCTTGTCCTGCCACAACATCGGCGTATTGCAGAAATAAAGATAACGCCCGTCAGCGGACCACGCCGGCCAGGTCTCAAGCTGGTCCTTTTTCGAAAGCTGCGGCGATGTCTTCACGGTCTTGGAATCAACAATATAATATCCCAGCGCTGAATCTATATCGATTGTGTCATGTATCTCCGTTCTGGCTGTATGAAAAAACATCGGTAAATCATCGATGGAATACACCGCCAGCTTCCCGCTCGGATGCCACGATGTATAGCCCATCTTCGTGCCGATTTTTAATACGTCATCCTGCTCTATAAATAATGTCATTGGGCTTTTACCCGGGACACGAACGCCCAGCAGCGCCTCGCCGGGCCTGGCCCTGCAAAATGCATGGCAATTGATACATCCCGACATATAAAGCCGGCTGTCGAGGACCAGCTTCTCATCGAAGTTCCCGATATTACGCTGAAAAATACCCACTCGACCGTTTGCCGGATAATGCGTCGGCGGCATCCTCCTGTATACCAGATAACCATCCATATCCTCAGCGGCTATTTTATTGGTTATCGTTTGGTATCGATTCCAGTGATTGTCCTTTGTCCTCACAAAAATATCTGTGTTCAGCATACCTCCCCTGTTCATTTCGAGAAGTCTGCGCCAGCGATTTACGGGAATCATAATCTTCGCCGACCGGCTGAACACTTCAATCGCCTCTCCCTTATCGCTATAGATTCTGACAAAGTAGTCCCTGCCCTGCTCCTTCACTAAAAAATTAAGGGGCGCTATATTGGCGGGAATTACCGTCGAGCTGTAGTCGGGAAAAATCCCTGCCGGCCGTTCGACGGTAACGTATTCGTCTATGCTGACCTTGCGCGGAAATAACTTAAATGTCAGCGCCCCGGCCGACAACAGCACGAGTGACAAAAAACCAAAAATAACCGCACGATTTTTCAACCCTTCACTCCCGAATGCTGGTAGATATAATAATAAAGATAACTGTCCCCGTAATTCTTTGACAGCTCATCGAACGCCGCCTCCCTGTTTCGCTTATACTTGTGGATATATACCTGTGTAAAACCTTCGAACCTGTACCGTGACTCCGGGCTTATTTTGAGACCCTTCAGTTCGATATTATTATCCATCAAAGAGCTGTAAAGCAATATCGCCTCCTCGTATGCCGCGGGAATTCGAGTATAGCCAAAATCCGTTAACCGGCTGATGCCTTCCGCAAATTTGTCAAGCTCGCCGGTCAGCAGATAAAAGCACATCTGATACTCATAAGCCATCTGGTTCATTTTGTTTCGTTCGAGAAGGTCGGGCACCATCTCTTCGCTTGCTGTCGTAAAAACCCGGTCTTTATTCACCATTATTGCCCTAAGCCGCATTATTTCCTCGTCGGTCGAAAAACCCGGTTCGCTGTCGAGTTTCTCAAGCCGGCTCTCGGCCCAGCCCGAGTCAAAAAGCGTCTTTCTGAGTTTTCCGAGGTAGACCCTCGCAGCGCCTGTATTGCCCTTGACTATGCTCACTATCGCCAGGCGCCTCAGCAGCATAGGCTGTTCCCCGTATGTCTCCATGCAAATCACAAGGGAATATTCCGCCATGTTCATCTGGCCGAGGTCGAAAAATACATCGAAAAGTCTCCAATACGTATCCGGGCTTTTACTCGCGCCCAGAAATAACGCCTCAGGACGCTGCGGATAGCTGAACATATCGTCGGCCAATCGGCCCGAATGATATAACGCCCGGTTGACCGCATGACTGACGATTCTATAACGCGGATAATTCCCGGCGGCATCGAGGGTCTGGGCCCACATACCCCGGCAGGCATAATAATCAACCTCAAGCTGCTCCTTGAGTTTTCTGTAATGCGAAAAATAAATTACCACCCCGGCCATCACAAGCGGAACCAGCCATTCGACAGAGGAAATAATTCCTTTGAAGCCGGCGAAAAATTTACTCGTCCGGTTTCGCTCGGATTCTCCATTTCCCCGCTCATCTTTTCTGCCCGAATTCCTGTTGCCCGGCGGTAAGAAAACAGAACGCAAATCAACAATCCGAACAAGCCATAATAAAATAACAGCCGACGGCACAAAAAGGCCGAGCGCATACACCCATTTTGTTGCTGATTCACCCCTATCAGAATAGAATGGCTGAAAAAACGGCAGAATATAGCCGGCACTCACGTCAAAAACCAGTAAGGCCACAACCTGCGTCACGACCGGCACCGAAACCAGATACACCAGCCCCGTCACATACCGCCGTCTCAGGAGCAGCTCGAACAAAACACACACCGCTGCAAACAGCAAATACGCCCCGCCCGCGACCAAATAAAGTATTACGGACAAAACCAGAAAAATACCAAAGTTCCGCGGTTTGTTTTTTGCCGATACCGCCAGATACAAACATACAAACCCAAGCGCCGCCGCTATCGCCAGGATAATTGTGAATTGATATGAATACCGGCCGTAGATAACCAGCAGCAGAATCGGCGCTATAAAGCTGACCCATCGAATCCGCCTGCCGGCCGCGGCTTTAATAATCCGCCCCGTGCAAAGCCACAACAGCCATGCCTGCACAGTAGCAACCAGTGCCCCTGCCCAGCCGACGCGAAAGAGCTGAGACAAAAAAGCCCCCGCGTACCCTATCGGCCCGCCGGGATATGAAACAAACTGATAAAAATAATCCCATCCCTTATAGAACACCGGGAAGCTCATAATCAGCCCGCCGCCGTGGTAAATAAGACGAAGGTCAACTACAAGCCATAAATACAGATAAAACAGTAAAAAAAACAGAAGGTCACCAATCCCGTTCCCGGTAAAAATCCCTGGTATTCCGCGTAACAGGTTTTTTTTCACTGCCTACCGCCTCAGGAATCTCGAATACAGTAAATACCAAAATCAATAGCCATCACATTACCCTTACCCCCTCCGCAAAAACTCATTAAAGAACAAATAATTTGAAACTCAAGTATGCACAAAAACGAATTTTACTGCATATGCGCTCAAAAATCAAACTTCAATATAACCGCCACAGCTAAACTCAGGATAACAAAAAAGGGCCGCGAAAATCTCGCTGCCCTTTTCTTTTTCGATATCGGCTGTAAACTGAATTGCTATTTTTCCTGCATATACGGATACCTGAAATCCCTCGGCGGTAAAAACGTCTCTTTAATCGCACGCGGCGAAACCCATCGCTCCAGGTTCAGCCAGCTTCCCGCCTTGTCGTTCGTCCCCGAAGCCCGCGTCCCGCCAAAGGGCTGCTGGCTCACTACCGCACCGGTCGGCTTGTCATTCACGTAGAAATTACCCGCAGCGTGCCTCAACACGTCCATCGCCTTGACTGTCGCACCGCGGTCGAGAGCGAATATCGAACCCGTCAAAGCATATGGCGAGCTTTGGTCGCAAATATCGAGCGTCTCGTCGTATTTGCCTTCCGGATAAACGTAAACCGTCAAAACAGGCCCGAATATCTCCTCGACCATCAGCCGGGATTTCGGGTCGCTACTGACAACAACGGTCGGCTCAATAAAGTATCCCTTCGAATCATCGTAGCCCCCTCCGGTTATGATATCAAAGCCGGATGTCGTCTTGGCGTATTCGATATATTCGACAATCGTATCGTACGCCTTTTTGTCAATCACCCCGCCCATAAAGTTGCGAAAATCGCATACGTCGCCCATCTTCACGTCCTTTATTTCGTCGAGCATCCGCTCTTTGACGCTGGGCCATATCGAATCCGGCACATACATCCGCGACGCCGCCGAGCATTTCTGTCCCTGGTATTCGAACGCACCGCGCACCGTCGCCGCCACAAGCGCATCGATATCACAGCTTGCGTGAGCAAATATGAAATCCTTGCCGCCCGTCTCACCCACAATCCGCGGATACGACACATACTTTCGAATGTCACTGCCGATTGCCAGCCATATCGTCGAAAAGACATACGTGCTGCCCGTAAAGTGAATCCCGCCCATTCGAACGTCGTTCAGCACAGGCGGCCCCACAACAGGTCCCGGCCCCGGAACCATATTAATAACTCCCGCCGGCATCCCCGCCTCTTCCAGAACCTTCATTAGAAAATAAGCCGGCAATACCGCTGCCGAAGCCGGCTTCCATACGACCGTATTACCCATCAAGGCAGGTGCCGTAGGCAGATTCCCCGCGATGCTCGTAAAATTAAAAGGCGTTATCGCAAACACAAATCCGTCCAAAGGCCGATGCTCCATATAATTCAAAATCCCCGGCGACGAAACCGGCTGGTCGCCGTAAACCTCCTCCATAAAATGCGGATTGAACCGCCAGAAATCTATCAGCTCACACGCCGAATCAATCTCCGCCT
>CAYLYB010000065.1:0-15656 GCA_964387605.1 uncultured Pirellulales bacterium | reverse complement strand
TCTATTGAGTTAAACAAACGGGGCCGGCGTTTATCGCCGGCCCCGCTCTTTTAATCCATGTCTCGCAAGAAACTATCAGTTCAATTCCGACTGATCGTTTTCCCTCGGATGAGCTGAGGAATACACTTCCTTTATTTTACCTGTGGTCAGATGAGTGTATATCTGGGTGGTTGAAAGTGATTGATGACCGAGCAATTCCTGAACGCTGCGAAGGTCGGCGCCTCGATTAAGCATATGGGTGGCAAAGCTGTGCCGCAGTGTATGCGGGCTGATTGCAGGGTCGAGGCCAGCCACTTTGAGATATTTATCCATTTTGCGCCGAACGCTGCGTGTGCTCAATCGTTTACCATGCTTGTTTACAAAGAGCACCCTGCCGTCAAAATTGCCGTTATGTTGCGCCCTTTTATTTCTGAATTCCATATAGTGCTGGATGACCTGCAAAACGGATGAGCTGATTGGGCTGATTCTTTCCTTTTTGCCTTTGCCCCTTATATGAACAACCTCGCCGAGAAAATCGATATCGTCGAGATTCAGGGCCACTAATTCGCTTACCCTCATGCCGGTGCTGTAAAGCGTTTCCATTATTGCCCTGTCTCGGGCACCGAGCCAGGTGTCTGAAGGAGGTGTTTCGAGAAGACGCTTTATTTGGTCATACTCAAGAAACTTCGGCAGGCGTTTTTCCTGTTTGGGTGTTCTGATACCGACAACGGGATTGGAGCTGATGTTGTTCCTTTTGACAAGGAACTTGTAGAAGCTTCTCAGGGTCGCGAGCTTGCGAGCAATTGTTGCTTTTGAGTATTGCTTCTCGTTTAGTACGGCCATATAGCTTCTTACGGAATTGACGTCGGCCGAGGAAAGCAACTGGTCAACATCAACCTTCGGATGGGTCGCAACTGCAGTGGCCGTATCCGAATCGTGTGAACCGAGCATATCTCCGCCATGCAGCTCATGCGACGCGGCACCATCGGTTCGAGAGATAAGAAATTCTCCAAACTGAAGCAGATCAACTCCATAGCACTTTGCCGTGTGCGGGCTGAAACGTTTCTCAAACTGCAGATAGTTTAGAAAATCATTAATAATTGTGCTGTCTTCCATAATTTACCTACCTGTTATTACATAACACTAATATTGCGAGCCGGTTTCACGGCTTCACGGTTTTTTACTGTCTCACGTTTACCTTATCACCGATAAGTTCGTCAGCCTGACCGATAAGCGACTGAGTAAGTTTGAAACTCAGAACCGCCGCATCGAACCAGTCGAAATCGGTGTTATGGCTCTTGGCCTGTTCAATCAGAATATCGAGCAGCTTGTCTTCGGAACCAGTCTCATAGCGGAATATGAACTTTTGTTTTCCCTTTTTGAGAATGAGTTGTTTCTTCGCTCTGTTCACGACTGTCGGTTTCCTGTTACTTATTGCGAAAAAATTTGAAAATAATACCCGTCAAGGCATCTGTATTCTTTATCGGTCTTAGCTTCTGCGACTAAAGCACAAAAAAACTTTTTTTCAGCCAGAGGCGATAAAATCGCCGTTGACGGGAACACTACAGAACTTTTATCGGCCAATACGCGAGCCAGCTTTACAAATTGAATGCGGATATGACGAGTTTTTAGTGGTTTTTGCGATAGGATTTTGACTGGAATGCCGGGTGGTCAATGTACCCCGTAGAAGGTTTTTCCCTGTTTGTTCTCGGACTTAATCAGCCCCTGTTTTGCAAGCTCATCCAGATACTTTATCGCACTGTTGGGAATAAGACCGAGGGCGGAACAAATGTCATCCAGCGAACAAGGTCTGCGTTTCAGCATTGATAACAGGGTTTGTGCGGTATCATCAGTGACTTCTTTGCATTGACTGGAAACAAAATCGGCTATGACTTCACAATCAGGCGCCAGTTGTCGGGCTATCGACTCGAGCTTTTCGGGCGCTACTTTTTCAACTCCCGCTTCGGCTGTCGGGCGAACTGCTGTATTCAGATGGACCTTATCCGGACGAATTTGCCGTATCGCATCGGAAAGTTCTGCAAGATGCCGTTTATCAGTATTAAAACGCTCAATACAAAACACTTCGAGCCATATTCGGCCGGCATATTCTTTTCGCAAGGCACATAAACCATCCACCAACTCATTAAATTTTATTTTTTCGTGAGGACGGTTGATTAAATCGAAGCTTTTCTGGTCGCCGGCATCGAGGGAAGGCAAAATTACATCGGCCCCGATACAATCAGCCCTGACGTCGGGCATAAAAAAAAGTGTTCCATTGGTCAATAGCGCGACGGGAATAGCGGTCAGCTTTTTGATGCCCTTTATCAGCCGACCAAGCCCGCTGTGAAGGGTAGGTTCGCCCGAACCGCCAATCGTTATATAGTCGGCCTCAAGACCGGTATCCAGTAGGGCCTTAAGTTCAGACAATATATCATCCACGGGAATATATTCCTTTCGTTCGATGGTTTTACAGGTGGTTCTGCCGAGCTGGCAGTAGATGCAGTCGAGTGTGCAGGTCTTGAAAGGAATGATATCAACACCGAGACTTCGCCCCAGGCGCCTTGAAGGAACTGGGCCGTAAAGATATTTAAGGCGGTTAACCATTGTTTTGCCCGTGAACGATTGCGAATATTTTTTTGCAGTCCTTCAGCAGGTCTTCGAGCCAGTCAATCGGCATCATATTCGTGGCGTCGGATTTCGCCTGTTCGAGGTCGGTATGGACCTCGATAAACAAGCCATTGGCGCCGGCGGCTACCGCCGACCTGGCAAGAATCGGACCGAATTCTCTGCGACCGCCGCTGTAGGTGCCGAGACGACCGGGCTGCTGTGTGCTATGCGTCGCGTCGAAAACTACGGGGCAGCCAAGCTGCTGCATCGTTTCTATGGCGGTCATGTCGTTGACGAGGCGATTGTAGCCGAAAAACGTGCCGCGTTCGGTGAGCAGGATTTTGTCGTTGCCGCAGCTTTCGAGCTTTTCAACTACATTATTCATTTCACCAGGCGAAAGGAACTGGCCCTTTTTAACGTTGACCGGCCTTTGGGTCTCAGCACAGGCGCAAAGCAAATCGGTCTGCCTGCACAAAAACGCCGGCACCTGCACACAATCGACAACCGTCGCGGCCTTGGCCGCCTGTCCCGGCTCGTGAATATCTGTCATAACTGGTAATTTGACCTCGTCCCTTATTGCTGCAAGTATTTCAAGCCCTTTTTCTATCCCCGGGCCGCGATAACTCGAGACGCTGCTGCGGTTGGCCTTATCGAAGCTGGCCTTGAAAATAATACCAATATCGGTGCTGCTGGATATCTCCGCCAGCCGCTTTGCGATATCGAGGCAGATTTCCTTCGTTTCGATAACACAGGGACCCGCCATAAGAAACATCGGGGCATTCAAACCGACCTCAACCGCACCCTGCAGCTCCGGCAGGCCTGCTTTCGAATCGCCAATACCAATTTTAAAACTTTTCGATGGCATAATAAGCACCTCTTATCCGCCAATTATCTTCGCCGGCCGGCCAATTGTCAAATTTATCCGCCGCAGGCACAGCCCTATCTCAGGGCCCTCAATATCTGGGCCCTTATTCCCGCGGGTTTGCCGCCTTCAGGAACCATCAGCCGCACCGCCTTTGGAATTACATTTATTTCAACCGGAACCGCGGGGCCGGGGTCACCGTCTATTTCGGTGGCAAGCTCGGGATTGTCGGAGGTAATTTTTATAAATTTGCCCTGACAATAAATCACGTCACGACACGATGCGTGATGTTTCAGCACTGTCATCGCCGAATGTTTGACCAGGTGCATCTGTCCGGCACATTTATAGATGCAGATATCGAGCAGACCGTCGCTGTAATCCGCACGGGCGAGAATCTTAAGGCCTATGGCGTATCTCGAAATATTACCCACAAACACAAGCCCCCTGCCGTCGAAAATCTGCTCGCCGTCGACCTCTACCGTCATCGAATCGAATCCATATCGCCAGAAGGTTCGCCACAGCGGCCAGAAGTAATCGAAGTAATTGATATGCCCCGTGCGGTTATGATTTACTCCTTTGACGACCTCGCCGTCAAAGCCGAAGCCCGCGATTGATGTGAAGCATCTGCCGTTGGCGTTTCCCAAATCGAAGGTGCGGGTAAAGCCGGCTTCGAATGTTCTCGCCAGTGTTTTAAGCGATTGATCGAGCCCCATCTCATTGGCGAGAAGATTTTCCGTGCCGCCTGGCACAATCAGCAGGGGCTTGTCGCTGCCTTCGAGTCCGTGTGCAATTTCTCTCACGGTCCCATCGCCGCCCACAACAACAGCCATTGCACAGTTATCGTCACCCGCCGCATTAGAGGCAAGCTCGCAGGCATGCTCCAGCGATTGCGTGAGATTCGTGTGAACTTCGTAGCCCCTGCCGACGAGATACTGCTCGAACCGCCAGCCGGGCAGCTTCTCGCCGCTGCTCGCGCCTGATTTAGGATTGATTATATAGGCAATGTAGCCGTCATCGGGTTTAATCGGATTCATAATGCGTCGCCAAAACCAACCTGCGTATCGTTTCTTCCAAGTTCCTTAAGTTTTTTGCGAATAAGGTGCGTATAGCTTTGAGGTATATGTTTTAAATCCCCCAGCCCCAGCTTTTTCTGCGTCTCGGTAATAGCGGCGTCACTGGGCCCCTCGATTTCCACAAACTCTCCAAGCAAAGGCAGCGTATCGAGCGTTACAACGCAATCGCCAAATCGATACATCCGTCTCTTTTTCTCTAATGTAATCAGCTTCTTATATCCGAGAGCCGACATCATCTGCTCTGCGGCTTGCGGATTGTTTAGCAAAAGCTCTAATTCTTCTCTCGCCTTGAAACTGCTCTTGGTTCGAGGGCCTTTATACGTAAGCAAAACTTTTTCGCCGCCATCGGCTTTTTCAATACGCAGCCGAAGCGCCTTATCGTTTCTTTTATACGAGCCGCCCTCATCGTCAAAATACGTATCACGCTGAAGGCAATCGCCCACAAACCCCGCACCCAGCTCGATAAGCTTCTGCTCAATCGGCTGATGCGAATCAACCTTCAATTTGGCCTCTATTTCGGTGTGCATTTGAAAAACCAAACTCCTCTTCCTCTGTTTAGAGCCGGGCCTTTATTTCATCCAGCCGTTTTTTGGCGCCCGCCTGTTCACCTTCTGATACAAAAAACCTGCTCAGTTTCTCGCAGGCGTATTCTCTGCAATATGCGCAATTCTCAAGACCCTTTTCGCTCGCGCATTTCCTTATCCCGCACTTCCCGCAGCCGGAATACAATCTCCCGCCCGGCGTCTTACACCCGTCGCAGTCGGTAATATCCTCTACCCGGCGTTCCTCGCCGAGGTATTTCTTTATAGCGATGACAATCTGTTCCCTCATTTGTCTTTGTCTTTCAGGGTCTGTCTCTCTCGTCGCAAGATAAATCTGGCACGTGACACAATTTAGTCCGCAATAAGCAATCATTTCCCCGCCCTTTTTCTTCGCCGGCTCATCTTTCGTGCCATCCGCACAGCCGCTCAGCCCGACGCCTCCGAGCACTATTCCCATCCCTGCGCCCGCGCCGCACACAAGAAAGCTCCTTCTGCTGCATTCGTCATACATCGATTCTTTTCCGCCCTAAACAACTATATTGACAAGTCGGGATTTGATAACGATTACCTTCTTCGGCTTTTTGCCCGCCATTGCCGCAATTACCTTTTCGCTGGCAAGCGCCTTTTCCTTTATCGACTCCTCATCCGTATCCGCTGAAACAACGATTTTGTCCTTGATTTTGCCGTTGACCTGAATGGCCAGTTCAATCTCCGCCTCCTTGACAAGCTCCGGGTCAAATTCAGGCCACGGCTCATAAGCCAATGACTCATTAGACCCCAGCTTTTGCCAGAGCTCCTCGGCGATATGCGGCGCAAACGGCGATAGTAGCAATACTAAAGTTTCGATAACCGATTTCGGGACAACCTCTAACTTCGCAAGATGGTTCGAAAGAATCATCATCGCGCTAATCGCGGTATTAAAACCAAAAGTATCGATATCGCCGCTCACCTTCTTTATCGTCTGATGCAGCAACCTCGTCGTCGCCTCATCCGCTTTCGCTTCCCGCACGATAGCAGCCAAACCGCCCGTCTCCTCATCGACCACCAATCGCCACACCCTCTGCAAAAATCGATGCACGCCCTCGACCCCCTGCATACTCCAGGGCTTCGCCGCCTCCAACGGCCCCATAAACATTTCATAAAGCCGCATCGAATCGGCTCCGTAATCGGCAACGACCTTGTCCGGATTGACGACGTTGCCGCGCGATTTGCTCATCTTCTGGCCGTCCTCGCCCAAAATCATCCCCTGATTTATCAGCTTCTTAAACGGCTCCTTCGTCGAAACATAGCCCAAATCGTAAAGAAACTTGTGCCAGAACCGCGAATAAAGCAAATGCAGCACCGCGTGCTCCGCCCCCCCGATATAAAGGTCAACCGGCATCCAGTATTTTTCTTTTTCGCCGTCGCAGAACTGCCTGTCGTTTTTCGGGTCGATATACCGCAAATAATACCAGCAGCTTCCCGCCCATTGCGGCATCGTATTCGTCTCGCGCTTCGCCTTAGTGCCGTCGGGCAGCGTAATGTTAATCCACTTCTCGACGTTGGCCAATGGCGATTCGCCCGTCCCCGCCGGCTGATAGCTCTCAACCTCGGGCAGCACCAAAGGCAAATCATCTTCAGTCAGCCCCAATATGCGCCCGTCACCGATATGAACCACCGGGAACGGCTCGCCCCAGTAACGCTGCCTGCTGAAAAGCCAGTCACGCAGCTTGTAATTAATCGCTCTTTTCCCGAGCTTCTTACCTTCGAGCCAATTCGTGATTTTCTCTTTGAACTCAGCCGTAGTAAGCCCGTTAAATTCGCCGCTGTGTATCGCCCTGCCTTCGCCGATAAAACACGCCTCGCCCTTCGCAACCTGTGCAGCTAACGCCGCATCAGCCGACTCGACTACGGCCACTATGGGCAGGCCGAATTTTTTCGCGAATTCGAAATCTCGCTCGTCGTGGGCTGGCACCGACATTATCGCGCCCGTCCCGTAACTTATAAGAACGTAATCACTTATCCAGATGGGAATCTTCTCATTATTGACGGGATTGATTGCGTATGCGCCGGTAAATTCACCCGTTTTTTCCTTCGCCAAATCAGTCCGGTCTAAATCGCTCTTGCGGGCCGCCTCCTCCCGGTATTTATTCACCCGCTCTTTCTTGTCCGCCGTCGTAATCAAATCCACAAGCGGATGCTCCGGCGACAAAACCATATACGTCGCGCCGAAAAGCGTATCAGGCCGGGTAGTGAAAACCCGTATCGTCTCATCGAAACCGTCCAATTTGAAATCGACCTCCGCACCAATGCTCTTGCCAATCCAGTCCACCTGCAGCTTCTTTATCGATTCGGGCCAATCCACCTCTGCAAGCTCGTCCGCCAATCGTTCGGCGTATTTCGTGATTCGCAAAAGCCACTGACGCATCGGCTTCCTTATTACCGGGTGCCCACCTCGCTCGCTCAGCCCCCCCACCACTTCTTCATTGGCAAGCACCGTCCCCAAAGCCGGGCACCAGTTAACCGGTATCTCCGCCTCGTAGGCAAGCCGATGGTCGTCTATATGTTTTTGCTTTTCCGTCTCGCTCATACCGTCGGGTATCGGCAATTCTTCGATGGGCCTCGCCTTTTGCTGCTCGTCGTCGAACCACGAATTGAACATCTTCAAGAAAATCCACTGTGTCCACTTATAGTAACCCGCATCGGTCGTATTGACCTCCCTGTCCCAGTCATAGCTGAAACCGAGCGACTTAATCTGCCTTCTCATCCCGTCGATGTTATTTTGCGTCGTATCAGCCGGGTGCGTCCCCGTCTTGACGGCGTATTGCTCCGCGGGCAGCCCGAACGCGTCCCAGCCCATCGGGTGCAAAACGTTAAATCCCTTCATCCTCTTATATCGCGAGACGATATCGCTGGCCGTATAACCCTCCGGATGCCCCACGTGCAGGCCCTGCCCGCTGGGGTATGGGAACATATCGAGCACGTAGTATTTGGATTTCGAACCGTCGCCGTCAAGCGCCGCAAACGTCTTCTTGGCTTCCCAGTATTGCTGCCACTTCTTCTCAATCTCGTTGAACTTGTATCCGCCTTTTTTATCGTCCATATCGCTTCACCGTGTATCTTCAACGCCGCCACTTACTCATATTTAGCCCCAGGTTTCACCTGGGGTCGTCACCGCACTTATATTCGTAAATCGACATATCTCATCCTGCCTGTAAATACTTTAATCCAAAACCCAAAAGGGCTTATGTTAAGAAAGATACGCCGAATAATCAATAACTATCCGCACTCCTCGCCCTTGCGATATCGGCATTAACTGAAATCGGCTCGTATTGCCGATGTTAATCTATATATGCAGGGCTCTCGAATCGCGAAAGTCAAAACATCCGTCGTGGCAGTGCTGGTAATAGGGCTGCTCGCGGCCACCTTCATCGGCCGGGGCTTCCTCCAGCGCGAATTGACCATCCATCAGCTCCTCAACGAAAATAAGCAGATAAAAACCGCCATATCGAACCTCACAGCCGAGGAGCAAATCGGCTACGCAAAGGTCATCTCCCAGGAACAAAAGGACGGCAAATTATTCACTACCCTGCGGTTCGTCGAGACCGCCAGGGACGACAAACTGAAAAAAATCCTCGAAAAAGATTACACAATAGAAGGCAGCATCGTCCATTTCGACGCCCTGATTGTCAAATTCAGCGATAAAATGGTGATGGATGGCCGCCAGCGCGCGATGTACCTGTGGCGAAGGGTATACGGCGAGGGTATGGCCCCGCAGGATGGTTTTCCGATAGAAAGCGCGGGCGCCGAGCCGCAGCGATACGCCGACTTGCTCAATCTACTGCCGGCTAAGCAAAGAGAGTTGTTCTGGTCGAATATATGGGATTTGGCCAACGAGCCGGACAAGTTAAAAGAATACGGCATCACCGCCATTTACGGTAACGTCGTCTATTCCCGATTGAAACAGAACCTGATTTACGTCTTCAAAATAACCGCGACAGGCCAGCTTTATCCCGAAGTCGTGCCGGATATGTAGCTGGCCGACCAAAGCTTATTATTGACATGGATATTGAGACTTTTCATAATCACTGCCGAATGAAAGAATCTTACATTAAATTCGTTCGAAAAGAATCAGCCATTATCTTAATTGCCCTTTACCTTTTGGCCGGCTGCGCCGGCCAATTGGGAAAATCATCGCAGGGCATCCCCGTCCGAGTCGGCATACAGGATTCGAACGGCCTGCCCGTCGAATTACAGTTAGACGAGACAAGCCCCCTGCCGGTTAAGTTGCAGATAGACGAAACAAGCCCCCTGCCGGTCAAGGCAAAAGTAGATCTGAGTGAAATGGGGCCTTTCGAGGTAATTATCGACCAGAACAAGCCGCTGTCCGTCAACGCAAACGTGCAGGCCGCCATTCAGGTAAAACTCGCGCCCGACCGCTCGATAACGCTCGCCATTGCCGGTATCGGCCTTATCGCCGTTCTTACTTTGATAATCGCCCTCGCCGCCTGTGTCGCCGCCATAAGCGCAACCAGGGCCGCTAAAAAATAAACCAAATGACTCAGCCATTCGATAACGGGGGACAACCAGTCGCTTACTTATGACACATAGCACAGATTTCGACATCATAGTTATAGGCGGCGGAATAGTCGGCCTGGCAACGGCATATAAAATCACGCTAAGTAATCCAGACACACGACTTGCCGTCCTCGAAAAAGAGCCGGCGCTCGCACACCACCAGACGGGCCACAACTCAGGCGTCATTCATTCAGGCCTGTACTATAAACCCGGCTCCGCAAAGGCAGCAAACTGCACCGATGGCAGGCATCAGCTTGTCGCTTTCGCCGAAAAATACGCTATTCCCTTCGATATATGCGGCAAGGTAATCGTAGCAACAAGTGAAAAAGAAATGCCCAACTTCGAGCGGATTTTCAATAACGGCCTCCAAAACGGCATCGAGGGCATCGAAAAAATCTCACCCGCCCAAATCAAACAAATCGAACCAAATTGCGCCGGCATCGCCGGTCTCAAGGTCCCCTGCACCGGCATCATCGATTTCGTCGCCGTCGCAAACAAACTCGCCGAACTGACGCAACAGCAAAATCCCGAAAACAAAATCCTCACCTCGCACGAGGTAACCGCATTCGACAAAAATCAGGACCATACAAGTGTTATAACCACCAAGGGGTCCCTAACGACCCGATTCGTTATAAATTGTGCCGGCCTCAATAGCGACAGAATCGCCCGACTCGACGGCGTTAAATTAAAGATGAGAATCGTCCCGTTCCGCGGCGATTATTACGATTTGAAAAAACAGGCAGCAGGCAAAGTAAAGAATCTCATTTACCCCGTCCCCGACCCGAAATTCCCGTTCCTGGGCGTGCATTTTACAAGAATGATAGCCGGCGGCGTCGAATGCGGCCCAAACGCCGTCTTCTCATTCAAGAGAGAGGGCTATGGCAAACTCGACTTCAATCTCAAAGACGCGTTCGAATCGCTCACCTACCCCGGCACGCTTAAAATGTTCATCAAAAACTGGAAATACGGCCTCGGCGAATACGTCAGGGCCTTTTCAAAAAAACTATTCGTAAAACAACTCAAGCGCCTGCTCCCATCCATTGAAGGCGATGACCTCGTCCCCGGCAATTCGGGCGTCCGCGCGCAGGCCGTAGGCGCAGACGGCTCACCAATCGACGACTTCGTAATTGAACCCCACGACAACGCGATTCACGTCCTCAATGCCCCCTCACCCGCCGCCACCGCCTGCCTCGCCATCGGCGACCATATAAATAAAACCGCCGCCGAACACTTCAAGCTTTAGCCAACAAGTGCCGTTTCCAAAAACAAAGTATCCCCCTTGTCATCCCTGCATCCCCCTGTCATTCCCGCGAAAGCATGTCATTCCCGCGAAAGCGGGAATCCAGTTTTTTAAGCTATGGATTCCGCATCAAGTGCGGAATGACATTAAAAAATGAAACTTATTTAATGGAAACGGCAATAGCTATTCCCAGCCCAGTGCAGCCAAAATCTCATCCCGCCGCTTGTCGACGATATACCGGCCCGCCGCAAAAAGAAGGTTCTGCTGCTCGGCCGGCAGCTTGTATTCCAGGCCCTCCTCGCCTATCTTCACAGGCGCCGTCATTGAAATGCTGCGCGCAAGATAAAATGGCGTCGCCTTCGGGCACTTCTTCGGCTTGTGCTCGCACAGCAGATTCATATCTTTCTGCGTCAGCCCGAATTCCCTCAGGTCGTTGAAATCCGCATCGACAAGGTCATCGAAACTCAAATATACCGACCTTATCCCGCGCGAACTGCAAAAAGAATCTACAAGCTCGCGATAACGCCACCGCCACGAATCCAGACTGATATCCATCGACCGACGGACCGTTTTCAGAATCTGAGGCGGCTTCGAGGAAGATGAAAAAGGACTCAGCGACCCCTGATACGCATCGATGACTATCAGCGCCTTTCGTTCCACGGCCGGATAGTTTTCCTTTTCGAGTATTCGCACAGCCGTAATCACACCTAAGTTATCGGCCAATCCCCCGTCGAGCAGATACATATAAGAATTATTCGGGTCGAGCTTATTAGTGATAACATTCGGCGATAACGCGAACGGAAAATTCCCGCTCGATGCAACCCCGACTGAAACGGGCCAGCCCCGGATAAAATCGCTGTAGCTCTGGTCGGAGGGCAAAAACTGCCGCGTCTGCATCCGGTGCTTGTAGCCGTTGATTCTGTAAAGCCGTAACTGGTCGGGCGTGAACGCAAATATAGTGCCCGTCTCGTATACCGTCGCGTTTGGTATCCAGTAAGGCATCGAAACCATCGTATGCTCATCATTGGCATCGACAAAAATATCCGAAAGCAGCAGGCTGGCGTTTCGCCCCATATCCGCCTCGCCGAAAACCTCCTCGTCATCCAGCGACCGCAGCTTCCTCTTGCGCCAGCGATTACCCAAAACATCGTCATCGATGGCCAACTCGAACCGAAACGCCCGGTCGTCAAGCCCCAGCCGATTCCACGGAAAAAGCATACTCAAAACATCGCGGATAAAATCCGAATATACACCCTGCAGATGCCTCCTGATACATGGGTCGCTCGTCTGCTCCGCTGAAGGAACTTTAGAATAGGGACATTTGCAGTCAGCCGGCCTCATCGCCTCGGCAAACGAATAGCCGGCCCTTGTACCCGTAAAATACATATAGTCGTGCAGCGTCGATATATACGCCCCGACCGCAAAACCCCCGCCCGATACACTCGAAAAGTAATCGACTTCATTTAATGCGTTGGAAACAGAATCATCCCGGGATTTCAGCTCTTCCAATCCCACCAGCACCGCCGCGGCAAAACTCGACGCACGAAACCCGCCCCCCGAAGCCGCCACTACTAGCGCAAGATTCGGGTCCTGCCCGCCGCGAAGCTGAACCGATTTATACGCCGACAAATCTACCGAAACCTCCTGAAAGGGCTTTCCCTCCAAATACGGATGAATGAGCGAATACTGACCGGGCCCCCCGCAGCCGGCCAAAACCATTATGAATAAATACACACAGGCCTGTAAAACCCGACTCTTCCGGAACTCCATTTCCTTGTCCTCCATAAATCCAAAATAAATACCGAACGTATTATAAATACCTTTTGCTGATATCCAACAGAAAAACTCACTTTAATCCGTGATGCCGATTATTCGAAACTACCCTGCATTGACAGTTGATTGCCAAACTGGCACAATTCGGATTGTTATGACTCGCCACCAGACAAATAACTTGTTCGAAACCGATGAGCCGCCCGAAGGGACTCACATCATCCGTGTGGCCTTCGAGTCGGGCGTCGATTCCGAATTCGATTACCTTGTGCCGGATAAACTCTGGCCCGTGCACATCGGCCAAAGGGTCGAAGCCCCCTTCGGCAGGGCAAACAAAAAACAAATCGGCTTATGCATTCAGGCCGACGTCCCGCCTGAAGAATCCTATACGAAAGGCGGAAAAAAACGAAAACTAAAGGCGCTGGCGAAAATCGTTGATAAAGAACCACTCCTCGACGCAGGCCTGCTGGAGCTGGCAAAATGGATTAGCACCTATTACGTATGTCCCCTTGGGCAGGTAATCGGCGCTATGCTGCCCGCCGCCGTCAAAAAAGGAGCTGGCACAATAACCCAGCGATACGCCTACCTTGCGGTCAGCCCCGACCAAATTGACGAAGTCATCGGCACAATAAGAGGCAAAAAACAAAAACTCGTCATAAGAGAATTGATAAAATCGAAAGCCTTCGAACCGCAAACCGCACTCGAATTACAGGCACTGCTCAAATCAGTCGGCTGCACAAAAGTCCCCGTCAACCACCTCGCCCAAAAGCAAATCGTCAAAATAATCCAAAAAACCGTCTTGAAATCACTGCCAATGATGCCTGAAGGCACCTTTTTCAAAGCGGAAAAAGTAATCCTCAACGATGACCAGCAAAAGGCGCTCGCGCACATAAAAAGCAAAATTGAACAAGATAATTTCGCCGTTACCCTGCTGCACGGCGTTACCGATAGCGGCAAAACAGAGCTATACATTCGCGCCATCGCTCACGTCATAAAAAAAGGCAATAGCGCAATCGTTATGCTGCCCGAAATCGCCCTCACCACACAGACCATCCAGCGGTTCAGCGCACGGTTCGACAATATCGCCGTGATGCACTCGGGCCTGACCGCGCCCCAGCGAAATACCCAGTGGCAAAAAATAAAAGCCGGACAGGCAAACGTCGTAATCGGCGCACGCTCGGCCGTATTCGCGCCGCTGACAAATATAGGCCTCATCATCGTCGATGAAGAGCACGAGCCGAGCTACAAGCAGGACACCGTCCCGCGCTACCACGGCAGAGACGTCGCAATAAAACGCGCCCAATTGTGCAGCGCACATTGCATATTAGGCAGTGCTACTCCTTCGCTCGAAACCCTGCAAAACTGCCAAACAAAAACCAATATCTTCAACAGGGTCCGACTGCCGAAACGCGTAATGGACCTGCCCTTCCCCGAAATGCGACTGGTCGATATGCGCCAATACGCCTCAGGCACAGACGGCATTACTCTCATAAGCCAGCCGCTCGAAACTCAACTGACTGAAGTGCTCTCAAGAAACGAACAGGCAATTTTACTCCTCAACCGTCGCGGCTACAGCAACTTCATCTTCTGCCCGTCCTGCAAACATATACTGAACTGCCGAAACTGCGACGTCACCCTCACGTTTCATAAAAAACCCAAGCCCAACGCCGCCAGAATCGCCACAATCACCGGCAGGCATATGCACGCCGGCTTCGCAATTTGCCACTATTGCGGCTCACAAACCCTCGTCCCCGAAAAATGCCCCCTCTGCGGCAAGGCAATGACAATGATAGGACTCGGCGCACAACGCCTCGAAGAAGAACTCTCACAAAAATTCCCGCAGGCCAAAATCGCACGCATCGACAGCGACTCGATGAAAGGAGCCGACTATTACCGCCTTCTCAGAAATTTCAGCGAGGGCAAAATCAATATCCTCGCCGGCACACAAATGCTCGCAAAAGGCCTGCACTTCCCGAATGTCACCCTCGTCGGCATCATCAGCGCGGATACCTCGCTTTATCTGCCCGATTTCAGGGCCAACGAACGAACGTTCCAGCTAATCAGCCAGGTCGCCGGACGCGCCGGACGCTCCGCAAAAAAAGGCGTCGTATTCGTTCAGACCTTCCTCGCCAATCAGCCCGCAATACAATTCGCACTCAAAGGCGATTTCGACGGCTTCGTCAAAGAGGAATTGAAACACCGAAAAACCTGCAACCTGCCCCCCTACTGGCGGCTGGCGCTGGTCCTCCTTCGCGACAGAAGCTATGAAAAACTTGAACAGGCCGCAAACGCCCTGCGAGAAAAAATCGACCGTATTATCACAACGGAAAACTTACAGATAAAAGTCCGCGGCCCGATGCCCGCCGTTATCACCCGAATCCAGACCTTCCACCGAATGCAAATAATCCTCCAGGCCCCTCAGCCGGCCATACTTCAGCGATTATTCGCAATCCTCCGCAATATCAGGCCCATCCGCCCTGCCGTCAAAACCGCTATCAACATCGACCCCGTTGACCTTTTATAGGTTGCAACTCCGCGGTTGATATGTTAATTTTATCTTAAGTTTTTAGACGCGGATTAACACAGATTAACACTGTTTTTTTCTCTGTGACCTCTGTCTTCTCTGTGGCTAAAACCGGGGTGTGGCTCAGTTTGGCTAGAGCGCTGCGTTCGGGACGCAGAAGTCGCTGGTTCGAATCCAGTCACCCCGATTCGCCAACGGCGAATAGAGCAGGTGAGCGATTACTTCGCTCACCTGCGGTCTACTTTCCACTGCTCAACTTTCATTCCGGCCCGAAAAAACTCACTCATTGGCTATAGCGTCCTCCCGTAAGGGATGGCTGAGCCACGAAGGGAAGGTCGCTGGTTCTGCCGTAAGGCATCCTGCGGAGAATCCAGTCACCCCGATTCGCCAATGTTTAGCCACGGATTTTAATCCGGGGTCCTCCTTATAAACTTAGCCCCCTGATTTATTAGGGGATTATTCCTCTCCTGCGGTCTACTTTCCACTATCTACTGCTCAAATC
>CAYLYB010000064.1:2725-15823 GCA_964387605.1 uncultured Pirellulales bacterium | reverse complement strand
TTACCTTAATATTGACATTCCTTTGGCTAATAAATTGTATGATATACTTACAACTGTTGATTATGATGAAGATAATATAACGTATCTTCAGGGCATAGGCAGCGCCCAGGCTAATGTTGACGGAAATGCCGAGCTAACAGATTTTCTAAATGCTGTCATCGGTCTGAACCCCACTGAGAACGACAAAGTTTTTATCTGGGTTATCGGCCATGGTAAGAAAAAATTTCTCGACATAGAATACGCCGATGACTCCAAAGCCCCCGAGGCTCTTTCGGGTTTCGAGGTCACTGTCGGAAACGGCAAGGTCATCGGGTATCCGTCTGATTCTATCACGATAGAGGCGGACTCCAACCTTGTTTCTTACATGAAAGAAGATACGATAGGGCCCGGCGGAGAAGTATGGTCCAATGATCCTGGCGTGCAGCGTGCGGACCAGCCGTTGCTATCGTGGGGTACATCTTCTGAGACGTTTTCCGGTGATCCTAATGTTGCGGTTTATCTAAATGGCATATTTGTGGAGAACGTGCCTTTTGACAACAACTCAACAGGCGGCTCATACGACCTTGAAATTCCCGACAATGTGGTTAATCAGTTGATTGTGCAAATGGAGAACGACCCAAACCTTGTGGTTACTTTCGAACTAAGCTCGCCGGGTGACAGTTTTGTTCTTGCGACCGATGATGATTTTTACAACGACCCGAATTACTTCGGCTATTATGGGGTCGGAATTGGTGTTCCTTTTGTGGGATATGCAGATGCACTGGAAAGTGATTTAGACAATGACGGAACCGAAAATATTGTTGATTTTAGTATTATGGCCAACGATTGGCAGGGTAATAGTATGCCGTGCGAGGTCGATTCCGTCAAAAATACGATTGGCAAAGTCATTTCGCCAGTGGTTGATTGTGCGGCGGTTACAGTCGACGGCTATCTTGATGATTGGCCTGCCGACAGCTGGTTTGAATTGAAAGAAGCTTATGACGGTAATACACCTGATATTGAACACGCGTCCTTTGCCCTGCAATGGGAACCGAACGTGTTATATCTGGCTGTTAAAGTTTATGATACCGACCATTATTTCAGCTCTACGCATTTGGGATGGGATCAGGCCGATTGTATCGATATTTATACTCAGGGTGATAACGAGGCAGATGATTATGGTGTGGACTCGAATGAGGCACAGCATTATAGGATCGGCTACAATGGTTCCGGCGGTTCATGGGCGGTATTGGCAAGTGACGGCAGTCTCGAATCGAACGATTTAGCCTACGCTGTACGGCTGGATGATACTGACCCCAATTGGATATATTATGAGGCCGAAATAAAGCAGTATGACAATCGACCTTTGCAGATAACTCAAATGTTACCGGAAGATGTTGTCGCTTTTGATGTCATTGTCGCAAGCAAACATAGCGAGCCCGGAGGGTTCGGCCGCCTGGCGGAAAATCTGGATATGGACAAGGACCAATATCCTGCTTTATTTGGCGATTACGAGCTTCTTGGTGACGGTTGTGGCGGCTGGGGTTATTTGCCCGCCGATTACAATTTAGACTGTTATGTAGACTTTAAGGATCTGCTGTACTTTGCAGAACATTGGCTTGAAGGTACCACCGGGAATATTCCTTAAATGCCCTCTAATAATGAAATTCGAGGATTAGTTGTTCGTTTTCACGAACGTGCTTTTCTTGCTTGACAAACCGGATGGGGGAGGTAGAAATCAGTATCTGTATGAATCTATAAATCTGCTATGCGGATTTATAAGAGAAGGAGAGGAGAAGGTATGATGCAATTCTTTTTTCTTCCGGCTGTTCAAATAATAAGCGGTATAACCCCTCGCGATGCGAGTAAAAAGTAAAAACTACAGAAAACAACCCCCGGCGATGCCGGGGGCTAAATGAATAGGAAGCCTTGCGGCGATATTAAAAAATATACCCCCGGCGGTGCCGGTAAAAAAATCGCGGGAATGACAATACAGGGGCCCCGGCCTAAAAAAATTACCGGGGCAGACAAAGGAGGTAATTATGCAGGGAATAATTGGAATAGTTGTAGTTATAGCGATATTAGTTGGGGCGGCTGTGTGGGGCAGACGAGCAAACAAAAAACTTCTGCGGCCCGGCAGTGAAAAGAAAGACCCGGTGATGTTCAATATCATGATAAGCGAGGATGTGAAAGAAAAGGCAGAAAAGCAAGGATACGAGCAACTGTCGGCGGGAGAAAAAACGGTTTACTGCATCGAATGGCTATGGTCCATAGTAGAGACGGGAGGATTCGAGATGTATTACACCGAGGAATGGAGTAAGTACGCAAAGAAGGGCGAGGAGGCGTTTGCGAGGATCGGGGCGGTGCAGTTTTCAGATATAGTACGAAGGGCCAACGCCGTATTCGGCGACAAGGGGCCGGCGGCAGAAAAGGAGATACGAAAAGAGCAACTGCGACAGCTCGGTGAGGAGGGGAAAGCGGCACTAAATAAGTTAGACAAGGAGTTTTACAAGTGCGAAGAAGACTGGCAGAGCAAGCTTTCGGAATTTATCGCCGGCAGACGAGAGGAATTTTCGAAGCTGTCGGGAGATAACGACTCGCTTTCGTAAATTAAGAACTGCAAGCAACAATTCTGGATTCCCGCTCCGCCACACGGACAGCGGACAAGCTTCGCGGAAATGACAATAAAGGGGCCCCGACCCCAAAAATTACCGGGGCAGGCAGGCAAATAAGGAAGGACGCATTTGTTGCGAGAAGTTCAGATTGATGCCTCGGCTATTTTTTTCAGGAGGTTTTGGAGCAGTTCGGTGGGCAGGCCCATTACGTTGGTGAAGCTGCCAACGATATGGTCGATGAATTCGTCGTTTTGCCTGATTGCATAGGCGCCTGCTTTGCCCTGCCATCGGCGTGATGAAATATGCTCAGCGATTTGTGCGTCGGAGAGTTTCTTCGGGTAAACAACGGTGGTATCTGCTTCGACGATTCGCAGGCCGAGTTTTGTTTTGACGAGGGCCAGGGCGGTAATAACTTTGTGGGGTTTGCTGAAGAGCAACCTTGTTATTTTTTCAGCTTCTTTTTCATCCGAGGGTTTGCCGATGATTCGGCCATCGAAATCGACGAGGGTATCGGCGCCGATGACGAGATTGGCGGGGTATTTTTCTGCGACGTCGTCGGCTTTTAACAGGGCGAGCTTTTTGGCGTAATCGGCGGGAGTGAAGCCTCCGGCAGGGAAACTGTTTTCATGGATTGACGAAGGGACGACTTCAAATTCGAGGCCAAGCCCGGCGAGAAGCTGGCGCCGGCGGGGCGAGGCGGAGGCAAGGATTATTTTCGAAGCGGTCACTTTATTTGCACGGGATAAACGATTTTTTTGCAGAAGGTGAGGTATTCTTTTTCGATTTGTTCGTAATTATCATCGATATATTGCTCGAAGAGGGCTGTGCCTACCATTTTATTGAAGCCGACTGTGATGGGGATATTTCTGTCGGCGGCGATTCTCATAGCGCGCGGGGGGAGGGGCCAATTTCCTTTGAGACCGTCGAGCATAAGCTGCTGATATTTGGCGAGTCGTTTTCCGTAATCGTCTTCGCGGAGGAAGCGGACGAGGGCATATGACTGGCTGTAGAAAGCGGGTGTTGCACCTTCGCTATCGTGAATGACTTCGCCGGGGTTCATTCCGACGAGCTGGCGCAAGGGAATGGTCTGGTTGGTGATGAGGGTTTTTTTGAGGGAGGCGAGGCGATAGATGTTTCGGTCGGGATGAAAGGTGAAGAGGCCCCTGTCGTAATCGCTTATTTCAAAGCACATAGCGACGCCTTCGTCGAGCCAGCTCGGGAGGCGGTATTTGAAATGCTTGCTGTTGAACTGATGCCAGCCCTCGTGGCCGAGGGTAGCGAAGGTGCGCTGTCGGCCTATATTATAAGCGACACAGGCGCCTTTGAGGCAATATGCTCCGGCTTTTATCTGGAGATGCGCGGGGGCCTGTTGACCCGCGAAATCCATCGTGAATTTTTCCCACTGGAGACGGTCGGCGAAGAGATAGACGGGGAACTTGGTTTCGGTTTCGAATGGGACGGGCAACTGGCCCTGGTAGCCGCGATATGCGCTTTCCAAAAAGCCGGGGACCTGTGAGAGCATAAGGGGTTCGAGTAGCGTGGTGTATACCTCGTAGTGAGCGGTGGTGAGTATGAGGCCGGGGGCGAAACGGTTTTCCCAGATTTCGACGGATTGGAGGGGCGGGAGCCGCTGGGCCTGGAGATAATCAATCATACCTTCGGGCGTATCAATGGCCATCTTTGGATTTTTAGACGAGAGGCCATCCTGGCAGCCAGCCAGGTAAAATGGCAAGACCAATAAAATGAGAATCTTAATACGGGTCATTAAAAATCTCCTGAACGTAAATACCTGTTATATCTATACCAAAAGCGGAGGTTTTGTTCAACTCATAGATGCGATATGGCGATTGGGGGACAAAAACGATGATTGAGGATTAGCGAGCGAATATTCAAATCTCTTCGAATGGTGAGCCGAATACTTCGGCGTTGAAGAGATACACTTCGGTTTTAGGGTCTTTCCAGGCATCGGGGGGCAGGCCCGCTTTATGCGAGCAGCAATATGAGAGAAACTGTTCTTTGGTCCAGCCGGTTTCCGTTGCCACCTGCGGAAGGAAGCAGCCGGAGAGATAACCTTTTTTGATATAGATGCCATCGACGCCGAGACGCAGCGAGAGAGGGTCGGTAGTTTTTTCCAGTGGGGACAGGACCGAGATTTCGATATCGAGGGCGGGTAATTCATTGGAGGTGATGGGGTCATTTAAGAAGCGCGGGTCGGAGGTTGCGGAGGCCTTTGCCATATCGATTATGAGTTCGACGAGGGGTTTTTCGGAGGTGAACTGGCCGATGCAGCCGCGGAGCTGGTCGTGATTTTTCAGGGTAACGAAACAGCCACAGTGCGCGGTGAGTTCAGGGTCATCTGCCTCGACTTTCGGCGGGGGCTTATGGCTGACAGCGGCGGTGACGGTATCTTTTGCGACTTTCAACAGGGCATGTCTTTGTGAATCATTCATTTTTTTCAGCCTGTAAAGGCATGGCCAAGGTGTTTCATAGCGTAGGCAATCAGCGCCAAGAGTATGATAACAATAACGGTGGCGGTGTTGAAATATTTTTCGATTATTCGTCGGGCCTTTTCGCCGAGGAAGTAGAAGAGGAGGCCTTCGCCGCCGAAACGCATAGTCCTGAAAATCAGACTAATGCCGACGAATTTTAGCAGGGGGACATCGGCCATACCGCCGACCCAGCTGAAAATCATATACGGGACGGGAGTTAGGGCGGAGATTGAGATGGCCCAGAAGTCGTACTTTTGATAGAGGTCAAGGGCCTGCTGCGCCCTGTGCGCCAAATCGAACGGGCCGAAACTTATCCGGTTGAAAAATTCGACTACCCTTTCGGGTCCAATGGCGAGGCCGAGGGAAAAAGCGATTGTTCCGCCGAGGACGGAAAACAATGAGCAGACAAGGCCATATCGAATTGAGCGTTTGGGTTTGCCGAGGCACATACCGATGACCATAACGTCAGCGGGGATTGGGACGCAAATCGGCTCGGTGATAGCGAGCATAATAAGGGCGACCATTCCGTAGCGAGTGTCGGCCCAGTGGACGACCCAGTTGTAGAGGTGTCTGTGCCAGTGCCACCAAGCGATTTTCTCGTCGCCCGTGACTCGTTGCTCGTTACTCGTTTTTATATCAGCCATTTGCTCCTTTCAATTTCAGAGTGCTAACAATAGGGGCAGGTTGTTATAATGTCAACAGCATTGGACGAAGAGTATGGGCATTAAAGAACAAATCTCATTAGCGGAGAACGGCTTGTTAGTTCGGGCGCCTGGTAAGGTGAACCTTTGCCTTTTAATCGCGGGCAAACGGGCGGATGGGTATCACGACATCGAAAGCGTAATGGCGAAGGTTGACTGGTATGACGAGATACTCATTGAAGCGGGGAAAAGTGAGGGGATTGAATTGATTTGCCGGGGGCCTGAGTGGTCGCCGGAGGGTGAAGAGAATCTGGTTTATAAGGCGGCGAAGTTGATTCTCGATACGGCAAAAGACGACTTAGTGTGCATAGCACAGCCTACAAACTTCACGGGCTGGAAGCCCGCGCCACAAATCAAGATTACGCTGACGAAAAATGTGCCTGCCGGAGCGGGATTAGGTTCTGGCAGCAGTGACGCGGCGGCGACGCTGATTGGAATCAACGAATATTTCAAGCTGGGACTAAGCAGAGAGAAACTCGCGGAATCAGGGGCGAGCATCGGCAGCGACGTGGCATTTTTTTTAGGCGGGCCAATGTCCCTATGCACGGGAAGAGGGGAAAAAATAAAAAAATTGGGAGAATGTGAATTTAGGGCATTTTTGATATTGCCTGACATAAGTGTTTCTACGGCAAAGGTTTACGCGAATTATCGACACGACGCGGGGCAATATGAGCGTTTTCACAAAGAATTAACGAATCTTATTGAAAAAAACAGGATTGATTTAGTTTGCAAAATGTGCGCAAATATGCTTCAGGAAAGTTGCTTTGAGCTGCATACGAAACTAAAAGAATATAAAAATAAGGTTGAATCACTTGGAATCAGGCAATTGTGCCTGAGCGGAAGTGGTTCATCGATGTTTTGTATTATTGACAAAAGCAATGAGGAAAGAATAAGGACCTGCCAAAATAATCTCGAAAGAGAGTTCGGCTTGAAGAGCATAATAGTAAGTAACAACAGATGGTAAACTTTTAGGCGAGGCGAAACATATGGAAATCAGCGAAGTGAGAGTGAAACTAATAGAGAACAAGGATGACAGGTTGAAGGCATTTTGCTCCGTGACGATGGATAATGAGTTTGTTGTGCGGGATATCAAGATAATCGAAGGGACGAACGGTTATTTTGTAGCGATGCCTTCACGCAAGATGAGCGACCACTGCGACAAGTGCGGGGGCAAAAACCATCTTCGGGCGAAATACTGCAATAACTGCGGAAAGCCGTTACCTGAGGACAGGGCAAGGAAGGATATGAAGGGCAGGATGAAGCTTCACGCCGATATTGCTCATCCGATAAACGCCGAGTGCAGAAAGAAGATTCAGGACAAGGTCACGGCCTCTTTCAAAGAAGAGCTGGAGAAGTCGAAACAGCCGGGTTATAAGCCGGTTGATATGGACGAACCCGATGACGAGGTCCCGGAGGTAGTAACGTAAGAAGTGTTCTGATACAGCGCACGGTTCAAGAGGGATGCGCAGTTTAGAAAGACATCAGGGATGTCTATAAGGTATTAGAAATTCAGCCGTTTTACGGCTGTGTATGCGGCCGAGTGCGGCGGGGCAAGCTCGGCTGCTTTTTATTAGAAATCCAGGTCACCAAGGACCTTTTCCATTGCCAGATCCAAGCGCTCATTTACATCGTATCTTCCCTGGGAAATCTGTCGGCGAATTTTGAGGACTTTATTCCTTCTGACATCCGGCAGGGCAGCGATTTTTTTCAAGACCTGTCCCAAGGGTGTGGAGTTCATATTCTGCAGAATATGCTCCATAAGCAGATCATCATCTGCGTTTAAATCATCAAACACAGGTTCCAAGCTGTGTTGCTGGTCTGTCAACCAATCATTTCGAGAAGAATCGTGCATCGTATCAACCTTGTAAGCCACGCCGCAGTCGAAAGAATCCATCTTTTCAACCTAAAGCTACCAACCACTATATCTTGTATGTCCCATAAATCCTTTTAGGGACCCTTATATTGCTTTACAGTGCTGTTATCGACAATGAATAAAGGAAAACTTTAACGAAGTTTGCGTTTCGCTTAACCATTTAATTTAGCGAGGATTATGCTGATTTATGAGGTTAATTTCGGCTAAGGTGGCTAAAAACGGGCAAAAAACAGGGTGTCAACAAGTTGGCTTTGAAAAATATTTTTGGGTTGGCACAGCTGAAATGAGGCGTCCGAGTTGCCAGGTCCTATATACTATATATAGTGGTTATTTAACCATAAGGCAAAAATTCTGTTTTAGATGCGTTCGGTTAGATATTTTGAGACCAACAGGCCCGTGAGGTAATCAATGCGCGGTAACGATTGATTCTGGAATAAAATCACTGGAACAGCTATACTTTTCATCAATCGGCAACTCATCGGCGTATTTTAAATACACAAAAGTTCGGTTATGTGTGGCAGAAACAATATTATAGAGCGGCTAAGGATGCAGATTGCGCTGGCGGCGCAGGAGAGCCAGCGAGGGGTGATACTGCAGCCGGGGGCATTGGGTGATTGTGTGCTGACGCTGCCATTGGCGGAGTTTATGAAGGAAACGGTTTGCCCGGGTGGGGTAGATATAATCGGTCATACGGAATACACGGGGATATTTCCGGGAAGAAGCTGTGTGGATTCGGCCAAGTCGATGGAATCGGTGGAGCTGCACCGGCTTTTCGCGGACAAGAAGGAATTTGACCTTTCGGACGGGGACCCTCTGGTATTCGCTTTCGCGGGTTATTCGTGGATAGTGACATTTTTGGGCGGTCCTGACAGCGATTTCGAGCAGAACCTGATTTTCACGGCCAACTGCAGCCACAGCGCGGAGGTGATGGGGCTGGAGATAAAACCAGCTATGGGATACGGCAAGCACATCAGCAACTTTTATAAAGAACAATTCATCGAACAAAGCGGATTATCGCTCGAACGGCAGGAGCTCGTTATCAATACGTCTTTGATAAGACCAAGCCAGGCGGATTTGAATAAGGGGATGGAAATATTAGCCGAACTCGGAGTGATGCCATTAGTGCAGCCGGTGATAATTCATCCGGGCAGCGGCGGGAAGCACAAATGCTGGCATTTAGACAATTACCTGTCGGTCGCAGAGACACTCAGGCAGGAAGAAATAGAAACAGTATTTCTATTAGGGCCTGCAGAGGCGGAGAGATTCGACGCATCAGCACTTGAGAAAATCAGAAGCGCCGGGAAGGTATTAAGCAACCTGCCATTAGCGGAAGTGCTTTCTGTTTTGAGCTGCGGGAGGGGTTTTGTCGGCAATGACAGCGGAATAACACATCTCGCCGCGGTGATTGGTATGGAAACGGTAGCCGTTTTCGGGCCGACGGAGGCAAAAATATACGGCCCAACCGGGTCCGCAGTGACAATTTTGCAAAGCCGGGACAGCAACTTTAGCTCGGGAATCTCAGAGGAGCTTCAAGGGCAGGTTGTTTCTGCGCTGCTTAAATAAACGGGCTGCGGCACAGCAACGATACCGGTTTTCAAGAGCATGTTGACCGCATCAAGACATCTGTTATAATACCAACGGCTCGGCCTGGCCGGGAAACAGGCGGGCGACAGCTGCAATTAATTAATCTTCTATTAAGGTGGTGCGATGCCTACTAAAACATTAGGCGAATTAGCTGAATACGTCGGGGGACGAGTACTCGGCAATGCAAGCGTTGAAATCCGCTCCGCGGCAACATTAGGCAGAGCCGGCAAGGGCGATATCAGTTTCCTCGCAAATGATAAATACGAAAAGCAACTGCTGAGCACCAAGGCAAGCGCAGTGATTACCGGCAGAGATACAGTCTCGACATCGGTGCCTCTTCTGATAGCGCAAGATCCATATTACGCCTTCATGCAGATTATGGTGTTACTGCACGGACACCGTAAACACAAGAAGGTAGGCATCAGCTCGCGGGCAATGATTTCAGACAGCGCGAAAGTTGGAGCGGACTGCCACATCCACGATTTTGTTACAATCGCTGACGGAGCGATAATCGGTGACGGGTGTATAATCTACCCATGTACGTACATCGGCCAGAATGTTGTAATCGGCAACGACTGTATCCTTTACCCTAACGTTGTTATTTACGAGGGCTGTAAGATAGGCAATCGCGTGTTCATCAACGCCAACGCCACAATCGGCGAAGACGGATTCGGATACGCCAGCCATAACGGCGCGCACCATAAGATACCACAGATAGGCAGCGTGGTTATAGAGGACGACGCGGAGATAGGAGCAGGCTGCGGGATAGAACGAGGGACCCTCAACGACACGATTATAGGTCAGGGCAGCAAGCTGGGTGATTTGGTGGCGATAGGTCACGGGACAAAAATCGGGCCTCACTGCCTGTTGGTGGCGCAGGTGGGCGTGGCAGGCTCGACGAGTATGGGTAATCATTGTATCGTCGGCGGGCAGGCGGGAATCGTGGGGCATATTGCCATAGGCAACAACGTAGCAATCGGGGCACAGGCGGGTGTGATTAATAATATTTCGGACGGTAAGGTGGTCTTAGGGGCACCCGCCATAGACGCAAACAAAGGGAGGCGTGCCTACGGGATGATACAGTACCTGCCTGAGATGCGACAAAGCATCCGCGATATACAGTCACAGATTGAGCGGTTTTTAACGGGGGACTCGGATAAGAGCAAGGGCAAAGAGGGGCCGGAGTAATCGCATCAAATCTTTTTGCTTAAAGCAGTCTCTGAGTTTTAGAGATATATGAGTAAAGGCGAATTTTTCGGACTAATTGCAGGGGAGGGTCGGCTACCGTTTATAACGGCGGAAGGCATTCATCAAGCCGGCTTGAAACTTGTTTGTGTCGGCCTTGCGGGCAGCGTCGAGGCGGAGCTGGCGGATAAGGTTGATGTTTTTTATAGTGTTGCGGTGGCCCGGCCGGGGAATTGGATTCGCAAGTTCAAAAGGCACGGGGTAACGAAGGTGATAATGGCCGGTCGAGTGGCGAAGGGTCAGATTTTCACGCCGTGGCGGATTTTGCGATACCTGCCTGACTGGCGTGCGGTGCGAATTTGGTATTGGCGGCTTCGGGGAAAAAACAAGCAGAATGAAACGCTGTTAGCGGCATTGGCGGATGAGCTGTCCAGCGGAGGAATAACACTGGAAGATTCGACTAAATACTGTAAAGAACATCTTGCGACGCAAGGGCCTATGACCAAACACAAGCCGAGCGGTGCGGTGACAAACGATATCGAGTTCGGCTGGGGAATTGTGAAGCAGATGGCGCAGCTCGATGTCGGGCAGGCGATAGCAGTGAAGGAGCGGGAGGTGATATCGGTCGAGGCGATAGAGGGGACGGCGGAGATGATTGAACGGACGGGGCGGCTTTGCAAATCGGGCGGCTGGACACTGCTGAAGGCGGCGAAGGCCGAACAGGACATGCGATTCGACGTGCCGTGTGTGGGGGCCGAGACGATAAGAGCGCTGGCGGCGGGTGGGGGCAAATGCTTAGTTGTGGAGGCGGGCAAGACGATAATAATCGACAAGGGCGAAACGATTGAGCTTGCGGATGAGCTGGGGATATCCATTGTTGGACGATGAGCATTTGGGCAGTGATTTCGAGAGAATACAACAAGGCGAGCGCACTTTGTATATCAGAAGGGACCTGGTCAACAGCAGACTTGGCCGGTCGCTATCGGCGGGTAAAAATCTTCACGAACTCTACGAATTAAAGACGATTCCCTCGGCGGAGCACGCCCGCGTTTGTAAATTCAGGGTCAGCATCGACGGCAGGGAGAGGGAGGTTTATCTCAAGGAATATCTGAGCAGCGGTGCATTTCATTTTATCAAGCGGCTTCTTCGGGGCAGCAGGGCCAGGCAAACGCTCGAAACAGAGCTGATGCTTTCGAGAAACGGTTTCGACGCACCGGCTGCGATTGCTGTTTTGGAATACAGGACGGGATTATTTCACGGGAAAAGCATGCTGCTGACATTTTCGATTGAGGGTGCACAATCGGTTCGGCAATTTATTAAAGAATATCGAGAAGGTATGGGCAACGAGTGGCCAGGGAAAAAACGCGAGATGATACGGGCGTTCGGAGGAACGGTCGGGAAGATGCACGCCAAAGGCATACATCACGGTGATTTGCAATTGGGCAATATACTTTTGAGGCGGGAGCAGGATTCGGTGCGTTTTTATTTTTTGGATAACGAGCGGACAAGGAAATTCGGCAGACTCCCCTTTGGGTTACGCGTGAAGAATTTAGTGCAGATGAATATAATACCTCGCGAGGTGTTGAGTAATACCAGCCGGATGAGATTTTTCAGGGAGTATTGCAAAGAAGCGGGAATAAACAGGGATGACGGCAAACTTTTAATAGCGGCGGTCGTCAAAAAGACCGGGCGACGAAGAAACAAACGGAGCAGAATCGGCAGGGATTTGACGGAAGCGGCGCGGACAAAAGAGGGACGATTAGTAATCGAGACATCGGGTTATAAGGCGGTATTCGACAGGGATTTTTGCGACGCGGCCGATTTGGCGGGTTTTATAGAGAAGCTGGAATGGTTTATAAGGAGGGGAGAAGTTGTCAAAGAAAGCAACGGCTGCGTTGAGACCCGCCTGAAATGGCAGGGCAAAGATATCGTAATAAGACAGTATTATCCGAAGGGAGTCATTCATTCGTTGCGCTGCACAATCGGGAAATCGGATGCTGAGAAAAAATGGCTGAATGGGCGCCGGGATGAAACGACGCCGAATGCACTGGGTTATATCGAGAGAAAAAAATGGGGACTTGTGTGGAAGTCTTATTTTGTGACGGAATACGCCGAGCGATGAGGGCTTTTGTGAGGCGCTGCGAAGAAGCTAAATCAGGGGACGGGCATTAATATGCGTGTTGCGTTCGATTTCGATTCGGTAGCAACCAACAGGTATTCGGGTTTCTACTCATACGGAGCTGGTTTACTGCGGGGCTTCGGGAAGCTGGTCGGCAGGCCCGAGGCGGTATTGTTTTATTCGGGCCGATTCGAGGACACGGCGAGGCGTTTCAAGGACGAATATCCTGAGTGGGTAACGCTGAGGCCAAGTGCGGTGAAGGCGAGGATGCTTGAAAATATCTGGAGGTATGTAAACTACCCTTCTCTTGAGGGGCTAATCGGCGAGTTCGATATTTATCACAGCGTGCATCATTTGATGCCGCCTACGAAGGGTAAGCCCCGGGTGCTGACAGTTCACGACCTTCGGCGATACAAGCTCAAGGAATTATACAGTCATTCGAAGCTGTGGCGATTCGAGCTTGCGGTGAAGCGGGCGGACCATTTCATAACGGTTTCTCAATCGACGAAGAATGATTTGTGCGAGATTTTCGGTATTGCGGGAGAGAGGGTTG
>CAYLYB010000064.1:0-2625 GCA_964387605.1 uncultured Pirellulales bacterium | reverse complement strand
CAATCGACGAAGAATGATTTGTGCGAGATTTTCGGTATTGCGGGAGAGAGGGTTGACGTTATTCATTTAGCTGCTGACGAGGATTTGGCGGTATTGGGAGAAGCGGAGAAAAACAAAATCAAGTCGAGACTTTCCGAAGCAATCAAAAGACCTCTGGATAAATACGTGATTGCGATATCGTCGCCGGACGTTCGCAAGAATATCGCGAGGACAATCAGGGCGTTCAAGTCGGCGGTAAAACAACTGCCGGCCGGGATGAAGCTGGTATTAGCGGGAATTCGGCCTAAAGAGTTTGATAATGACGCGATAAAGGATTGCGATGAAGACGTGATATGGGCGGGGCCAGTAGATAATATGGGGGAATGGCTTGGTTGCGCGGAGGCGTTTGTTTTCGCGAGCCATTACGAGGGTTTCGGGGTCCCGATAGTGGAGGCATTTTCGTGCGGGGTGCCCGTGATAACGTCGAATCGTTCTTCTATGCCGGAGGTTGCGGGCGGGGCGGCGGTTTTGGTCGAGCCGAACGACGAGCGAGCCATATCGAACGCGATAGCCGCCGTTTGCAGTGACGAGAAGCTGAGGAATCGGCTTATAAGGACGGGGCTGGAGCGCAAGAAGTGTTTTAGCTGGGAAAAAACGGCTTTCAAGACATTAGAGGTTTATAAGAAGGTTCTGGAGGAAAGGGTTTAGCCGAGATAGCCAAGGTCGGTGAGTCGTTTTTCGATGATTTCCTGCTCGTCGGCTGAAAGCTGAGTGACTGATTGCTGTGAGGTAGTTTTCCCGGCGTGCTCATCCGAATAGCGGACGTCGAGTTTTTCGCTGAAGATATCGGTAAGGACCCGGCCATCCACAGGGGGCAGTTTTGCGCCGAGGGCAGCGTAAACGGTCGGGGCGATATCGATGATATTGGCGTCGGCTTTGGCGGGTTTGACGTTTTTGCCTGAGAAGAGGAACATTCCCTCGGGGCGGTGGCAGCCATCGACGGAATCAGCGGGGACGGCCTCGGCATAGGGGGCTTTGCGTGAGAGTTTCGATTTTATAAAGCAGCCGGGTGAGGGGACGAGAACAAGGTCGCCGAATGATTCGTGATTTACGTCGGCGGAGTTGAAAAGCTCTTCTGGGCGAACGACTTTTTCGAACAAGGGGCCGGCCGTAACGGGGCATTTGACCTGCGAGAAGCGTTTTTTCAAATCGTCGAGAATGGTTTCGTATTCGGTTCCCGGCTCGACGGTTCCTTTGGGCTGTCGGCCTTTTAGGTTGAGGAAGAGATGGCCATTTACGTCGGCGAGCAGGAGCAGGGCTTTGGAGCGCGACCAGTCGATGGGCATTTTTAATTCGAGCGGCATTCGGGTTTTTCGTTTGCCGATTCGCGAGGAGATATTGCGACGGGTTCGGCGGAGCATCCGCTGGAGGGGGTTCTGGAACTTGAGATAGCCCCACTGATGCAGGAGTGAATTGGGGCAGGCGTGAACAACCTTCGGGCCCATTCCGTGGTCGCTGACGACGGCGACGAGCAAATCGTCGTCGCCGGCGAGTTTTAATATCTCGGCGATGGTGGAATCGAGTCGCGCGAACATCGAGAAGATGCGGTCTCGTTTTTTGGGGTAGCTGTCCCTCTTATCGGCATCGAGGCAGGGCCACATAAAGTGTCCGAGCTTGTCGAGGTCCTGAAAGACGAGCATCATAAGGTCCCAGTCGAGGCGTTTTGTTACGAGTGCGGCGGCGAGGAGTCGCTGTGCGAAGCTTTTCTCGACGAGGGTGATTTTGGATTCGAACTGTTCGAATGAATCGTTGGCGGATTTTTCAAAATCGGGGAGGATGTCGTAGCCGGGAATTTCGGCGAGAAGCTCGTTTTTGAATTGCTCCGGATAAGTAAAAATGCCTGGTGAGCCGTAGCCGGCAATCATAATGCCTTTTATTTTCGAGCAGGGATACGTCCAGGGAACGTTTATCGCGGCGACGGAGAAGCCCTGATCGCTTAGCTGCTGGAATATATTCGGGACGCGGCAATCGGCGGCGCTACCGATTCGCAGCGTGTCATCCTCGAACGAATAATTTCGAAAACCCGCGATGCCGTGGGTTGCGGGTGAGCAGCCGGTTATGCAGGAGGTCCAGGCGGCGGGGGTTATGGCGGGTTCAGTGGAGCGGAGTATTCCGGAGCAGCCGGATTTTTTTAGGTTTTTGAGCGTGGGCATAGAGCGGTCGAGGACGGTATCATCGATGACGTTCCAGGTCGCCCCGTCGAGGCCGATAATGAGAACTCTTTTTTTGCTCAAACAAACTCCTTAGCCGAATTCGCAAAACAAAATGTATATCAGCGAAACATTATAAGGTTATTGCAATGGTATGGCCAGAGTATCAGGGATTTATGCGTGTTTATTTACACAGGACGACGTAAAGGTTTCGATAGAAGACCTTCGGTTTTGTGCCGCCCCGCAGCCAGAGCAGGAACTTATGAAGGATGAAATTTATTGCGGCCTTTATTTTGCCTTTGAAGTTCTGCATTTTGAACTGGTTAAGCATTTCGACGGAGTGGAAGCCGGCCATCTGGGCAACCTGTGCGATGCTTTGCTCGGTGAATGCGCTTACGTGGGTAAAGTCGTCGTGGAAGCTGCCCTGCGCCATAAC
>CAYLYB010000063.1:0-15889 GCA_964387605.1 uncultured Pirellulales bacterium | reverse complement strand
CCAGTGACACTATGTGTCACTCTGCGGGTACATTTTTCTAAGCATTCCAAAAGCATAAAATAATTATACTAAAGCACCATCCACAATCATCCGAAACCTGAGGCAAAAATTATTTACCACGAAGGTGCACGAAGTTTTTATATATATTTTACTTTGTGTTCTCTGTGTTCCCGCCACAAAAACGGCGGGTAAACTTCGCGGTCTCAGTGGTGAAAAAATGGATTCCCGCCTTCGCGGGAATGACAAAGGAATCCGTGGAATCCGTGTTAATCCGTGGTTAAAAACAATTTAATAACTTTTTGAAAGGAGCATAAAATGAAGTTTCCAATAAAAGAGAATGACATCACGGCTTTGGCGGAACAAATGATTGCGGGCTTAACGGAGCACGCAAGCGACTTTCCGTCGGTAACGGTCGCCGATTTACAGGCGATATTGACCGGTTACAAGGAAGGAAAACAGTTGCAGGAAGATACCAAAGGACAGCTGCGTATAGCAACAGTAGCCAAAAGCGAAGACCTCGACGAACTGATTACACAAATGAAAAACGACCTGAAAAAAGCCGAGGTGGATAGCACAACAACGCCCCAGAACCTTTACGAAATCGGATGGGGGCCGAGGAATGAGCCGACCCCGATACAATCACCGCAGGCGCCGACGAATCTGCACCCGGTATCAGAATCAACGGGTGAAATATGGCTAAGCTGGGATAAGCCGGAAACGGATACGAACAGGCCCGTGAGAAACTATCTGGTTGAAAGGGCCGAAATGCAGCAGGATAATAGTTTCGGGCCGTGGACGCTGGTTGAGACCGTATATAATAACGAGGTGCACCTGCTCGAACAGCCGTCGAATCTGCGGATGCTGTTCCGCGTAAAGGCGGCAAATGCGGCGGGGATGAGTGTGCCGAGTAATACCGTCTTAGTCGTTTTGCCGTAAAAAAGAAGATGACATCCCTTGTGGGATAAACCGCAAGGGAGCAATCATAAGATATAAGACCTCAGACCATAGACTACAGACCGATATCCTCAGCCGGAGCAGGGAATAAAAATGGGCTGTCGGCCCACACCCAAAAACCGACAGCCCGGACGAGTCATCACTCGTCCTCCGTTGATATATACGAATCCGAGCAAAATTCAGTGCTTAAAGAATTGTTCAGGCCCAGGCGGGTAAATCGATTCAGCAAATGGGCGTTTAAGGTCTTCAAATTTCACTTACAATCATTCCTCAAGTTGCTATACTTTAGTTTTGAAAAAGCTGTAATATTTGAACTTTCAAGCTATATCAGGCATTGTCCTAAAAACGAGGTTAACCGTCGTTTCAACGAAGATACAAAAGAGGAATTAGGTTGATTAGCTATGTACACGACCCATACTGTTTCTGAGAAAAAGCAAGCTTTCATCAAACGTGTGGTTTCTTTTACGGTTTTTCTTGTTGCCGGCTTAGCGGTTCCCGCTATTGCTCAACAGCAGCCGGTTTCTGAGCCGACGTTTGTTAGAGAACCCTCCCAGTCGGCTCCCACAATAGAGGAACTGGACAGCCGTATTAAGCAATTCAAAGAGAGTAAAGACCAGCAAACACAAGAAGACCAGAAAAAGCAGTTTGGCAATTTGATAGATATATACGACAAGGCCAAGGCACAGCTTCAGGAGGAGCAAAAGTATGGGGTCTCGATGGCCGAATTTCAAGAAGCCAGAAAGCAGGCACCAGAGCGGCTGGCAGCCATCAAAAGTCAGCTCGAACAGATGCCGGCAGAGCCAAACATTTCTGAAGATTATTCCGGGTGGTCGCTCGCTCAAATAGAACAGCTATTTGCACAGACAAAAGCTGAGCTGGAAAGCGCCAGGAAAAATGCCGCGGACCGTGAATTGGATGCCAAAAGCAGAACTGAAAGAAGAGCTGAAATACCGCAGGTAACCATTCAGGCAAAGGAAGAACTGGACAAGGTTCGCAAAGAACTTGGGGTGATACCTGCATTGTCGGAATCTTCGGAACTTAAAGAGGCTAAACGAATCGGCCTGTTGTGCACGGAGAAAGCCCTGCAGCGAAAAATCGATTCTTACGCGGAAGAGACAGCCAGTTATGATGCAAGGGGTGATTTACTTGCCGCACGAAGGAGTCTTGCTGCCCGGCAGACGAGTTATTATGAAAAGCTTTTGAAGCTCTGGCAGGAGGTATTAGACAAAAAACGCACGAGCGAAGCAGAACGGGCAGCTGAAGATGCTCGCGAAGCCAGCGTTGCAGCGGCTCAGGCCCACCCGGCAATTCGCCAGCTTGCCGAAGAAAACGCACGCCTTGCCGAGCTGCGAACAGGTCCCCAAGGCCTGGTTTCAGTGATTACTGCCAGGGCAACATACCAAAAGCAAATCGATAAGCAGCTGGTGGTAATAGCGAGCGAATTTGAGAGCGTGAAGGGTAAAGTCAAGGCCGCAGGACTTACCGATGTAATCGGAGTAATCATGCTGGCCAAGCGAAATGACATCCCCGATGTGAGGGAATACCAAAAGAACATTAGAAACAGACGGTCGGAAATCGCCAAAGTCCGCTTCGAATGGATTGAATATGATGAACAATACAGCGAACTGGAAGATATTAAAAAGTCGGTCGATTCCATACTCAAAGATTTGGAACCATCAATCAGCCAAACAGATCGCGAGGAGATTGAACCCGAACTACAGAAGTTGCTGGAAACCAGGCGTGAGCTGCTTAAGGCACTCGTTGATGAATACGAAATTTACCTGAGCACTCTGGCTGACCTCGACAGCAAGGAGCGACTGTTGGTCGCTACTGCCAGCGAATACGCGAATTATATCGACGAAAATATCCTCTGGGTCAAAAGCACACGCTCATTTGGCGTTTCCGATATCCCGCGGGCAATGGAATCACTGGGCTGGTTGGTATCTCCGCAGAACTGGTATCGGGTATTTCAGGTATTCAGGAAAGATTTGAAGGACCACCTGCATATATACATAATCGCAGTTCTTATGCTTGCCTTGTTTTTTATAACCAAGATGAAGCTGCGTGAACAAATGAAGGGCATTTCCGGGGCCGCTCATAGAAATTACGAAGGGCAATTTACCCGGACTGTTAAAGTATTTGTGATTACCCTGGTTTTTTCAGCTTTCCCTCCTGCTGTTTTATATTTTCTGGGATGGCGGCTGGCTCAGCCGTATTATGAGTCGGAGTTTGTCAGCTCCATAAGCGCCGGTCTGCTCGCGACGGCATTGATTTATTTTGTGTTGCGGTTTCTCAAGCTGTTCTCTCTGCCGCAAGGCCTGGCCGTAGAGCATCTGGGTATGGCCAAAACCTCTATGAGTTTTTTAAGAAAGCACATATCCTGGTTCACCGCGTGCATAGTTCCTTTGACTCTTGTGCTTACGACCATTATGGTTCAGACCACGGGCGCCTGGCAGGAATCGATGGGACGAATACTGTTTATTGCTGAATTGGTTGTTTTGTCGATTTTCTTTGCCATCATACTGCGACCCGAAGGGCAACTGATGAAAGGGCTGTTACGTCAGAATCAGGCCAACTGGCTCGGCCATTTGCGGTTTATTTGGTTTCCACTTTCCGTGCTCTTTCCACTGGCGCTGGCCTTGGTTGCAGCCATTGGATATTATTACACGGCCCGACAACTGGCCGTTTGTATGCAGGCTACCATCCTTTTGATAGTAGCAGCTATAATATTTTTCTCGCTGGTTATGCACTGGTTAATTCTCATCCAGCATAAGCTTGTTTTGAAAAAATATCATGACCGCCTTGCCGCCGAAGCGGCCGAAAAAGACTCGCAATCGAAACAGCCCGGCATACAAAAAGATTTGGATATTCCACCCGAGCCCGAAGAGGACCCTTATAAGATTAGTCTTCAGACCCGACGCTTTTTAAGGGCTTTTTTGGTTTTCGCGATAGCAATCGGATTATGGCTGATTTGGAGCAAAGTGCTTCCGGCACTGGTTATATTCCAGCGGGTGGAATTGTGGCAGTCCACCGTGAACAACGAGAGAGTCCCGATTACCCTGGCTAATCTGATTTTAGCCCTGGTTATTATCCTTGTTACGGTGGTCGCCGCGAGAAATATACTGGGGCTTCTGGAGATTGTGATTTTACAGCGTCTTCCTCTTAACAGGGGGGCACGCTTTGCCATCATCAGCTTGTCACGATATGTGATTGTGATTGTGGGTTTTGTCCTTGCGTTTGGTGCAATTGGTGTAAATTGGGCCAAGGTGCAATGGCTGGCAGCGGCGATGACCGTAGGGCTGGGGTTCGGTTTGCAGGAAATATTCGCCAACTTCGTATCCGGTCTGATTATATTATTCGAACAGCCAATGCGGGTTGGTGATACCGTAACAGTGGGTGATATCAGTGGCAAGGTGACCCGAATACGAATCCGGGCAACGACTATTCGCGCCTGGGACCGCAAAGAACTGGTCGTCCCCAATAAGGAGTTTGTTACGGGCCGGCTGATTAACTGGACTCTCTCGGATACCATTCTTCGAATTCAATTTCCCGTGGGCATTGCCTACGGGTCCGATACCGCTATGGCGGAAAAGGTACTTCTGGAAGTTGCTCATTCCATTCCAAAGGTACTCAAAGACCCCAAACCTTTCGTTATTTTCAAAAATTTCGGGGACAGTTCCTTGGAATTCGAATTACGTTTGTTCATTCCTGATTTGGACAATTATCTTCCCATCTGGCACGAGGTCAATCTTGCAATTGATAAGGGCTTCCGCAAAGCAGGTATAGAAATCGCATTTCCTCAGCGGGACCTTCATATACGCTCGGCCAAGGCCCCTATTCCTGTTAATAAGGCCGATGTAACAAAAGCCCGGATTAGTCCAGACAATCGGAAATAAAAAAGGGCTGTCGGCCCACACCCAAAAACCGACAGCCCGGACGAGTCATCACTCGTCCTCCGTTGATATATACGAATCCACGTAAAATTCAGTGCTAAAAAAATGGGTCGTCTGTTTCCAGCCTGCCTGTATGCCTGTTTTGGTTGACTTAACCATCCTTCGGACGTATAATAGCCAGCCGTTTGTAGGGGTAAGATATTTTTGTCTGCGGGAATGTTATGCGTCGAATCTCCGGCCGAGCAAGACAACTCGAATTCGCCATCAGCATTGTCATTTTATTTATTTTGGTTGCTGTCGCCGCGGTTTTATTAACAAGGCAGTCACGCTATGAACCTGCCAAATTCGGCATCGGCGAAATCCCGCAGCAGCAGGGCCAAATGCAACAGGCGGATTCTCCGCAAGCCGAAGACGAGACATTTTCCATAAAATCGCTTCAGCCCGCCAGCTTTTCAGCTATGGGCGAACCTGAGACATACACAACGGACAATCTCTACGAAAAAATAGATGGCAAGGCCCCGCTGTATCAGGAATCCGGCTTCGAGAGTTTGATTACCCAGCGGTTTATCAGCGACGAAGACCCTAATCTGGGACTGGAGCTGTATCTGTTCGATATGGGCAGGACGAAGAACGCCTTTTCGGTTTACAGCAGGCAAAAAAGGGCCGACGGCGTCGAGCTGGAAGATTTCCCGTTTGCTTACGCCACGAGCAACGCCATATATCTTTCATTAGGCAGATACTACGTCGAGATAATCGGCTTTGCCGAATCGAATGAGCTTGTCGATGCGATGAAAGATATGGCACAAAAAATATCGGACCGGATTGGTATAAATGAAGCAGATAAGATAGAAGAATTGGGTTTTTTCCCGCCGGATGAAACCATCGCAGGCAGCGAGAAGCTCTATTTGAACAATGCGTTCGGCTTTGAAGGGCTTGGCGATACCTATTCGGCCCGATACCGGGTTGATGACCAGACCGTTACTATATTTTTCAGCAAACAAGCCGGTAATGCTGAAGCACAAACCGTCGCGAAAAGTTATCGGGATTTTCTTTTGACCAACGGGGCCGAAAAAGTCGCGGTCGATAGCGAAACTCTCGATTCGGCTGGTGCATCAGTGCTGGATTTTTACGGTGCGACGGAGATAATTTTTACAACGGGTGATTTTATCGGCGGTGTTCACGAAGCCGACGACCGCGAGTCGGCTGTCGATGCGGCTGAGATTCTGCTCGAACGCCTGAAGGATATAAATGACTGATGTGGACGAAAAAAAACTCGGCAGAAGGGAATTATTGTCCCGCGGAGTAAAGGCGGGCACCTCGAGTGCGGCTGCGGGCGCGCTTGCGTATTTTATGTATGACCGCGAAGGGCCAGGGGCCGGCTTACAGGCGGATAAGCTTGTAACGCTGCCTGTTTTTTCAGTGCCCCGCAGACAGGGCCAGGATTTGTCAATCGTTGGCGGTCAGGACAGGGCAAAGACGGTCGATAAGGCAATCGAGCTGCTTGGCGGGATTGAGCGGTTCATCTCGCCGGGCGATGTTGTCGTTATCAAGCCCAATATCGCCTTCGCGACCCCGCCGATACTTGGAGCCACCGCTCATCCCGATGTGATTGGCGAGGTTGTTCGCTTGTGCATTCAAAGGGGCAAGGCGAAAAAGGTTATCGTTACAGATAATCCAATCAATGACCCCGCAAGCTGTTTTGCTATAAGCGGCATAGGCAAGGCCGCTTCTGCGGCGGGGGCGGAAGTTATGATGCCAAAAGAGAACCTCTTCGGCTATACGACCCTCGAGGGCGGCGAGCTGATTAAAAACTGGCCTGTGTATTCAGGCCCGCTCGCCGAAGCAACCAAGCTCATTGGCATAGCCCCCGTCAAGGACCATGACCGGAGCGGGGCGTCGATGAGTATGAAAAACTGGTATGGTCTATTAGGCGGCAGGCGCAATATATTTCACCAGGATATTAATACAATCATCACCGAGCTTGCGATGATGGTAAAGCCGACCTTCGTGATTCTTGACGGTACGGTAACAATGATGAGCAACGGCCCGACGGGCGGCTCGGTTTCGGATTTGAAAAAGACCAATACGATGATTGCAAGCTGTGATATGGTGGCTGCGGATGCGTTCGGCTGTTCCCTGCTGGGCCTTAAATCCGCTGATTTGCCTTATCTGTCAATGGCCGAAAAAGCCGGCGCGGGCACGGCCGACTACGAATCACTAAAACCATTAAAGGCGAGCGTCAGTTGAGAGTTATTTTATGAAAATCACGACCGTAAGACGAATAAGCCAGTTGTTCTTTTTCGTGCTGTTTTTGTGGTTTTGCATCGTCAGCACGGTCGGCGGAAAATTCTGGCAGATTATAAACTGGCCGATTAACTGGTTTTTACAGCTCGACCCCCTCGTTGCGTTCGGGACAATGCTGACCACCCACAAGTTGTATTGGCCCTTGCTTTGGGCGCTTGCGACGGTGGTTTTGACGATAATCTTCGGGCGGTTCTTTTGCAGTTGGCTTTGCCCATTCGGCTCGATACATCATTTCGTCGGCTATCTTGCAAACCGAAAGAAAAAAGCAGCCGAAAGAATATGGCTAAATAAATACCGCAAGGCCCAGCGTATAAAATATCTGGTTCTGGTTTTTCTTCTCGCGATGGCCGCCTTTCCGTCTCTGGCGAGCACACTGCAAACAGGTTTGCTTGACCCGATACCATTAGTTACCCGGTCGGTGAATCTTGTATTGCTGCCAATATTCGACAGGGGCACATATATAACGTCGGTTGAGCCACGTTATTATGAGCTTGGCTGGCTCATACTGACTGTATTCGCCGCCGCGGTGCTTTTGAATCTGGTAATCCCACGGTTTTACTGCCGATTCGTTTGCCCGCTGGGAGCGTTCTTCGGGATTATAAGCAGGTTTTCGATTTGGCGAATCGGCAAGAACAGGCAAAAGTGCGTTGACTGCAAGATGTGCGAAAACGCATGCGAGGGCGGCTGTGAGCCGAGCGGCAGTATCAAAATAGCAGAGTGCGTACTTTGCTTTAATTGCCGACAGGATTGCTTCCACGACCTCATCGAATACAGAACATCGCCGTCACTGGCCGGGGAACAGCAGGCGGACATTTCACGCAGGGGCTTCGTGTTGTCATTGGCGGGCGGGGTATTGGCGGCGCCGGCGGTTCGGCTTAGCGGCAAAATCGCCTCGAACTGGTATAATAAAGTCATTCGCCCGCCGGGGGCGCTGGCGGAAGAAGAATTCCTGAAAAGGTGCATCAAGTGCGGTCAGTGCATCAGGGTTTGCCCGACGAATGTGCTGCAGCCGGCGAGTATGGCAGTGGGGCTGGAGAGTTTGTGGACGCCGGTCCTGAATAACCGAATTGGCTCAAGCGGCTGTCAGCTCAACTGCGTCGCCTGCGGACAGGTTTGCCCGACCTCGGCTATCAGGCCGATTACCCTCGAAGAAAAAAAAGGACTGGGCGATTTCGTGGATAAAGGACCTGTCAAGCTCGGCACCGCCTTTGTTGACCGTAACAGGTGCCTGCCATGGGCGCTCGACAAGCCCTGTATCGTCTGCCAGGAAAACTGCCCCGTCAGCCCCAAGGCGATTTATACCCAGGAGGTCTTCAATACTATAAGGGATGGTATTATGACGGTTAGTGCCGTCGAAGGTAAGACAATCAGAATTATGGAAAATCTGCCGGAGGGCAAATTCGGCACAGGCGATTATTATGCCCTTTTCGATGATGGCAGCCGGCTCCAAATTGCCGCAAATACCGAAAATTCACTGGAATTTTCTGAAGGGAATATCCCCGCTAAAAATGGTAAAATCGAGATTCAGGTGCGATTGCAAAGGCCCTTCATCGATGTTGAAAAATGTATCGGCTGCGGCATTTGCGAACACGAATGCCCCGTCAGCGGTAAAAGAGCTATAAGGGTGTCCGCTGAGGGCGAAACCAGAAGTATGGACAGAAGATTATTATTGAGAGGATAATCGATGAAAATGGATTCGATGAACTCACCACAAAACGCGAATAACAGGGTCGATAGAAGGGGTTTTTTAAGAAATATCGGTGTAACGGGGCTTAGCCTGGGTTTGGCTTCGAAGGCGTTTGCCGAGGTCAATGAGCCGAATGTTCCCGCCAAAGAGCAGCAACAGGGGCTTCCCCTGCTGCCTACGCGAAAGTTCGGCAAAACGAGTCAGGATGTCTCGGCCCTGTGCCTTGGGGCCATACAGCTTGTTGACAGCCAGATTGTTCTGACAAGCTCGCTTAAATGGGGAATGACTTACTGGGATACGGCCTATGGCTATACAGGTGGAAACAGCGAGCTGTGCATCGGCAGGTTCCTCGAAAAAAATCCCGACGCGAGAAAGAAAATTTTCATCGCTACCAAGGCCTCACACGCCAGAGGCGCAAAGGAAGTCGAGGGCCGGCTGCGGGAGTCGCTCGAAAGGATGAACACCGATTATGTCGACGTCTTCTACGGCGTGCACGTGCTCAATGATATGTCGCAGCTTACGGAAGACCTGAAGCCCTGGGCCGAAGATGCAAAAAAGAAGGGTTTGATAAAATATTTCGGCTTCAGCACGCACAAGAATATGGCGCAGAACTTATATGCGGCGTCGAAACTTGGATGGGTCGATGCGATACTGACGACGTATAACTTCCGCCTGAGAAAAGACGCTGGTATGCAAAGGGCAATCGACGCCTGCCACAAGGCCGGTATCGCGCTTACAGCGATGAAAACCCAGAAAAGCGTTACAGTTACGACCGACGAGGATAAAAAACTGATTGAGCACTTCTCGCAGAAGGGATTTACCGAGGGCCAGGCGAAAATAAAAGCGGTTCTCGAAGATGAAAGAATCGCGTCTGTTACGGTTGGGATGAACAGCGTATCGCTTATCAACGAGAACGTCGCGGCGGTGCTCGATAAGACGGAACTTACCGCCGACGATAAAATGGCCCTCGAAAGGTATGCACAGGCCACCTGTACCGGTTATTGCGCCGGCTGCGGTAATATCTGCGAAAGCGCCGTCCCGCAGGCGCCGTATATCAGCGACGTTATGCGGTCGCTGATGTATCATAATAATTACGGCAATGAGCAGTTGGCAAAGCAGACCTTCGCGGAGGTACCCGCCGGCGTCAGGGCAAGACTCGCGGATATTGATTATAGCGCGGCCGAAGCGCGCTGCCCGCAGAAAATGCCCATTGCCCGGCTGATGAAACAGGCCGCTGAGATACTTGCCTGAATATAGCCATTAATATCGGGAGTTAATGATGAAGAGAAACCGTAAATCGGTCAGCAGGCGTTCGTTTCTAAAAACCATGGGCGCAGCCGGCATCGGTTCAATTGTCAGTTCAAAAGTTTTTGCCGAGCCGAACGAACCCTCGGGCAAAAAACAGCAAAACCAGCCGCTCGAATTACCCAGAAGAAAACTCGGAAAGACCGGCGTCGAAATATCGTGCCTTGTAATGGGCCTTTCTTTTAATACGGTCGAAAATCAGCTTATTCTCAGAAAGGCAATCGATTGGGGCGTGACAAGCTGGGACACCTCACACTTTTACGCAAATGGCAACAGCGAAATCGGAATCGGCCAATTTTTAGAAAAAAATCCCGAAGCAAGAAAAAAACTGTTCCTTATTACAAAGGCCTCGAGCTCGAAAAATGTAGAACAGGTTGAAGAAAAGTTACAGACAAGTCTCAAACGGATGAAGACCGGCTATATCGATTTATATTATGGCGTTCACGGGTTAAGTAACCCAACGAAGCTAAACGACGAGCTAAAACGTTGGGCCGAAAAAGCAAAAGAGCGAAACTTGATAAAGTTTTTCGGCTTCAGCACACACAGCAATACTGTTGATTGCCTTATGGCCGCGTCGAAACTCGACTGGATTGACGCCGTAATGACAACCTACAATTTCAGACTCACCAAGGACCAAAAGCTGCTCGATGCCGTCAAGGCCTGTCACGATGCCGGTATAGGCGTAATTGCTATGAAAACTCAGGGACAGAGGGTCGAGCCGGACCAGGGGGATGAAAAACTTACCGAACGTTTTCGCAAGCGCGGCTTCACGCAAGGTCAGGCCAAGATAAAGTTTGTTCTGGAAAATGAAAACATTACTGCCGCCTGTGTCGGTGGAGACAATATTCAGCATCTTCGTCAAAACGTCGCCGCTGTGCTCGATAAAACCGAACTGAGCCGGCTGGACAAAGAAACCCTCGAAAACTACGCATCACAAACCTGCACCGGCTATTGTGCTGGCTGTTCCAATATCTGTGCATCTGCTGTGCCCGAAGTTCCCTGCGTTGCCAATATTATGCGATACCTTATGTATTACAACAGCTACGGAGAAAAACAAAATGCCCGGCAGCTTTTTGCTCTAATCCCGCAGCAGACTAGGAGTAAACTGCTCGCTGCAGATTATACCGCAGCGGAATCGCTTTGCCCGCAGGGATTGCCTATCGCCCGACTTATGGCCCAGGCTGTGACAAAACTGGCCTGATATTACGACGACAGGGACATCTGTCTCGAACCCCAGAACAAAAAAAATCGCACTTATACATATTTTAAGTGCTTGTTAAAAAAGACGTTACGACCAGCCAAGGCCTTTTTCTTTTGGGAATTCTTGCCCTGATGGAGTAAAATAATAAAAAGCAAAAGGTGGTGGTTTTAGAGTGTTCGGCTTCGGCGAAGAGGTGATGAGAAATTTTTATTACAATTTTTGGATTCCTTTCACGGCCAACAAACGGAGGATTTTAATACTAACAATCGCCACCTACATTGCTTTGTGCTAAAAGGCGCAGGCCTTTTGTTGTTCCTTTTCAGCCGCTCTCAAGGAGCGGTTTTTTTCTGCGCTTCTCGCCAACCATTTGACACGGCTCCCTCCGCCAGTTATGCTTTTACGCTAACGACATCGTATAGCCGCACATTTATTGCCGATACAGGGAGTTTTGCAGATGATAATAGTAACGGGCGGAGCGGGTTTTATCGGCTCGGCGCTCGTCGCCGCGCTGAACAGCCGGGGCATAGCCGATATACTCATCGTTGACCGCCTTGGTGATGACCGGCGATGGAAAAACCTCGTCAATCTTCAATTCGCGGATTACATCGATAAAGAAGACTTTCTTCAGCAAGTCCTCGCTCGCAAATTCGGCTCCAAGGTCGAAGCCGTTTTGCATCTCGGCGCCTGCTCGACCACGACCGAAACCGACGCCTCGTTTTTAATGAGCAATAACTACCAATATACGAAGGTTCTCGCCGAGTGGTCGGCAGACAAGAGTGTTCGCTTCATTTACGCCTCAAGCGCAGCTACCTACGGAGACGGCTCACAGGGCTTTAATGATGACGAAAGCGCAATCGAAAATCTCAGATCCCTCAATCCGTATGGCTATTCGAAACAGCTCTTCGATGTGTGGGCCAAGAGAAACGGCCTGCTCAAAAAAATAGTCGGCTTGAAATACTTCAACGTATTCGGCCCGAACGAATACCACAAAGCCGAAATGAGAAGCTTCGTCCTCAAGGCATTCGAGCAGGTCAGCGCGACCGGAAAAGTGCGACTTTTCAAATCGCATCTTCCCGATTACACCGACGGCGGGCAAAAGCGCGACTTTCTTTATGTCAAGGATGCCGTCGATATGACGCTTTTCTTTTTGGATAACCCGAAGATTGCAGGCATTTTCAATATCGGCTCCGGCCTCGCCCGCACCTGGAACGACCTTGCGACAGCCGTATTTGCCGCGATGGATAAAAAGCCAAAAATAGAATATATCGATATGCCCGATTCTGTCCGCAATCAATACCAGTATTTCACACAGGCCGACATAACAAAACTCCGAAAAGCCGGCTACGAAAATTCAATTACCACACTAGAACGGGCCGTCAAAGATTATGTAGTAAAATACTTGGCATGTGACGAGTTCTTAAAAGGGGACTAATCCCGGTGCCTTTTACGCCATATCATTTTGGGCCGAGCGCTTTGCTTGCTCTGCCGCTTAAAAAATACATCGATATCCCCGTCTTTATTCTTGCCAACGTTGTTGTTGACCTCGAACCGGGGGCGGTGATGATTTTTAACCTCGATTACCCGTTGCACGGCTATCTGCACACGTTCCTTGTTGCCGGCCTGGCGGGGCTGTTGTGGGGATTGGCTGCGTATCCGATGAGGCCTTTATTCGGCTGGGCGATGGGGCTGCTGCGATTTGATTATAAATCCACATTAGTAAAGATGATGCTTTCCGGTATGCTCGGCTGTATGTTCCACGTTTTTATCGACAGCTTTCTTTATAAAGAGATGAATCCCTTTTGGCCTATAACAGGCAATCCACTTTATGCGGTCTTAAGCTATCGAACAGTGCTTACGATATGCGAAGTGTCAATCATCATTGCAGTAGTGTTATATTTATCGCTTGCCGTAGGCAAATACAGAAAAGAAAAAACACGGACACAAACCCCGCAGGATTAAAACCCCCTGTCTCTCTCATGATTACTCCTTCAAGCCGATTACCTTTTGCAGTCCTTTATCCATACTGGTCGTAAACGCCACGCAAACCGAATAAGTAATGGACCAGTGCAGCTTGAAAATATAGAGACAGCTCAAAAGCACGATACCTGCCGTCGCCGCTGCGAAGATGACCTGCCCGATGGTGGCGTTGCGGTCGCTTATGTAGTCGGCGTCAAGCTCGTCTTCAATTGTGGCGTATTCGAATTTGCCAATCAAAAGCACGGCATATATCAGGTTCCAGATAACGAAGATTATTAACGGGAAATTGCATCTCCGGCTGAGGATATACAAGCCCGCGCTCAGCCCGGCTCCCGCGGTAATGGTAACCGCGAAAAACAGCATCGTTGATTTTTCCCAGAACGATTTGTCCCGTTTGCTGAATGAATGATAAACGGAAAAGACAAGCCCCGCCGCGAACGGCAGCAGGATTAATATTATACCCGCCGTTTTTTTGTAGATGCTGCCTCCGAGCAGATGTGAAACAAATGAATGAAGCCCTTTTCGCATACCAGCGTCCAGAGCCACAAGCATAAAAAACGCGAAACTCATTGCGAAAAGCGAAGCCTCGTCGAAATGAAAGTCGACCAGCTTATACTCTTTTGACTCCGACTCCCCTATATTCGCATTATAATCCTGTCCCCAGAATTCACGGTATGGGTCGGGATTTTCTTGGGCTTCGGGTTTGCTCTCGGCTGGCTCCTTGCCCCCCTGCGCTCTCTCTCGCAATTCGACATATAAAGGCTTGGGAACATCCAGCAGATGCATGCACTTGGGACACTTGGTTGTTTTACCGGCCAGACTGTCCGCCGTATCAACCATCTCCCCGCAGTTTTTACATTTGAAACGAATCATAACATTGGGCACCGGCTCTAAATCGGCTTTCTATAAATACAGATGCATTTCGAACATTGATTATATACGAAAACGCCGAGAATCCCATAAATTACGACAAATGTTAATACGATTAAATTACACTCGAATTACTCATGCTTGCTTATTCGTCACTATCCTTTTATAATCTCCCATTCGTTATTTCGAGAAGATTTATGGCGGATAAAATTACCGAACAGGTTGAGATGCTCAAACGCGGCACGGTGGAGATTTTCACCGCCCAGGAACTGGCCGAGAAGCTCAAATCGCACCGGCAATTGAGAATCAAGCTTGGCCTCGACCCTACAAGCCCCGACATTCACTTGGGCCATACGGTCGTGCTTCGCAAGATGCGCCAGTTTCAGGACCTCGGTCACAAGGCCGTTTTGATTATCGGGGATTACACCGCTCGCATCGGCGACCCGACCGGCCAGAATACCACCCGGCCGATGTTATCGCCCGAGCAAATCAAGCAAAACGCGAAGACCTATTTCGAGCAGGCGGGTAAAATACTCGATACTTCACCAGACAAGTTCGAAGTTCGTTATAACAGCGAATGGCTTGAAAAGATGACCCTGATGGAGCTTATCCAGCTTGCCGCGAAAAAGACAATCGCCCAGATGCTTCAGAGGGACAGCTTCAAGCTCCGTCTCGACAAGGGTATCGACGTTTACGCGCACGAGTTTATTTATCCTCTTATGCAGGGCTATGACTCTGTTGTTATAAAAAGCGACGTCGAGTTGGGCGGAACAGACCAGACCTTCAATAACCTTGTCGGCCGGGATATTCAAAAGGCATATAATCAGTCGCAACAGGTCGTTATCACCGTCCCCATTCTCGTCGGCCTTGACGGCACAGAAAAAATGAGCAAATCCAAGGGCAACTACGTCGGCGTTACCGATGAGCCGAACGATATGTTCGGCAAGGTGATGAGCATCTCCGACGATATGATGGAAAATTATTTTACCCTGCTTACTGACCTTGTCGCCGACAAAATCACCGAACTGACAAATTCACAGAAGACCCACCCGAAAGAAGCCAAGGTCCTGCTGGCAAAAACGATTGTATCGCAGTTTTATGATGCAAAGACGGCCGATTCGGCAGCCGGGCATTTCGACAAGGTATTCGCCCAAAAGAAGCTGCCCGACGAAATACCGGAAGTTCAGCTTTCCGCCGAGCCGATTACGGTCAAACAATTACTGCTTGCCTGCAAGCTGGTCGAAACGGGCGGTGAAGCAAAGCGAATGTGTGCACAATCGGCTGTAACTATCGATGGTCAGAAGATTACCGACCCAAACGCTCAAATCAGCCCCAAGGCCGGAACGACAATCCAGGTCGGCAAAAGAAAATTTGCAAGAATAAACGTCAATTAGCCTAAGCTTAGCTATAGAGGTGTTCTTACATCTTTCCGTGGAAGTCGGTAATGTCGAAGTAGAGGATTACTCGCCGGCCGTCGAGGGTTTGAAAATCCATCCTGTCATATATTTTATCGTCGGTTTTCAGCACGGATTGCCTGACTAACTGCAAATCCGGATGATTCGTTCTTATCCAGTCGTATTCGGCCCGGATACCGGCGACGCTGGCAGGCGCCTTTATTACGACGGCCTTTTCAATAGAGCTGCCGTCCCCGCCTGAAAACGATACGTCTTTCAATATGGGTCTCCCGGCAGTTTGAGT
>CAYLYB010000062.1:0-16218 GCA_964387605.1 uncultured Pirellulales bacterium | reverse complement strand
CAAGATAATCACAGACCGGCCTCCGCAATTCATGTCCCATTTCCGCGAGGAGCCAAACCCTTGCAATGCACTTGTCTCTTGCCTTTACAGGAACCTTATCCAACCAGTCAATCAAAGGTGTTGAGCCATCCCGTTCCTTATATATCTTGATTAATGTCTCTGGCATCCTTGCTCCTAAAATCCTTATAACCTTCTATATATAGTATCGCAAATTTGCGATACTAGTTCAAGTAAAATATTGGTTTGTGATAAAAATTTTTTAACAAATCAGGTCGGGTGTTTTTGCCAGAAGGCAATGGCGATTGAGGTGGTGATGATACAGATAAATACGAAAAATGCGGCTGGTATGGCTGATTGCGGCCCGAAGTGCTGAAGGGCGAGGGTGGTGCCTAATCCGGCGTTTTGCATCCCGATTTCGATTGCCAGCGTTCGTTTTCTAGCGGTGTTCATTCTGAATATTGAGCCGACGGAGTAGCCGGAGCTCATACCCCACAGGTTTAAAATTATAACCGCTGCCAGTATGGGCACAGTCGCCTGTAATAGCCGGTCGCGGTTCAATGCAATGACCAGCGAGCAGATGAAGATTATGAACGTAACCGAAATGGCGGGGAAAACGGGCAAAATACGCTCGATTTGTTTTTTGAAGTAGTGGCGGATGGCAAAGCCCGCGAATAAAGGCAGCGTTATCATTTGCACTACGTCAATCAGCATATCCAAAAAGGGGACAGGCACCTTCGAATTAGCGAGCAGATACGTCAGGCCGGGTGTCAGCAGCGGGCATAACAGCGTCGAAACCGTTGTAAGCGAAACCGAATAGGCGGTATCGGCTTTTGCGATATAGCTCATCACGTTGCTGGCCATCGCGCCGGGCGCTGCGCCGGTTAATACCAGCCCGGCTGTTATGGCGGGCGGCAGGTCGAAAAGGCGGGCAACAACATACGCACCCAATGGCATAAGTGTAAATTGCGCAACGCTTCCTATGAGAATGATGACGGGATTGCGAAGAATGTGTTTGAAATCGTCAATCGAGAGCACCGCGCCGATGCCGAACATAGTCATTGCGAAAAACACCTTGTTGCAACCCTTGAGCGCAACGAATGGTGCTGGTATATAATAGGCCACTACGCCAAAGACGACTACCCAGACGCCGAAATATTTTGTGTAGAGGGTCAGGCCCTTTTTTAGCTTGGGATTCATTCAGGTTTAATTTTTTTCTTCCGGGTCTTCGCCGGCTGTTCCAGTTCCGCCCGCGTTTTAGGTAGCGCCGCGGGGTATTTGTCTTTAATAAATTCTATGAGCTTTTCCCTTACCATACATCGCAGACTAAACAAGGTGGATGCGTCGGCTGCGCTCATAAGGGCGCGCAATTCGACGGTGCGGTCGGTGGCGTTTGTAATCTGAACGACGCAGACCTTCTTGTCCCATTCCTCTGCGCCTTCAAGCAGGCGTTTCAATTCTTCGCGGATGGCCTCGACGGGAACGGTATAGTCAACATAGAGAAAGACCGTGCCGAGCAAATCAGCCGACACACGGGTCCAGTTCTGGAACGGTTTTTCGATAAAGTAGGTGATGGGCACGACGAGTCGCCTCAGGTCCCAGATTCTGACGACGACGTAGGTGAGCGTTACTTCCTCGATTTTGCCCCATTCGCCCTCGACGATTACAACGTCGTCGATGCGAATAGGCTGGGTGATGGCAATTTGCAGTCCCGCGATAAACGTGCCTATCGTTTTCTGCGCCGCCATACCCATGACGATACCCACCACGCCCGCCGACGCCAGCAGCGCCGTGCCGAGACCGCGAATTTTTTCGAACGTCATCAGCATCGTCGCAAGAGCTATCAGTATCACGAGCACGATAAAAATTCTTTTGAGAACGTTAAGCTGGGTATGAATCTTTCTCGCCTTGAGGTTGTCCCTCTCGGATATACTGAAACGATGCAGGATGTAATCGTCGAAGATGTAAGTGAGCTTGATAAGCACGGTCGAAAACAGCGCAATCAAAACCAGCGCGATAAAATGGATGAGTGGTTCTGCGACTTTATCGGATAACGCCATCATCGGAATTACAAGACGAATGACTAAAAAGACGACCAGCCAGCGGGTAACCCTGCCGCAGCGTTTATCAAATGAATCGTCGGGAAGGTCCTTGAATTGTTTGCTGATTCTTCTCAGGGCCTTGAAGAGAATAGAGTGCAGCACAATACCGGCTGCTGTGGCGCCTGCCAGCACGACGAGAACCCAGCCGATTTTTCCCCAATATTGATTCTGCATTTCAGTGCACCTCCTTTGCAATTTAATTGTCTTCGAATGCAGTATAAATATAGCCGTCGGAGATGACAACAATTAATCCTGCGGGGCGGGTGCCGTAAAAACACGAATGCGCCCGGATGTCCGGGCGTATTCGTGCAGTGCCTGTTTTACCTTTTAGCAATGGTTGCTAATCGTTTGTTATATTCAGCACTATGAGGAAGCGGAAGCGACCATCGTTTACCAACAACAGGGTCTTGCCTGTCTTTGCGGCGTCGGCGATTGCCTTGTTGAATTCCTTGACGTTTTCCACGGTTTTTCTGTCGACTTCCATAATGAGCATACCTGTATTAAGCCCCTTGCGGGCCGCCTGAGAGCCGGGTTCGACTTTTGTGATAACTACGCCCGTCTGGTCTTTGAAATTTAGCTGTTTGGCCAGTTCGTCACTCAGGTTCTGGACCTCTAAGCCGATTTTTTCGATTGTTTCAGGGGCGGTTTTTTCTACTTGGGTTTCGAATGTGCGTTCGCCGAGTTTGGCGGTTATCTTTTTCTTTTTTCCATCACGCAGCACGGTCAATGCTATTTCGGAACCTGGTTTGAGCATAGCGATGCGATTTCTGAAATCGTTGGATTTTTTCACGTTTTCGCCGTTGAATTCGGTGATGACGTCGTAACGTTTGAGCCCTGCCTTGTCGGCTGCCGAATCTTTTTCGACTTCGTTAATAACAATTCCGGTTGTATCTTTTATTCCAAGTGATTCGGCAAGGTCGGGATCCAAATCCCGTGGGTATATGCCGAGAACGGCCCTGACTAAGGGTTCTCCCGTTACGAGCCGGTCGTAAACAAACTTTGCCATATTGGCCGGTATTGCCAGACCGATACCGATATTGCCGCCGGGGCCGATGATTGCTGTATTGATTCCCACAACTTTGCCGTCGAGGGTGATGAGCGGGCCGCCTGAGTTGCCTGGATTGATGGCGGCGTCGGTCTGGATGAAATCCTGGTATTCGAGTTCGTCGATAATATTGTTCCTGCCCTTTGCGCTGATGATGCCCGCGGTAACGGTATGGCTGAGACCGAAGGGATTACCGATAGCAACGACCCATTCGCCGACTTCGAGCTCGTCGGAATCAGCAAGCTGGAGGGGATGAAGATTTTCAGCGTCTATTTTTATTACCGCAACCTCGGTAGAAGCGTCGGTTCCAACGAGTTTGGCTTGGAATTCCCGGCCGTCGAGCAGCGTAACGGTGATATCTTCCGCATTTTCGACGACATGGTTATTGGTAAGTATATATCCCTCCTCGGAGACGATAAAGCCGGAGCCCTGCACCGGCATTAATATCTTTCGTTGTCGTTGCTGCTGTTGCTGCGGCCGCTGTTGTCGGAATCTTCTGCCGAAGAATTGGTCGAAAAAATCGTCATTGAAAGGCGAGTCACCGAAGGGCAGGTTGGGCATCGTGGAATATGATTGTGTTACTGCCTGGTCAGCCCTTATTCCGACGACGGCGGGCGAGGCCTTTTCGGCGATGTCAGCGAAGGCCTTGCCTAACTGGCGGAGTGTATCGATGCTTTTTGTGTCTTCGGCGTACGCCAGCGGGCTAATCAGAACTATGGTGGCAAGGCCGAGAAAGATAGTGTGAATGCGTGAGAATTTTTGCCCTTTTTTGGGGTAGGTTGAAGTAATCATTTTTTTTGCTCCGAGTTATTGGTGTTAAAAATTAAGAGTTATTTTAAAAATGCATATTTCGTTTGAGTTACGAATAATATATACGTTTTTGGCGCTGCGGAGTTCGAAAAGGCCATATATTTTAAGAGATTTGCGCGGGAAAATTTTGAAGGATTTTATTAAGTGGGGATTGACAGGACTCGTTCATCAGGGTAATTAGATATATGAGGAGTGGTGGCAGGATAATAAGAACTTTTTTGGAGGGTCTGGTATGCGAGTACTGGAATATCTTGAAAAATCGGGGATTAGGTATGAGATCAGGGAGCACCAGCCGACCTATAGCGCGCAGCAGATGGCGGCGGCAGAGCACGAGCCGGGGAAATTCGTAGCCAAGCCGGTGGTAGTTAAAGTTGATGGTAAATATATGGTGTGCGTGCTTGCTGCCAGCCACAAGGTGGATTTGCAGGCGCTGAAAAAAGGGCTTGGTGCCAAATCAGTGGAGCTGGCCGAAGAAGAGGAGGTCGGTCGGCTGTTCGCAGATTGCGAGCTTGGAGCGGAGCCGCCTTTTGGCAATCTGTATGATGTGCCCACGCTGATGGACAAATCCCTTGAGGCTGACGACCATTTATTGTTCCAGGCGGGTTCGCACGACAAGGCGATTCTGATTTCGATGGCCGATTATCGAAAACTTGTCAAGCCGAAAGTGCTCGATTTCAGCTATTCGATGTCCTCGTAAGCCGGGTGGGTAAATCGAATAAAAAAGACCCCCGATAAATCGAGGGTCTTTGTAGTCGGTTGTGTCTTTTAAGACCGGCTTTACTTCAGTTCTTTGTCAATCCAGCCGAGCAATTCTTTCAGGTCCGCCATCGAAATATCACCCATATGGGCGATTCTGAATGTCTGCTCTTTCAGCTTACCGTAGCCGTTGCCGAATATGGTATTGTGTTTTGACTGCACGGCTTTTATGACGTCGGCAACGGTAATTCCTTTTGTGTTCTTGATGGTTGTCAGCGTGTTGGAGGCGTATTTTTCATCGCAGAAAAGCGCGAAATTTTCCTTTGCCCAGCCTCTTACGAAATCGCCCATTTCCTTGTGCCGTTTCCAGACGTTTTCCATACCTTCTTTGAGCAGCTTGGTGCACTGGTAATGCAGGCCCATAATATGCGGGATGCTCGGCGTGGTGGGCGTCTGGTTTTTCTCGTTGGATTTGGCGAAGTTTTGGAAATCGAAGTAATAGCCCCTGTTGGGCACGTTTTTGCTCTTCTCAAGAGCGCGATTGCTCACAACTGCCACTGCAAAACCGGGCGGCAGTGCGAACGCCTTTTGCACAGAGGCAAAGGCAACGTCCCAGCCGAGCTTGTCGAAATGGATAGGCAGGCCCACCATCCCGCTCACTGCATCGACGAATACGAGCACGTCCGGATATTTTTTCTTCATCATTTCGCTCACTTCGTAAAGCGGGTTCGTAAGCCCGGTGCTCGTCTCGTTATAAACAAGTGTTACCGCGGCGTATTTGCCCGTCGCGAGCTGCTTGTCGATAAGCTCAGGCGTTGTGGCCTGTCCCCATTCGACCTTCAGCTCATCGACTTTTCTTCCGCAGCTTTTGGCGACGCTTGCCCATTTGTCGCTGAACGCGCCGCAGCATGTGGCCAGGACCGTCTCATCGAAGCCGACGCAATTGCGTATTGATGCCTCCCATAATCCCGAAGCCGAAGAAGTAACCAGAAATACATTCTGCTCGGTGAAGAATACCTTTTTAAGCATAGCCGTTACTTCACTCTGCAGTTGAGCATATTCTTTTCCACGATGGCCCAGAGTCGGGTGTGCCAACTGCTGGAGCACATCGTCCTTGACAAGTACCGGTCCCGGGATGAACAATCTCGGCGGATTTCGCCAGTCTGCCATTGTCTGCACTCCTAAATTAAATGTTAAATTTTCTGTATCGTTAAGCCTGAAAACACCTTCGGGTAGAAATACGTCGATTTCTGCGGCATCCTTTCGCCGTGTTCCGCCACCGCCCTTATTTGGCCTATTTTAGGCGGATTCAGGAAAAAAGCCACCTGTTCACATTTCGAATCGATTTTTTCAATCAGTTCGTCTATCGTATTATTGCCGTCTTTTACATATTTTAGGTATTTTCCCCCAGCCACTTTTTCTTCATCGAGGCCGAGCAGCTTTTCGAGTATGAGCTTCTGCAAAACGGACACATCAAGCGATTTCCAGGGGCTGCTCATCGCGTCGGCGACCTCGTCCATTGAGCGGGTATTTTTAAGCACTGCCACGTAGAATGCTCCGTTGCCCGCGTATACGCCGAAGGTGTTTTTGTTTTTATGATGCTCCGCCTTCATCTGTGTCAGCATTTGTTTTTTTGCCTTTTCTTTTGTCTTGGCGGAGTCGAAGCCGTATTTGGTAAGCTCGAAGTTATTGCCGAGGCCTGTAAAGAATTTCTCAGAATCGAAATTTTCAAGCGAGCCGGCAACCCGATGCGTGGCGAGAACTATAAGCCCCTCGTGGCTGGAATTGCAAAAGGCGAGCATCTGGTATTTTGCGGCCGGCTCGTGGTTCTCTTTCGAATAGAGCAGGCCCGTAGTATAGCGGTGGTGCCCGTCGGCGATGATGCAGCTTTTGTCCCGCATCATTTCGACAATCGGCTTAATCATATTCTTGTCGGTTATGGCGAACAAACGATGCCGCACAGCGTCATCGTCGAGATAGTCTATAAGGGGCGGGCTCTTCACTGTTTTTTGAATGGCCTTGTCCGCGATACCTTCGGGGTCATCGTAGAGCATAAAGACTAGGCCGAATTGGGCTTTGGTTGCTCGAATAAGATTCAAACGGTCCGTTACCGGCTTGCTCAGTATCTCCTCGTGCGGCCGAACGACGGGGCCGAATTTCTCCAGTTTCGCTAAAGCTATGAATGTAAGCCGCTGAAAATCCGCCCCCCCAATCTGGAAATCCTGGACGTATGCGTAAATGGTGTCGTTCGCGTCCTGTTTAAGCACGCCGGCCTGAAGCCAGGAATCGAAAAGTTCCGCAGCTTGGGCGTGCGGGTTTTGATTTTGCCCGTCTGTTTCAGTGGAGTTGCTTTTTATGATGCGAACGATGTTATACGGGCCTTTGTCATAAAGTTGTTTTTGCTTTTCAGAGTTGATAACGTCGTATGGCGGCGAGATACAGTTGTTGACATCGCCGACAACGGCCTGGTTGAACCTGAATGCCTTGAATGGCTTAATTTCCATAATCATGAGTTCAAAATGTGTGACAAACCTAATCAGTCGAGTTTCACGAGTTTGCGAACGAAGGAGCATACAGAATATGGCGATGTTTGTCAATCAGGGGCTTGCAGGAAATACATTTTTATCGGGAGTGGTTGATGCCGACGTGCCTGTTCGCCTTAAACGTGTGCCCTCATCGGTTCTTGATGGGTGGAGTGGCTGTGAATCGGCTCATAATCGAGGATATCGACCAGCAGATAACGCTGAACGAATCCCGGCTCTCCCTCGAAGACAAGGCGATTGCATTTTTTACAGTTTTGAGCGCGCGGTATGCGACCCAGTTCTTCAGTCAGGCGGATAGCTCTTCTGTTGATCTCGATGATTCTGTCGTTAATAGTTTGGTGCCCGTTGAGTTGCTGCCCGCAACATGTGCAGCGCTTTGTTAGTCTTCTCCATAAGTATTTCATTGCCACTCCTCCTGACACAATGCCGCAGGCACCCAACAATGAAAGATTGTATGAGGGCAAAGCTAAAAATCAAGCAGAAAACGCAAATATTTTAGGACCTTGCAGAAAATGCTTGCGACTTAAGCATTTACGAAAAGGCAAACGATAATACATAAGTGTTGATTATATAAGATGCTATTATTGAAAGCCTCACGGTTGTAGAATATACTCCGTTGAGGTATTTGAAGAATTGTCAGATTAAAAGGGGCTTTCTATGCTTTCGAGATTTGCGAATTTCATCAAAACGGACATTTGGCGAATCCGGCTCAAAGACCATTCTCCGGGTAAAGGATTGCTTATCCGGCTGCTCCGAATAATCGCTCTGGCGTTTCGCGGCTTCGACGAGGATAAGTGCATGTTCAGGGCATCGGCGCTAACGTATTTTTCATTACTGTCGATTGTGCCTGTTATTGCGCTGATGTTCGGCATCGCCAAGGGATTCGGCCTGCAGGAAAAAGTGCAGGCGCAAATACTGCAAAAAATGCAGGGCCAGGAAGAAGTCGGCACCAAGATAATCGATTTTGCGAACTCGCTGCTTTCCAATGCAAGTGGAGGATTAATAGCCGGAGTGGGCGTGGCGTTTTTGTTCTGGACGATTGTCCGCGTTCTCGGCAATATCGAAAAATCCTTTAATGATATATGGGGCGTGAAAAAACACCGCTCCCTCGGCAGAAAGTTCAGCGATTATCTCTCAACCATTCTTATCTGCCCGATTCTGCTTGTTCTCTCAGGAAGCGCAACCGCCTTTGCCAGTACACAGGTTCGCCTTATCGCCGAGAAAATGCCGTTTTTTAAGATGCTTGGGCCGGTCTTTTGGGTGCTGCTTAAATTGCTGCCTTATTGCACTATCTGGGTGGCGTTCACGTTTATATTTATGTTTATGCCCAACACAAAAGTCAGATTCAAATCTGCTCTAATCGGCGGCATCGTGGCCGGGACCGTTTTTCATTTTGTCCAGTGGATTTATATGAGCTTCCAGATTGGCGCCGCAAAATACGGCGCTATTTACGGCAGCTTCGCCGCACTGCCGTTGTTTTTAATCTGGCTCCAGACAAGCTGGCTCATCGTCCTGTTCGGCGCCGAAGTTTCGTTTGCACATCAAAACGTCGAGACTTACGAGTTCGAGCCGGATTGCCTTTCCGTCAGCCAATCCCATAAAAGACGGCTTTCATTGCTTATCGCTCATAGCTTGGTAAAAAGATTTTGCGACGGCGAGCAGCCCAGTACCGCCTCGCAGCTTTCCCACGAGCTGGAAATTCCCATTCGACTGGTCAGGCAGATTTTGTTCGAGCTGTCCGAATCCGGCATTTTGTCCGAGGTAAAAAAGGGCGAGGATAAAGAGCTTGCTTATCAGCCCGCCATAGACGTCGAAAAAATCACGGTCAAGTTCGTTATGGACCGCCTCGAACAGCGAGGCACCTCCGATATCCCCGTTATGCCCACGACCCAGTTCGATAAACTTTCCGATTCCCTGCGGCAGTTCGGTGAGATAATGGAAAAGTCACCGGCCAACCTGCTTTTGAAAAATATTTAAGCAGGCCCGTTCGGAATAGAGCGTTATCACTCCACCTTGGTGAACGCCCTGAGTTGTTTCTGACTGGCGGCGATTATTCCTCTTTTTTCTTGCCGCCTAATAGTCCCTTAAGGCCCTCGACCACGTCTTTGCCGGCGCCGGTTGTTTCTTCGAGTAGCTTTTGTCCCTGCTGGACCGCTTCTTTTCCCATTTCAGCCGTCTTCCCGAGCGCAGAGCCGATACCGTTCAACATATCATCAGGCAAAAGACCCGCGCCCTGTTTTGCCACGCCCGCGGCTATGGCCGTGAGTATTTTGGCCGTCAGCTTGCCGATATCCAGCTTGTTGTCGGTGCCGAGGTTCTCCATAATTATCGGGTCGATATTGATGCTTACGGTGTCGATTTTCCCCGGCACGGGCAGCAGTTTCACCTTCACATTCGTATTGGTGATTTCGAGCCGTTCGATTTGAAGCTTTTTCGCGCCCTTTTTGGGTTCGGCGGGCGCGTCCGATTTCGGCAGCCGGTCGAGTATTTCCTTCAGGTTGTTGGTAAGGCCTTTTTGCTCGATTGTTACCTTCGTGCCGTCTAATTTTATCAGCTTGATTTTAACGGTATCGCTCATTAGCGAGCCGATATCGACCTGGACCTGCGCTTCGCCTAATTCGAGCAATGTTTTGTGCTGATAACCTTCCGGGTTGTTGACCACAAGCCCCTGTATGCCGACCTTGCCCCCTAAAATTGAAAGGTCGACGTTGCCGATTGTGACCGGCACTTCGAGTGTGCTGCTGGCTGCCTTTTCAACGCCGGCTTTAATCAGCGTTGTCCCGAAGAGGATAAAGCCGACAACGGCAACGACGATAATCACTGCGACTACAATAACTATTGTTATAATGATTTTCTTCGCTTTCATTTTACTGACCTCCAACTTTTTAATTTTCAAAATTGATTGTTGCCGGTATTTTAATCAGCTACCGTTCGCTCCGGTATTTTGCCGAGCAGCGCTCTTGTATTGGTAATCCTGAAATATACGAGGTGTTTGCCTGCTGATTCGGTATGTGTCTGCCTTTTATGTTGGGCCTTGATTTCTTTTATTCGGTTCGGGTCGGTTTCTTCGCCTTGTTTTGCAAGATATAACCGTTTGCCCTTGTAGCCCTCGCCCTGTTCGACGAACATATATGCCGCCTTTGGATTGGACTGAATATTACTGAAACTTTGCCTTTCGAGCATGCTGAATGCGATTATTTCCTCATCTATTATATAGGGCCGGGCATAGATTGCGAGGTCAACATTACCCTCTGCGTCGCTGGTTGCCAGAACGCCCAGTCCCCTGGCGTTCTCGAAATACTCGGCAAGACTCATAATTTCCCCCTTTCCCCAAAATATGCTCCAGTGCCTTATTTAATACCCGACAAGCAATAATTCGCCCCCCATTTTACCAGAGGCAAGCCGCAGCACAAGAGTTGAAATGGTTGGCCGGCAGGGCTGGTTCCCTGATTTACGCACAGGCAGACAAAACTATGCTAATCAGAATTTGTACATCGCGCCCGCGAGAATCGAAATCGTATGGCTTTTGCTTACTATTGGGCTGTCGTGAATTTCACTGTCGAGCCAGTAATATGTAATGCCGCCGATAAATGACCATTTGTCGTCGTGCTGGTAATTGGCGTATATGCCGGTGAACCAGTTTATCGCGTCGCCTGCGTTATATGCCGGCCGGCCGGCACGCGCCTCATCGGTACGGACGCCGTAATAGTAGTCCGTGAGATTATTGCTTTGCCAAACAACACCGGCCGATGGCGTAATACGCAGTTTTTCTACGTTGAATGGTTTTGCGTAACTCAATCGCAATTCCTGCCCGTCGTGCCGACCCAGGGAATCGGTAACAAAGCTGGTTTTAATCGTCCCCCAGTCGCCTGATATCGCGAACTCGCCGCCTATATCGATGCTCATACGCCGCTCGTGCATGCCGTCGAGGTCGTCGCTGTCATCTTCTTCGTAGCCGTCGAATCGCCATTTCGCTATCGCATCGAATGTCCAGTTTTCGTCGGCTAAAGCCCGATAGCCCGCCGCTCCGCCGGAGATATAGAATCGGCCCATAACCAAATATATCATCGGTATCGGATAAACCTTCGTATCCATTCCGGCGTATGGCTTCGAGCTTAGCACGACGCCCGGCCCTATCGAAAATGTCGAGTTGCTGTCCGGCTGTGAGCCATCTTCGTCAACCGCCGCAAAGGCCGGAAAACTAAATAATATCATTACCAGTATCACTAATATCTTATTTGCCATCGGCTGCCGTCCTTTCAATTGCTTCAATTTTCTCCACATACGCCTCGGCGTCAAACTTTCTTTTCAGCCCCGCGGCGTTCATATATCGAACCTTGCCGAATATGGGCCTTTCCGACCACGCCCGGTCATGCTTGCCGAAGCACCACGCCACGCCCGCAAAGCCGTTCGGGTCACGACCGTCAAGCTCATATTTGTTATTTAGATAAAGGGCCGTTTTGAGCGCCTGCCGCGGGTTTTTGCTCCATTCTAAAATCTTTTTGCCCCAATACATTCGCATATATCCGTGCATTTTGCCGGTTACTACCATTTCCTTTTGCGCCGCATTCCAGTATCCGTCGTGTGTCTTCGATAGCTCGAAATCTTCGAGCGAATAATTATACTCCCTTTTGTCTCTTGCGTGAAAGTTTAGGCTGTTTTTAGCCCACGGATGCAGTGCTTCGAAACTGTCGTATTCGTCGTTATACCAGACAAAATTGTAGCTTAGTTCCCTGCGGACGATAAGCTCTTCGAGAAATGCGTCTTTTCCGCGGCTTTTCGTCTTGAGAATTTCTAACGCGATATATAAAGCTGAAATCTGCCCGAAGTGAAGATAAGGGCTTAAATGTGAAACGCAGTCTGCATTTGGGTCGTTTCGGCCTTTTGCGAATTTATCGAGCTTACTTTTAATGAATCGGCGAAGCAGTTTTTTGGCCTCACTTGTCCCGCCGGTAAATCTATCGCTCGGCTTTACACTGCGGTCGATTTTCAGCTTCAAAAGCGCCTTGTCGAGGTCACTTATATCGAAGCTGGCTAAATCGAAGCTGATAGAGCGTTTCTTTGGTTTTGTTGTTGTCAGCTTTTTCAGGTAGCGTTCGAGCTGTCTCGTAATTCTCGGCCGAAACGTCCCCGCCGAAAATTCCTCTTTACCCGATGCCTGCTCGACTGGGACAATCAGGTTTGTCTCGACCTCCCATAGCGGACAGTCGATTTTCTTCGCCGCGTTTATTCGCCACTTTCTTTGTATGCGAAGCTGCCCAGCATCGACGACCACCGCCGCCGCTTTTTTGGATAATTTTATGGCCGCCGAATCGGGTGATTCGTGCCGGATAACGAGTTTTATGCCACTCTCCGCGAGCGAGCGTTGAGTTTGCTGTAATCCTTCGAGCATAAAATGGTAGTGCCGCAGGTTCGCTTCGGGATAATCGTCGGTAAGCCCGAATACTGCGAGGACCGGCAGCTTAAGCTTATTGGCTTGTTGTATCGCGAATTCGAGCGCGTGATTATATTCTGCCCTCTGGGCCGACTGCATCCAGTAAAGGACGTATTCGGCCCTTGTCCTCAGCGGGCGAGTATTTAGTTCCCTGATTCTTTCCGGCTCAATCAAGCCATTACGCCTGTTTTTCTTATTGTTGGCGAAAGCAAAACGCCAAATCAGAAGTTTACGCCTATGCCGAAGATATATTTTACATCCGTTTTCCCCGCACCCTCTGCCGGCGTCGCGTCATAGTCGAATACGACCTTGAAATTCGTAAAGAACTGTTCCGTCATCTTGGCGCGAATCTCGGCCGTCGTGGTCAAAAGGTAATCCGAGAATTTTTCGAAGCCGGGGTAATAGGTCAGGTCGTTTATGAACGTAAATGTGTCGTTTAATTTCTTGTCTAAGTGATACCCGACTTGGCCGGATAATTGGCTGGTGCTGTCGGTCTGGGTGTTATATTTTTCATATACCGACGCAACGCCGGCCTCGGTCGAAAAATTAAACGGCTCGGATTCGACCCATTGATAGCCGAGACCCCCGCCTATTACAACACGCCTGTCGAGTTCGGCGATGCGGTCCCTTTCGTATCTGCCGTCGAGAAAACCGAACGCCTTTTTTGTGAAAAAGTAATCGTATTTGCCCCGCATCTTCCATTCGTCCTGGGTTATTTCTTGCTCGCCGGTGGTGGGGTCTTTCTGTTCTCCGCGTATGTAACTGGCCGAGAGTGTTGTGCGGTCGTTTTCGGTTCTCTTGCTCAGGTTCGCGCTGAAGTTTTGCGTATCAATCGCGGTATTGCCGTGGGTGCTGACGATGGCGCCTGATATATCGCCGTGCCATGCCGGCACCGGCTTGGGAGGCGGATTAATCGAATTTATATCGGCTACGTTGAAGCTCTGTGCCTTTAATTTCTGGTCGCCCGCTATGCCGATTTTCCCGGGGTCGGATTCCACGATTTTCTGATTGAAGCTTGTTCCGTCGTTTAGGTTTACCACAATAGGCGAATCACTCCTGATGGTCTTGATGTTCGCCAAATCAATCGTAACTGTCCCCGCAAGCTCTGATTCTAAAGTAAGCTTGCCGTTGACCAAATGTTTGATATTGCCGCTTATGCGGTCGCCGTTGACCAGGTACACTTCGTCAGCAACAGCCGACCCGACAACAAAACTTACGCATACAACCATTATTAGCACTAATCTGTGCATAACCAAACCTCCTTTAAAATATTCTTGGGTCCTGCTAACTTTCTTTAATCATATGCACGTCGCGCTGCGGGAATGGTATTGTAAGACCCGCGGCTTCCAGCGCAACCTTTACTTTGCCCGTAAGGTCGAACCATAAGGACCAGTAGTCGGCAACCTTCACCCAGGGCCTGCATACGAAATTAACGCTGCTGTCGGCAAGCTCATATACCGCAACGGTTGAAGCGGGCTCTTTCAGGATTCTGTCGTCTTTGGCAAGCACGCCCTCGATGACCTTTTTCGCCTTGTCGATGTCGTCGCCGTATGAAATACCGAATACCAGGTCGAGCCGCCTTGTGCCGTTGATTGTGTAGTTCATAATATTGCTGCTTGTTACCTGTGCGTTCGGAACGATTACGCGCACGTTGTCGGGCGAATTGAGAACGGTGTTGAATATCTGTATCGATTGGACCGTTCCCTTTACCCCGGCTAATTCTACAAAATCCCCGACTCTGATTGGTTTGAATATTATCAGCAGAACCCCCGAGGCGAAGTTCGCGAGTGACCCCTGCAGCGCCAAACCGACTGCCAGGCCCGCCGCACCGACCACCGCTATGAATTGTGCCGTCTGAATCCCCAGGGCAGACATAGCCGCTATCGCCACAAATACAATCAAGCCCACGTAGCAGACATTCTTAACAAAAGTTACCAGCGTCGGTTCCAGTTTGGCCTTGGTCATAGCCCTGCCGATTAGTGTTGAACAGAGCTTGGCTATCCATTTACCTATGACGAAAATCAAAATCGCCGCCAGAATCTTCAGACCGTAATCGACACCTTTCGTTGCCAAAAACTCCTTCACGCTATCGAATGTGCTGCGAACAGTAGCCATATCCAGCGAGACACTTTTTTCTTTGCTGGCTTCTGCCGTTGCTGCTTCCTGTGCCACTGCACTTGAGAAACCGAAAAAAATCACGAAAGCAAAGACGGCCGCAGACAGAAGTTTTTCTCGAACTCCTCGTTTCATATATTCACCCTTTCAATCTTGAATTAAAATTCAATAAAAACACGCGTCACTATTGGCGTTTATCCCCTGAATACGCGCGTACTTTCCGCCTTGTTTATTTGCTCAATCTTTGTATCAAAAAAAATACTGGCCTCAAAGCTCCAGACTGGTTATATCGCCGCCTTTTTCCTTGAGCTTGTTGTAATAGATATCGAATCGTTCTTTTAACGTCTGAATCGATTTATTGATTGTATCGATTTCATCCTTGATGACCTTCGCTTCATTACCCATTTGTTCGGCGATTGGGATTTCTTTGAGCTTGGTCATTAATGGTTCGAGTTCTGCTGTTTTGGCAGTGATGCTTTCTTTGTATTTCATTGCCGTGGCCTTGAGCTGTTCGACGGCCATTGTTTCGACTTCGGCCTTGATTTCGCTTATCGGCTTGCTGGTGTCAACTCCTTTGCTGCCGGTTTTTTTGCTGCAGCCGATAGTTCCGAGCAGCAAACAAAATATCAGAACACTCAATATGCTTTTTGTTAATGAATTCATTTTTTCCCCTTTCCACTTATAGTGTTTTCAATTATTAACCCACCCACGGGTAATAAAGTGACATATAACAACTACGTTGTTTTTGATATTTTGTCAAGAGAAGAGTTTGTGAATAGTGGGTGTTTAAGTTAAAGATAACAGGCGGTTAAGTGTATTTAGTTTTTGTTTTCGATGGCCTTGAGTAGTTCAGGGTCGATATCCGCTCCGAGCTGCTCCGCGGTTTTTATATGCTTTAAGGCCGAATCGTAGTTCTTTAGTTTAAAATAGGCAAAGGCAAGGTGGTTATGGGCTTCAGCCATTTGTGGGTTGAGCTTCACGGCCGCGAGGTAACATTCAATCGCCTTTTTAAAATCGCTTTTATTCGAATATGCTGCACCGAGATTGTAGTGAAGCGAGCTGTCGTCAGAATTTATCTTGACCGCTTTGTTGTATTGTTCGATTGCTGCGTCGTAGTCCCTTTTTGCAAAATAGGCGTTGCCTAAGTTATACAGCGCGCTGAATATTTGTGGATTAATCCTTAGCGCATTTTTGTAGGCCTCGATTTCTCTGTCGGTCTGCTCGAGTTTGTTGTAACAGTAGCCGAGCCCGAAATACGCCTTTGCCATATCCGGCGAAAGCTTCAGGGCCTTTTCGTAGTGAGATATTGCCTGCTCGACGGCATTTGCGTCGCAATAGGCGTCGCCGAGCTCACAGTAAAGCTGCGCGTTTTTCGGCTCAAGATTTATCGCCCGGTTCAGCGCGTCAATGGCCTGATATGGCTGGTTTAGTTTCCGATAAACCAAAGCGAGCTTTATATAAGTGTCGGCAAGGTCC
>CAYLYB010000061.1:10932-16221 GCA_964387605.1 uncultured Pirellulales bacterium | reverse complement strand
GGCTGTTCCTCGTATTGCCGCGTCATAAATGTCTGAGAATAGCTTACCTCGAAATCCCTATACCGCCAGACCACACCGAACTGAAAATACCCCACCACTGGTTCATCGTTAAGCCCCGTCAAAAAACGATTGTATTCAACTACCCTGCAGGTCGCCCTGCTGAAAAGATAAAGATACGTTCGTTCGTCGCCAGCCGACTCAATCGCACAATCCGGCGCCTCTAATCTGCCCGGCCCGAAATCATTCGGCAAATCCTCGCCCAAACGAAAAATCATCCCCATATTCGCGTTGCGATGCACCGAACCCGCCGCAAAACCATATTCTAAATGTGTATCGAAATTCGACGTCCGCTTGAATGGCACGTCGTCGAACTGCTGCCGTTTCCACCAGCTGAAATCGACGGCAAACTCATCCCCAATCTGCTCGCTCCAGCCCCTCGGAGCACCAACGTCTACAATCTTATGAACAATTCGCTGCACCTCTTTCGCCTGTGCCGATGGCCCTATCACTCCCATATTCAGCTCGAAATGCTCCATCTCGCTTGCCGTCGCCCGCTGAGCGAACACACCGCCGTATAGCCAACCCGCAAATACCATATCGTATTCGTCTCGCTCCGCCGGCTTATCTACGTAGTCCGGCGTATACATATTCTGACCGATGAAATAACCTATCGCCGTCGCAACGTTGCCGTCTTCGGCCCCGAAATTATTCCAAACCCCGAAATCCTTTAACCATCTCCATTTCGGCTGGTGTGTATATGCGATTTTCAATCCTTCTGTATAATGCCGGTCGCTCCGGCCGTTCGGCTTCACAAACGTCCCGTCATTTTCCCAGTATACTGTAACGCTCGCCTCCGCCGACACGCAATCGATAGCCAAATTGATGCTGACAGCCGCAATGATTATGCAGGATAGTTTATAGCTTATTCTTCCGATTTTATCACTCCTGGTTTGTTGGCTCATCTTTTATACCAGCCGGCTCCTCATCATTTAACCGTAATCTGATTTTAAATGCCTGTTACCCGCAGTAAGCAACTTCTCATTTATTCGTCATACTTCGGCTTCAACGCATAATATCCGGAGCAGGTCTTCTCTTTGTTTATTCGTCACAGTCCGACTTTAGTAATATATTTCGACTCTTATACTGAGGGAAACTAAACAGCAACGACGACCGCAGACAATAAAAACAATTGGGCGGTATTGGATTCGAACCAACGACCTCCTGCGTGTCGAGCAGGCGCTCTATCCAACTGAGCTAACCGCCCCGAGTTTTGCATATTATATTATCGATTCGGCTCGGCAAAGCAAGGATTTTTCCGCGAGGATATCAGGATTGGTTATAGATGCCTTCGGTAAAGCAAGGGATTTTCGGTGAGGATATCGGTATTGGTATAGATACGAAACCAGGGGTGTTGAAGATCCGCTGCGTTTTCTGTGCAAACTACTTATCGCTCGACGCGGCGCAGGCGATGGCCTGCTTGCCGGGGTAGTGTGTGCGGGTGGCTAATGGGGAAGCTCGGCTTTTAAGCTGGGGCTGCATCAGGTCGGCGATGGCCTGCTTGACGGGGTGGTGTGTGCGGGTGGCTAATAGGGAAGCTCGGCTTTAAGCAGGCGCTGCATCAGGTCGGCGATGGCCTGCTTGCCGGGGTGGTGTGTGCGGGTGGCTAATGGGGAAGCTCGGATTTTAACTGTCGCTGCATCAGGTCGGCAATGGCCTGCTTGACGGGCTTGGCCTTGAATATGACGTCGTAGACGGCTTCGGTAATCGGCATCTCGATGCCGTATTTCGGCAATAATCCCTCGACGACGGTTTTGCAGGTGGCGATACCCTCGATTACCGAAACGGTAGCGCCTTTTGCGGCCAGCGGGGCCTGACCCCTGCCGATTCTTTCTCCGAATGAGCGGTTCCTGCCTGACGGCGATATGCAGGTCGTTACGAGGTCGCCTAATCCGGTGAGGCCGGCAAAGGTTTTGGGGCTGGCGCCCATTGCCTCGCCGAGACGGGCAATTTCAGCCAGTCCCCGGCATAATAATGCGGCCTTTGCGTTATCGCCTGCCTTTATGCCGTCGACAATTCCGGCGGCGATAGCGATTATATTTTTCATTGCGCCTGCTAATTCCACGCCGACAATATCGGTATTGGTATAGATACGGAACCAAGGCGTATTGAAGGTTAGCTGGATTTCGCGGGCGAGCTTCTCGTCGGCTGAAGCGGCGCAGGCGGTGGCGGGCAGCTTTCGGATAAGCTCGTCGGCGATGGTCGGGCCTGACAGGGCCGCCAATTCGGGCGTATTATCTTTGCCCAAAACGTCGGCGATTATGCGTGTGGGAGTTAGCAGGGTTTTATTTTCGATTCCTTTTGTTACCGAGCATATCGGGGTATTTTTCGGCGTATGGTTTTTCAGCCGGGTCCATACACTTCGCGTGTATTCGCAGGGCACGGCTGAGACGATGAGGTCGGCGTCGGCCATTATCCGCCGGTCATCCGGCTCGAAGCGGATTTGGTCGGGCAGTTTGTAGCCGGGGAGGAACTTTTTATTTTCGTGCGACGTCTCTATATCTCTGAGCTGTTCGGCGTCGTAGCCCCAGATTTTTACAGGGATATTCTTCTCCGTAAGGAGCATCGCAAGGACAGTTGCCATCGCGCCATCGCCGATTATCGATATATTTTTGAACATAGCCGGTTTGTTTATATTCGGGACAATGTCTTACGCAACTCAGGCAGGTCTGTATTTATGATTTGCCAGATAATCTGAAGGTCAATGCCGAAATATTCGTGAACGATTCGGTGACGCAATCCGACGACCTTGTGCCATTCGACGTTCGAGCGTTTTTCCTTAAATTCATCCGGCATTCGATTTGCGGCCTCTCCTATAATTTCAAGATTCCTGACTACCGCATCGATGGTTTTTCTGTCTTTTGAAAAGGCATCGAAAGATAATCCCTCCGTATATTGAGCGACCCTGTCGATGGCCTCGATTATATCGTTTAATAATAGTTCGACGGGTCGGTTAGACATAAATCAGTTCCGGCTCGATATATTTCATTGCGCTTGGGGTAACAGCCCGGCTTGACACAAGGTCGACGGAAACGCCGAGCAGTTGCTCGATTTTTTCCGCCAGCGTTACAAAATCCAGGCCTATTGAGGGATCCACCTCGACGAGTATATCTACATCGCTGTCGGCCTGCTGGTCGCCCCTGGCGTATGACCCGAATAGTGCCATTCTGCGCACTTTGAACCGCTCCTGCAGTTCGGGCCCATTACCGGCCAATGTCTTTATAATTTGTTCTTTTGTTATCATAGCGTTATTTCCTGTATATCGTTAACGGGCATTCTTTAGGCGTTAAAATACATTGTCTCGACCGCCTTTGCAAGACCAAAGACTTTACGCCTTGCAGGAACGGTGCCCATCGCGCCATCGCCGATTATGGATATATTTTTGAACATAGCCGGTATATTAAAATCGCAGGGCGAGAAGAATGCAAATGTATAATTAGGGTATAGGGTATAGGGTTTAGGGGATAGGGGGTCCGCCAGTCGGACGGCGGACTTTCGCTGCGCTACAGCAGGCAGAGAATTTATTGATAATTGATAAATGATGATTGATGATTTGCGGAAGCCCAGCGGACGGTTAAATTGTACCGAGTAGTTGGTACTTAATACTGCGTATCGGGCGGCAGTGTAAAGTTTAAAGCTCAAAAGCAAAAGCCATATCTCAAAGCTGATAGTTTTGCGTTTTGTCGGCCTGATAAAGGCGCTACCTGTTATTGACACTTAGCGGGGGAAAGTAGATTGCACGTTACTGGTTACTGGTTGCAAGTTACAGGTTACAGGTTGGCTCCCCGACTGTGAAACTCACGAAGCTTGAGTCGAGGACACTAGCCAAAAACATGCGAGTGCAAGCAGGCAGGTTACAAGTTACAGGTTGGGGGAGCGAGATGTTCTTAGATTTGGGCTTTGGGGAGTTGATACATACCGTGGCCGCTGTTTATGAGTTTTCCCTGCCGGCATAACTGGTCCCATACCTCGCGAGGAAACTGGCTGGGTGGCTGTATGGCATAAATGCCCCTGGCCCCGCTGGAAAAGGGTCCTCGTCCGAGACTCGAATCGTCATCGAGGGCAGTGAGCTTGAGCCGCTTCCTGAACGCTTTCATCGCGCTTTTGAGCACCTCCGGCGATATGTCCCCGCCTTGCTGGGCCTGCGAGTCCGGGCCTTGTTGCTGGTTTTCCGTCATAATCTGCCTCGGCGTTTAGTCAGGTATTAAAATACATTGGTTCGCCGGCGTTTGCAAGCTCAAACCGGCCGGCAGGCGTATCTTCGATAAAGTTGGGGGGCTAAATACAAAAGGAATATAAAACCCCTCAATAAATCCCCCTTCGCTGAAGCTTCGTAGGGACAGGTTGCGGGGCTAAGTTTTATAAGGAGGCCTTGTGGCGGTGATTTTAAATGGATTCCCGCTTCCTTCGACGTTGCTCAGGACAGGTTCGCGGGAATGACAAATAAATGACACCGAAGCGGGCTTCAGTGCTAACCGACCCCGCCATCCGCCATTGTCAAAGACAATGTCGAGAATGGCAGGGCTAAATATTTTCAGGGAAGTTAAGTGAAGCAAACTCACCGTGATATTTGCGTGCGGCGGCATCATAGGCGTGAGCGGCTTCTGTTTCGGAGTCGAATCGGCCGAGCCATACTCTTTTTCCGTGAGTGACTATTTTAGCGACCCATCGGCTGGAACGCTTTTCCCTGTAAACGCCTATATAGCGAGAAGAAGTTTTCGATTTTGTCTTGGCTTTGTTGCACTGGTTCTGGGAGTGCGTGGCGTGGCGCAAATTGGCGCGGCGATTTTCCAGGGTTTTTCCGTTTCGATGGTCGATGAGGAGGTTTGTATCGGGGCCGGCGATTTCCCTGTGCATTGAAAGGATTTTTGTTTTGTTGCCGGAGGTATTAACGAAACGGACGGCGTAGATACGGGGGCCATTTTGCCTCGGTGCCCATTGAAAGCGATTGACGTCGTAAAAATCCTCGGGGTCGACAATCGCAAAAAGCGACGGGCCCAGGGAGATTTTGCGAAAAGGATAGCCATATCGCAAGCGGCGATAGAGCAGAACCGGCCGGATAAAGAACCTGTCGATTGAATTCGGGATTTTTATTTGAATGACTGACATAAATCCTCCTGTAAAATAAATTCGAAATTCTAATTTTCAAATACCCCCCTCCCGTAAGGGACGCCTAACGGCGTGTGGCGGGAAACCCCCCAATAAATTGGGGGGCTAAATTTCTTCGATGAG
>CAYLYB010000061.1:0-10922 GCA_964387605.1 uncultured Pirellulales bacterium | reverse complement strand
ATTCGGGATTTTTATTTGAATGACTGACATAAAAGCCTCCTTTTCAAATACTAATCTCAAAATCCTAACTTCTAAACAAATTCAAAATTCCAATTTTCAAAAACAGCCCGCCTCCCGCAAGGGACGCCTAATAGCATACGGCGGGAACCCCTCAATAAACCCCCAGGACAAGCCTGGGAGCTAAATAGCAGGAAGCAACCAAATAGTAGTCCCTCTACCCTAATTTTTAATATATCCCTCGACTCCGCCCCGCAAACGCGGGGCTGTGCTCGGGATTCGCGCCTATTTATAGAGTGGCACGCCCCTCTATAAATAGGCGCGAACTTGCGCGTTTTTGTCGAAAACTAAGGTATTTCCGGAAGGTAAAAAGAAGTGCGAAAACGCCTAAATGCCTGTGAGTAAAAGGATAAAAAAAATTTTAGAAAAGTGGGTTTCTAAGGGTTTGAGACTTGCGCGCCTGCGCTATACAAATGTTTTAAACATTTGTATGAACTTGGGGATTTTTTTTAATTTTTTTTTAAAAAAAGCGGGCCGAGATGAGTCCCACACCCAGAAAACCCGATCCCGTGCCCGCCTGTTAAGCCGATTTGGCGATTCAAATCAAAGGCGCAGAATTCACCAATATAATCAGACGAAACTCAACGCGGAATTATTGCAGATTATAGTGACAATTTATGAAATTAGCCAGTGACATTTTTTAAAAATGTCCCTGTCTAATTTAATACAAGATGATATCCCCGCAAGGGCCAAGCTATAACCTTCGGCTCGCCCTCAGGTATCGAGCATATCCCATTCGAAACCCGTCAGCCAGCGGAGGGCCGAAAGTTTGCCGTTGAGCATACCCCATTCGAAGTCGTCGTAAGGGCCGAGATTATCGATGCCGTATTTGTCTTCAACCTTTTTTGCCGCGGCAAGGGCCTGTTTCCAGATGCCGGGGTCCACTTCTTCCTCGCCTGATTCGACCATATCCCTCAAATCCATATGCCTGTTATACCATACCTTGTCGGTCAGCTCGTCGATTGCCTCCATCACTTCTTCTTTGGTCCTGTCCTCGAAAAGCTCATCGTCCTCTTCGTCGTGCTCGAAATCATCTTCGTATTGCATATTATTAATCCCTTTCCGTTTTCTGTCTTCCGTTTTTTATTCGTTCATCACTTCAAGCTGTATCGGTCTGAGCCGTTTCAATTCCGTTAACTGGTTCTGACCGAGCACGGCTTCGATTTCAACACGGCCATCGGAATATTTTTCTTCTATTATCCGGCCATATGCCCGCAAGAAGCTTTGTATTTTACCGTCTGCCGGGCTGATTACAAGCTTAAGCTGAAGCTCGGACCCCCTGTATTTATTCATTACAGCCGTGTGCAGGCCGTCCAGGCCGTAGCCGGTTTTTGCGGAGACGCGGATTGAGTCGGGATAAATGGTACCCAGCATCTCAACTGTGCCAAGCTCATCGACGGTATCGACCTTGTTTAGAGCGAGCATGACGGGCTTTTCGCCGCAGCCGATTTCCGCCAAAACGTTATTTACCGATTCGATTTGTTTCAGCGCCTCGGGATTCGATACATCCACGACGTGCACGAGCAGGTCGGCGTTGATTGCCTCTTCGAGGGTGGCTTTGAAGGATTCTATGAGCTGATGAGGCAGCTTCCTTATGAAGCCGACGGTATCGCTGAGCAGCACTTCTGCTCCGCCTTCGAGCAGCCATTTTCTTGTGCGTGTATCTAAGGTTGCGAAGAGGCGGTCCTCGACGAATGCGTCGGCGTCGGTAAGTGCGTTCAATAACGTGCTTTTGCCGGCGTTGGTATAGCCGACGATGCAAATTTTGAACATTCCTTTCCTGGCGTCGATTTCGCGTACCCTGCGTTTGTCGATATCTTTAAGCTCTCGTTTTAATTCGGTGATTCGTTTGCTGACCAGGCGACGGTCGATTTCGAGCTGCTGTTCTCCGGGCCCACGTGTGCCGATACCGCCGACTGCTCCGGCAGTGGTCGCGCCGCCCGCGCCGGCTACGGAATCGAGGTGCGACCACATCTTTGCAAGGCGTGGGTAGGTGTATTCGAGCTGCGCAAGCTCGACCTGCAGCTTGGCCTGTGCGGTCTTGGCCCTGCTTGCGAATATGTCGAGAATCAGCTCGCTGCGGTCGATGACCTTGGCCTTGATTACCTCCTCAAGCTCTTTAACCTGGCGGGGCAACAGGTCGTTATCAAAAATGACCAAATCCGCATCGAAGCGTTTTATCCGCTCGGCTAATTGTTCGGCCTTACCTTTGCCTATATACCATGCGGGATGAATTTTGTGTATTTTCTGCTGGAAGCGGTCGACGACGACAGCACCGGCACTTTCGGCCAGGGCGGTAAGCTCTCTGAGGTTATCGTGTTCCCTTCGGCCGGGCGGTATGGCCGCTACGAGTATGGCCCGCTCTTTTTTGACCTTCAGGGTCTCGCGCATTTTTTCCAAATAAAGGGTACCTCCAAAACTCAGGTTACAGCATATCATATTCGGCATTGTTATTCAATCAGGCCCCGGTCTTATAGCCCGCCAAGGCGGCTTTTGTTCAAATTCAGGTTATGCCTGTGTGACCGGGGTTTTTTATAAGAAAAATTTTTATTTTGCATAAAACCGGCATACCAGTTAGAATACAATCCACTAAGTTTAACAAAAGAAGCGGAATTGTTGTTTGATTAACCTGAAAGGTTAGCAGAAGGGGTGTTTTTTTATGCTGAAGGTCAAATCGAGAACGGGCGAATCGGTTCAGCAGATGATGAGGCGATTCAAAAAGCTATGCGAAAAAGAGGGTTTGATAAGGGATATGAAGCGAAATGCTTATTATGAGAAGCCCTCAGAGCGCAACCGTCGCCGTATGCGCAAGGCCCAGCGAATGGGGATGCAGTTTCCAGCATAAAGGGAATTTCGAGAAGGTTTCGAATTAGTCAATTCTTTCCAGCCGATTCAAAGATACAATCTTCGAACGTTAAACATCTCATACTATGTATCGCTGCGTCTTTCTAATGGTACGGAGGGCAATAAAAACAGGTAACTGTCCCCAGTGTCTCCTAAAAATGCTTTACACCGATTTTATATTGGCGATATGGTAATAGCAACCCCTCAGATTCCGCCCGGTTTTTCAAGAAATAACCCCGAATCCGCCCCCCCTTGCGGGAGGCGGCCGTTGTCAGGGTCTTCGGATGGAGAATAGTTGCTTCGGATAATCGATTGAAATCCTGAAATTACTCAGAAATGTCTTTACGCCCAACAGAACACAGTGCAGATTAGGCATAAAATCGATTACTGTCTTCGGTATCGTGTGAGCAACTTTCTCCGTGCCCGAAAGCAGCAGCAAAGTATCGAATATGTCAATCGTGCAGGTGTGGCCGTATGCGATGGTCGAACCATTTCCCGTGTTGACTGTTTTTTTTGTGCCCGCTGTGAGATTGTGGCCGAGAAGCTCGGCGTATGACGCAGGCAGACAACACTCGTCAGCGCCGGTATCTACCAAACCTATTGTATTAAGGAACCTGCCGGTATTGGGATTCTTGATTCGCACAAAAAGCCAGGGGCGAGGCAACGTGTCAGTATCGGATGCCTTGAGAAAAGGAAAATTGCTGATGGGCATTTCAATACACCTGGGTAATGTCGTGGCTCGGAACGAAAAATATTACGGGGTCCGCTACGCCCTGTTTTTGCGCCTGTTCCATTACGGCCTCGGGTTTATCCCCTGAAGCTATAACCGTCCTGTCGGACATCGAACGAAGGGCTACGTATTTGCCTTCGTACCCCTTTTCCGCTATTAAAACCTTATTCGACATAAGCTCTATTATACCCCTGTACTAATTCATTCCAATCCGATTATACCACTTTCACAGCACCATTCAAACCGCCTTTGACATTATCAAATATAATTCCTTTTAATCCCCGGCTGCAAAATAAGCGAAAATCCATAAATATCCTTCGTTAAAAAAAAGTTAGATAATTATTGAACTTTTGCCGTGATTATGGTATAATATCAATCTATGCGGGGTTCGACCCCGGTATTCACCGCCAGAAGGTGGTAGGCAGCAGCACCAGAAGGTGCAAGTCATAGCCCAGCAGGGCAAGGGAAATCCAAATAAAAGTAAATAACTCGGTGCCTTCGCGCCATGGGGTAGAGGAACTATTTAATGCCCCTGCTTGCAGGGGCCGTCCTTATCGGTTAGCCCCCACACCTGTGGTGGGGGTAAATATTGAAATTTTGATATGTATTTTTAATGTTTGATTTTTGATTTAACAAAAAAGGAGGATTTAAAAATGTCTGCAAAACTCACTATACCGATTCCAGTCTGGCTCGACCGATTCTTCACTTGGCCGCTTATGCTCTATCGAAAGCTTAAATTCGGCTGCGCCTTTCGAAAAATCTATCTCGGCGATGGCGTTTACACTATTCTCGACCCTGCCGATTACTACCGCCTCAGACGCTTCAACTGGTATTTGCAGGGAAACGGTACAAACCTTTACGCCGCCCGAAATGTCAGAATCTCTCCAACTAAGACCAAAAAGGTTTACCTGCACAGGGAAATTATAAATGCCCCTCGAGGCCTCGTCGTTGACCACAAAAATTGCACCTCCCTCGATAATCGAATGGCCAATTTACGCCTCGCTACCATTTCCCAAAACGCCTGCAACACACGCAGAAATAAAGCCGGCGCATCATCGAAATTCAGGGGCGTTTCACTTGAAAAAAGAATCAATAAATATGTCGCCGTTATCTGCCATCAAAGAAAAAGATACCACTTGGGAACCTTCACCTCCGAAATCGACGCCGCCCGCGCCTATGACGCCGCTGCCCGAAAATACCATGGAGAATTTGCAAGTCTGAATTTTCCGGATGAAAATTGCTTGCCCCCTGAACGCTGTACGCTGAACGAAATACGCTTCACGAGATACGCTTCACGAAATCCACTGTCCGCTGTACGCTGTACGCTGAACGCTGAAAACATTATCTTGAAAAAGCCGGAAAAATCGCTATATTGCGCACAACGTAGAGGAAATACAAAAGTCACGGAGCCAGCTATGGCGGAAGAAAAACAGGATTTGATTTCGTCGCAAAGAGACACGCGATACGGCGTCGAGCCGTTGCGTGACAAACGCCCCTTAAGTATCGGTATCGATATCGGCTCGACCAGCAGCGATTGCGTCGTCTTAGATGACGATGGCCGAATTGTTTTGTCGGACTACCGGCGCACAAAAGGCAGACCAATCGAGACATTTCGCGCACAGCTTGCCGATGTCTTTAGCCGAATAAACCCCGCGGATGTAACTTTCATCGCCGCCACCGGCTCCGCCGCCCGGCTGCCCGCAAAAATGCTGGGCATACCGTTTATAACCGAGGTCGCCGCGCAGGCCGCAGCTATTTCGCATCTGTATCCGCAAATCTCTGATGCCACGGTAATAGAAATGGGCGGCCAGGACAGCAAGCTCATCTTCCTCCACAAACAACCCGGCGTTGGCCGAGTCAGGGATTTCGCGCTCAATACCGTTTGCGCAGCAGGCACCGGTTCATTTCTCGACCAGCAGGCGGACCGATTAGGAATCAAAATCGAAGGTGAATTCGGCCGATTGGCGATGCAGAGCAAAAACGTTCCCCGTATGGCCGGCCGCTGCTCGGTGTTCGCGAAAAGCGATATGATACATTTGCAGCAGCAGGCGACGCAGGTGGAGGATATTCTGGCGGGGCTTTGCCTTGCGCTTGCTCGAAATTTGAAGAGCAACCTCGGATGCGGGCGGGAGTTTGTAAAGCCGATTGTGTTTACCGGCGGCGTTGCTGCCAATGATGGCGTGGCGCGGGCTATCGCAAAAGTATTCGATGCCAAAACAGATGAGATTTTAGTGCCCAAAGAGCATTTCTTCACAGGCGCTATCGGTGCGGTGCTCGTCGCTAAAAAACGGATAGCGGAAGACGCAGAACGCAAGACAGAAACAAAGTCGCTGCTTGATGAAATTGACTCATATATCAAAAAGCAGGGAGCGGCCCTTCAAAACGCACCGAGGCGGGAGCCGTTGCAAAAACCCGTGCTGCCGCCGCCGAAGAGCAGGGTTTATACTGAATTGCTCGAACAAGCAGATGGGCCAATCGAGGCGTATCTCGGCGTGGACGTCGGCTCGCTGAGCACTAACGTCGTGGTTATGGACAAACAAAAACGCATCCTTTCGAAGGCATATTTGATGACCGCGGGAAGGCCCCTGGATGCGATTCGTCAGGGGCTTGAAATGGTCGGCAAAGAGGTCGCCGGCAAGGTCGAGATTCTCGGCGCCGCCAGCACCGGCTCAGGCAGGTATCTGACAGGCGATTTAATCGGCGCAGACGTCGTGATAAATGAAATCACGGCGCAGGCGACGGGAGCAGCCATCGTAAATCCCGCGGTCGATACGATATTCGAAATCGGCGGCCAGGACAGCAAATACATATCGCTCAATAACGGCGTCGTGGTGGATTTCGAGATGAACCACGCCTGCGCCGCCGGGACGGGGTCATTCCTCGAGGAGCAGGCCCAGCGATTAGGCATCAGCATCAAAGACGAATTCGCCCAACTGGCCTTCGCCAGCAAATCCCCCATCAAACTCGGTGAGCGCTGCACGGTATTTATGGAATCGGATTTGTTGAGCTATCAGCAGCAGGGAGCGGGGACGGAGGAACTGGTGGCGGGGCTGAGCTATTCGATTGTGGCGAATTACCTCAACCGCGTCGTGGGCAGGCGAAAAATTGGGGACAATATATGTTTTCAGGGGGGCACCGCCTTCAACAAAGCCGTATGGGCGGCCTTCGAAAAAGTAACCGGCAAACCCATCATGATCCCAGACCATCATGAGGTTACGGGCGCGCTGGGGGCGGCGGCGATTGCGGCTGAACATATGGAGCAGGTTGGCCGGCAATCGGGGCAAAAGCAGAAGAGTAAATTCAGGGGATTCGAGAATCTTATCGGGGCGGAATATACGGTGGAATCTTTTATGTGCGAGCACTGCCCCAATAACTGCGAGATTAAAAAGGTCGAGATTGCCAACAGCGAGCCATTATATTACGGGTCGCGATGCGACAGGTATAACCTGAAGAAAAGCAAAGTGAAAAAGAGCCGGTTCGACGCTTTCGGATACCGTCAGAAGAAGATGCTCGAATGTGCCGGAATAGGGGAAACGGCAAATAAGGGTCGGAAGGGAACGATAGGGATACCGATGGGGCTGGCGTCGTGGCAACTGCTGCCGATGTTTTCGCAGTTTTTCGAGGAATTAGGGTTCGAGGTCGTACTATCCGGAAATACCTCCAAAGAGACGATTCGCAAGGGAGTGGAGTCGGTAACGGCGCAGCCATGTTTTCCGGTTAAGGTGGCATACGGGCACGTGGGGCAGTTGATTGACAAGGGAGTGGATTATATTTTTTTGCCGAGTATCGTTTCGATGACGGCGGGTTTCGAGGAGAACAAGCACAGCCATCTTTGCCCGTATGTGCAGTCATTTCCATATCAGGCCCAGGCGGCGTTCGGGAACAAATTAGGCAAGACGAAATTACTGATTTGCCCGATTCGATTGGGCGAGGGTGATAAGCTTGCGAAAAAGACATTTATTGGATTAGGCAAAAAACTGAATATATCATCGTCGCTGACAAGCCGAGCAATGAAAAAGGGATTCGAGGCCCAACGGGCGTTCGAGCAGTCGCTACAGGAGAAGGGAAAAGAGATACTTGAGAATATCGGGGCAGACGAGAAGCTGTTTGTATTAGTGAGCCGGCCATATAACGGCTGTGACGAGGGAGTGAGTTTGCAACTGCCGAAGAAATTAGCGGAAATCGGAGTGGAGATGATTCCGTTAGAGATGCTCGATTTGAAGGATGCGACGTTGGGGGACGAATCGCTCCATAAATCTGTTTACTGGTCCTACGGGCAAAAGATACTTCGCGCGGCGGAGATAATAAAAAGGGACAGGCGGCTATTCGCGATATATCTTTCGAATTTCAGCTGCGGGCCTGATTCATTTTTGATGACGTTTTTCAAGGAGATAATGGGGGAAAAACCCTGTCTGCAATTAGAGATTGACGAGCATTCGGCGGACGCGGGCGTGATTACACGGCTGGAGGCGTTCTTCGAGAGTTTGAAAAACTACAAAGGACAGAGGACAGAGGACGGAGGACGGAAGACAGAGCAGATAACACAGAAGAAGGGCAAGCGGACGCTTTATATACCGTATATGAGCGATACAGCTTACGGGCTGGCGGCGTGTCTGCGGGGGCATGGTCAGCCGGCGGAGGTGATGCCGATAGCGGACGAGGCGGCGCTAATGCAGGGACGTACCTTCACTTCCGGGAAAGAATGTCTGCCTTGCGCGATAACGAGCGGAGAGATGCTGAAGGTTTTAGGCAGGGAAGGCGTAGAGCCGAAGGGGGCGGCGTTTTTTATGCCGGCGACATCGGGGCCCTGCAGGTTCGGTATGTATCACTGTCTGCACAAGCAGATTTTAAGATACGCAGGCGCGGATGAGGCGCTTTTGATAGCTCCGAACCAGGACAGCAGATTCTATGACCAATTCGTCGAGAGCTTAAACGGGACGGGGACAATCTCTTTTATGAAGGACATCTGGACGTCGGTTGTGGGGATAGATTTATTGCAGAAATTGATACTGCGGATTCGGCCTTTTGCCGTGGAGCCGAAAGAGGCGCAGCAGGTATATGAAAAATGCCTCGGTAAATGGATTACGGCAGTCGAGGGACGAGGCCGATTAGCAGACAAGGTTCGGCTGATGGAGGAATTTGCGGAGGAATTCGCAAAAGTAAAATTAGACACGAGCGTGCAGAAGCCGAGGATAGGAGTTGTGGGGGAGATATACGTTCGCAATCATCCGTTTGCGAATATGAATATCATCAGGCGGCTCGAAGAATTGGGCGCGGCGTGCGACCTCGCCTCACTTGCGGAATGGATTTATTACACGAACTTTACCCGCGGCAATACGGCAAGACGCAGAGGGCAATTCAAAAACCTCTTCGACAATAAAATCCAGGACTTCTTCCAGCACAGAATCGAGCGGGCGCTGGCGGAGCCATTGGAGAGAAGATTCGGACGACTGGCGGAGCACCATATCGAGCACGTTATCGAATTAGCGAGTGATTACATCGACCCATCATTCGAGGGCGAGGCGATATTGAGTATCGGCAAGATAGTGGAATACTACAAAGAGGGAATGGGAGGCGTGGTGAACGTGATGCCCTTTACGTGTATGCCTTCGACGATAGTGAGCACGCAGACGAGGAGGTTGAGCGGGGACTGCGGCGAGATGCCGATTCTTAACCTGAGCTTCGACGGGCAGGAGGACGCGACACTGACAACACGATTAGAGGCGTTCGTGGAGCAAGTAGGAGCAAGGCAAAAAGTGGGAGTGGGAGAGCTTGTCGCGATTTAAAAAAACTTTTTTCACCACTCCCGAAGGGACGCCTTCTCCCGACAGGGATGCTGCGCAGGCGGAAGAGCACGAAGAAACACGAAGTTGTTTATTAGCAAATAGAAAATTGTTTTATGGAATTCGACGAATTGTCAGGCAAAGTAATTGGCTATGCGATTGAGGTACATAAGAACCTGGGGCTCGGATTGCTTGAGTCGGCTTATGAACGCTGCCTATCATACGAACTGACCGCCGCAGGTTTAAGGCATGAAACACAAAAGGAACTGCCGATAGATTACAAAGGCCTGAGGATTGATAGCGGATACCGAATCGACCTTATTGTTGAAAACAGCATTATTGTTGAACTTAAGAGCGTTGAAAAGATATTGCCAATTCACGAGGCACAGATTCTTACATATATGAAACTGGCCGGAATAAATGTCGGATTGCTTATAAACTTCAATGTATTAAAGCTCAAGGAAGGAATCAAGCGTTTTGTTTTATAGACGTTTCAATTGAAGGACACGAAGGAATTATTGATTATTGATAATTGATGAATGATGATTTTCAAGCGGGAGGTCGGGAAATTAGTAAAGATGAGTTAGTTTTGAGTTTTAAGTTTTAAGTGTTGAGTTGAGGAAGGAAAATTAAATATCAAAGATTAATCCGCCTTCGTTAAAACTTCGGCGGACAAGACTACAAAATGACGAAGTAAAAATGGAAATTTTAAGCCACAGAGACCACAGAGCACACAGAGAAATAATTTATTATTGATAATTGATGATTGATGATTTTAAGGTGGAAGGTCGGGGAATTTGTAACGACAAGTTAGTTTTGAGTTGAGGGGAAACATCAATGTGCTATATGGTTTATATCGGTTCGGATGTGCCTCTTTCAACGATTGAATGGAACGAGGAATCGCCGGATTTTTTTCTAACGGAGACAGAAGTAAATATTAACGACGTAAAACAATTTTTTTCCAAGAGAAGAGTTTATTATGCAGGCTCACAAGAATACTGCGGGTGCGGCTTTTTCTATGACGAACAACAGGCACGAGAAGACATGGAGGAAAAGAAAAAAGCAGTCAGAAAACTAATCGAGACTCTTCTATCCGCTCTCGAATCTCAAGAAACCGTGGAGCTTTTTGTCAGATGGGCAAGTGATAACGGCGTGCAGAAACCTTTAAGAAGGATTGAAATGAATTCTGAACAACTGCTCGCGGAAGAGTTTCCTCTCGAAGAGGGAGATTTTGTAATATTCAGGAAATAAAAATTAAGGGAGGCGATATTTTTTAACAGATTCCCGCCTACCCCGCCTTCGGCGGGTAACACTCGGAATGACCCTTCTACGCACTTCGTGCTACTAAGGGCAGGCAACCCCCACCACAGGAGTGGGGGCTAAACATAAAAAAATAAAGGGGTTATTATGCGAATATTGGGGCGAAGAGAGATATTAATAACAATAGCGATGGTTTTTATTGCATCGTGTGCGCAAAAGCGGCCGGGGGAGCAAGTGCGGTGCGCACG
>CAYLYB010000060.1:0-16342 GCA_964387605.1 uncultured Pirellulales bacterium | reverse complement strand
GGCAAAAATAAGAATGTCTTATGTGTTAGACGTCAACATAGATAGCAAAGGTTAATGGATTTAAATAGGAGGGAGGTTCAAGCAGTTTCATGCGATTGATTATAATGACCTGCAAACTGAGTGTTATCAGGTAAGGAGTTTGTAGAGATAATTCCCTGAGTAAAAGAAGGGCGTCTCTTTTTCTTTGCAACCCAATTAAGCCGTGTTATATTGAATGTATGGCTATCAAGGATGAACGTCATTTTGCCGAATTAGTGGTTCCGGTGAAAAAGGTTGTTTTTCAGAAAGGATTTTTTCGCTGGCCAGCAAGGCCAATTTTGGCCAGTTCATATATAGCCGATGTCCTACCCCTAAAACAGCTAATTTGTAGTTTGCCAAATCGCTGTCTAAACGCTCGAATAACAAAAGAATCTCCCAGGCCTGCGGCCTTAAGGATATATCGCGATAAGAATATCACAGGCTGTGATGCGTATCATCTTAATATTACTCAGAATGGAATCGGGGTTCATACTAACTCGGATGCCGGCACATATTACGCTGTGCAAACACTTCGTGAGTTGGTTGCGATATACGGGAATGTTTTACCCCTTTGCAGAATAGATGATGAACCGAATTTTCGCAGACGCGGGGTATATCTGGATTGTTCAAGGGGGAAAGTACCCAAGCTAAAAACACTGAAAGAACTCGCAACGTGGCTTTCACGCTGGAAAATAAATGAGTTACAGATTTATGTGGAGAATGTGTTCACTTTTAAACGACATCCGGAAATCGGGAAGGGTTACAGCCCATTTAAACCTGAAGAAATAATTGCTTTGCAGGAACATTGTCGAAAGCAACATATTCGTTTAGTTGGTTCGCTTGCAAGTTTCGGGCACTTTGAAAAAATTCTGTCCCTACCGAAATACAGACATTTAGGTGAGAAGCCGGGTTTCCGTGGTTTTCCGGGAGGGACAACCCTTTGTCCCGTCGACCCCGGTTCAATCAAGCTTATCGCAGAACTTTATGATGAATTTATGCCGCTTTTTGAGGCGGAGGATTTTAATGTTTGCTGTGATGAGACATGGGAGCTTGGCAAAGGTCGCAGCAGGAAAAAGACGCTTCTTGTCGGCGCAGGAAAGGTCTACTTGGACTTTCTCCTGAAGATTCATCGTCTCTGCGAAAAATACGGCAAGCGAATGAACGCTTGGGCTGACATAATATTGAACCATCCGGAATTACTTGACCGATTGCCGCGTGACATAGTTCTGCTAAACTGGGAGTATGAACAGAACGGGAAAAATATTGCCAGAACCAAGGAAATAGCGGATTCCGGATTGTCGTTGATGGTTTGCCCCGGTACGAGCGGGTGGTTAACCCACGGAACGCGCCTGCCCAATTCGATGGGTAATGTGACTAACTTTGCTGCTCAGGGCCGTAAATATCATGCTGAGGGCCTGCTCAATACGGACTGGGGCGACAATGGGCATCGGAATTTTATGGGAGTGAGCTTGCACGGCTTTGCACATGGAGCAGCTAATTCTTGGAATGGCAAGGCCGTTGATAATGACAGATTCACGGAAAATTTCTGTTATCACGCTTTTGGCCAGCGAGATTATCATATGGCCGAGGCGATACGGTTGCTGGGCAGCACATATATCACCTGCGGAAAAACTGTGCCTAATAAGTCATTGTTGTTTCAGTCTTTTTTCGAACCGTTGCTGTATGACAAGGCTGTCGAAAGCGGGGCGTTTGATTTGATGAGCATGAATGGTTTACAGAAAATAGAGGCTGATTTATCTGTTAGTGGTCTTTGGCCGGCAAATATAAAATCGATGGGGGATTTTGAGCAATTAACGTTGCGAGAAATGAAACTGGCCGCTCGAATGGATTGCTTAGCCAGCAGGAGGGCAATGGCTGCAAAATCGCTGCGTGCGGGACAAAACGTCAAAAGCTCACAATTGCGACAGTTGGGTAGGCAAATGCATGATATTGGGAGAGATTTCAAAGAGCTTTGGCTGGCACGCAATAAACTTTTACGCCTGAATGATAACCTGCGACTGTTTAACCTTGCCGAAGAAGAACTGACTCAACTGGCCAGCAAAGGAAAGAGGTCGTGATGAGAGTGAAGAACCGCGTAGCAGAGCTTTCCCAAAAAACAAAGATGCGTGTGGCAGGGTTGATGTCTGGCACATCTGCAGATGGTGTTGACGTGGCCATAGTGGATATTGATACTAAAAAGGTTAGCGTACCGGCGTTCGATACATTTCCTTTTTCTTCGAAATTACGCAGCAGTATCCTTCAGCTTTGCGACGGCAGATCCGGCAGTGTGGCTGATATTTGTCATTTAAATTTTGTCCTTGGCTTGGTCTTTGCCGAGTCGATTCGAAAGCTGTGTAAAAAAAGTGGTATTGACTTGAACAGCATCGACTTGATTGGTTCCCATGGACAGACGATTTATCACAATCCCAGAGGCAGGCGTTTTGGCAGACAGATAATTCGTTCGACTTTGCAAATAGGCGAGCCATCTGTAATTACCCAGCGGACGGGTATTACAACTGTTGCGGATTTTAGGCCTCGTGATATGGCTGCTGACGGGCAGGGGGCTCCATTGGTGCCATTTGCGGATTATTTTCTGTTTCGCGATAAACATCGTAATCGTGCTGTTCAGAATATCGGAGGCATTGCCAATTTAACTTATCTTCCGGCAGATTGTGGAGCAGGCGATATAATTGCTTTTGATACCGGTCCGGGCAATATGATAATGGACGGAATAGTTACAATTCTAAGCAGGGGCAGACAAAAGTTTGACCGGGGCGGAAAAGTTGCAGCACGGGGCAAGGTTGATAAAACCATTCTCAATGATTTGTTGAAACATTCATTTTTTAGCCGACGCCCTCCTAAGTCCACAGGCAGAGAGGAATTTGGCAGCCAATATTGTGGTGTGTTATATCGTAAGATGAAGAGAACAATGACAGTTGAAGATATTATGGCAACTGTCACAAATTTTACTGCTGCCAGTATTGTTCAAGCGTATCTAAAGTTCTTGCCGCAAATGCCTGATGAGGTAATATTATGCGGCGGTGGCGCACATAATATGACTTTGTTCAAAATTTTGCAGCAGAGTCTTGGCGGCAGCAAAGTTTTACTTAGTGACGATTTTGGTATAGATAGCGATGCCAAAGAGGCAATTTCGTTTGCTATTCTTGCATACGCGACAATAAAGGGTGTGGCAGATAATGTTCCCAGTGCTACGGGGGCAATGCGGCCTTTGATTTTAGGAAAGATAGTACCTGCATAATGAAAAAGCGCAAACCACTTCCGACGACTGAGCATAGCAACCCAAGAAGTAAAAATATCGACCAGCTGTCGACCCAAGGGATAGTTGACCTCATCAACACTGAAGATGCGCAGGTGGCGACTTCCGTTGGCAAGGAGCGTAAGCGCATCGCTTCAGCGGTTGATACGATAGTGGAACATTTTCAAAAAGGTGGTCGATTGTTTTACGTCGGCGCGGGGACAAGCGGCCGGCTTGGCGTTCTCGACGCATCAGAATGTCCGCCGACCTTCGGTGTTCGCCCGACTTTAGTGCAGGGGATAATAGCGGGCGGCAGACGCGCGCTGGTCAGGGCTGTGGAGGGAGCCGAAGATAATGCCGAGAAAGGAACCAGGGCGATAGAAAAACACTTGGTCTGCGATAAGGATGTTGTCGTTGGTATTGCCGCCTGTGGGTTGACGTCTTATGTGAGAGGAGCATTAAAACAGGCAATGAAACTCAAGGCAGGCACAATTTTTATTACATGCTCGCCGGAAAGTGTTAAGGACATTCCTGCTGAGATTATTATTAATCCCGTTGTTGGTCCTGAGGTTATTACCGGCTCAACCAGGATGAAAGCGGGAACTGCTACAAAGCTCGTGCTCAATATCCTTACGACAACGGCGATGATAAAAATGGGCAAGGTGTATGGAAATCTGATGGTGGATCTTAATGCCACAAATAACAAACTACGGGACAGGTCTCAGAGGATTGTTATTCAAATGACGGGACTTTCCAGGACAAAAGCCGTCAGAATGCTTGAGCGGGCAGAAGGTAAAGTCAAAGCCGCAATAGTAATGCACTTTCGTAAAGTCAATCTGCACCGGGCACTTGCCATTCTTGACGAATGTGGCCAGTCGTTGAGGAAAGCCATTAAGGAAAGCACATGAGCGGTCTCATAGCTTTTCAACAGGTTTTAGGGGCAGTTGGTCTGGTCGATTTAACAGTGGTTAGTTTGGCCGTTATTCTTCTTTTTGTTATTTCTTATATCTTCGGACGCGAGGAAAAGGATACGAGAGATTTCTTTGTTGGCGGACGAAAAGTCCCCTCAATTGTGGCTTGTCTGTCTTTTGTCGCGACCGAGGTAAGCGCCCTTACAATTATCGGTGTGCCGGCGACCGCCTATAGCGAGAATTGGCAATATCTGCAGTTTTTTATCGGCTCGGCAATGGCACGAATATTTGTGGCGTTTCTATTCATCCCGGTGTTTTATCAGTATAACTGCACGAGTATCTACGAGTTTCTGAGGCACCGCTTTGGTCCTGAGACTCAGTATGCCGGCTCGATTTTCTTTTTTATTACACGCCTTATAGCATCAGGGGTTAGATTGTATGCTGCGTGTCTGGGGGCTGGGATAATTCTGGACTGGTCTTTGGCGCAGACTCTTTTAATATTTACATTGGTAAGTGCCATCTTCATTACTTTTGGCGGTATAAAAGCAGTAGTATGGGCTGGTGCGTATGAGACAGTGATTTTCTTTTTGGCGGGTGGTGTGTTATTTATCTATCTTATGCTGAAAATACGGGGCGGGCTATCAACCGCATGGCAAATCGCCGGTGAAGCGGGCCGGTTAAGTGTCTTTAAGTTTGATTTTGACCTTAACAATCCAACGACTTTCTGGGCCGGTACTGCCAACGCTTTCTTCATTGGATTGGCGGTCTTCGGAACCGACCAGGAGCTGGTGCAGCGGTTACTTACCGTGAAAACTCGCAAAGCAAGCCAGAAGACAATTATTTCCACCATATTGGTGGGTTTGCCAATCCTGTGCATATATCTGGGAATCGGAACTTTGCTTTATGTTTTTTACCAGCAGAACCCAGGTTTGCCTGCCCCGGAAAAAACCAAAGAGGTTTTTTCACACTTCGTAGCAAATTCTCTCCCTATTGGCTTGAAAGGATTGATGCTTTCAGCAATCATATTGGCCAGTATCGATTCACCGTTGAGTTCACTTTCCTCCTCTTTTGTAACAGATATCTATCGGCCCCTCATTAAGAAGTCCGCGACGGAAAAACATTATCTCCTCGTTTCGCGAACAGGAGTGCTTGCATTTGGTCTGGTGCTTGCGATTATCGCCTTTGCCTGCGAACCTGTGGAGAATATTCTTTGGTTTGCCTTTGAGATAATTTCCGTAACCGGCGGCGCGACGCTTGGCGTTTTCTTGCTTGGTGTCTTAACAAAATGCAAGTCCAACTTCGGCAATATAACCGCGATGATTATTAGCTCGGTTAGTATGGCTGCACTTTTACTACTCTCTCACGGAGGATACATCAAACTGGCCTGGAGCTGGTTGATAGTAATAGGAACATTTGTGACCTTTGTTCTGGGCTATCTATTCAGCTATTTCCATGCAAGATTTCGACTGGCATAGACGTATGACCTGCCCCCAATTCCTGATCCAATATTTAACAAACTTTTTCGCATTTTGAATGGGTTAGGATTTGGGACGAAGATTATTATAAGCAAGTGCCTACTGCCTATGACAATCAAGGGGAAAAAATGCGGCGCAGCAAAATGCCCCATTGCCGTGCACAACGTCGCACGCAGTTTGTGAATCTGCGAAATTCGACGTAAAACGAAACCCTGCAAAACAATACGAAACCTCAGTGGGCCGGGTAGGATTCGAACCTACGTAGGCTTACGCCAACGGGTTTACAGCCCGTCCCCTTTAGCCACTCGGGCACCGACCCATTTTATCGTCGGTTGTGACTCGCTGTCAATTTTTCGTGACAGCAATATCACCAATGCCCCTTAATCTATACTGAGGCCGATTATTCTGCAAGAAAAATCGGCTTTTGGCTGTAAGGTGTGCCGCTGAGGAAATGTGAGTTGACAGATTGGAGTCATTTAGTGTACAATATTTTATATTGCTGCTCTGTGCCGACAAAACGCGAAGAAGGGGAAGAATCTCGCTAAAAGGAGATATGCAATTGATGAACACACGGAGGATACCAAAGTTGCGTAATGGGGTGGTTTTCTGTCTTCTGGCGGTCTTGCTTATGTTATCAGGATTTTTTTGCCGGACAGGATTGGCAGCACCGGTTGGTTCGAATGAAGCAAAGAAGCTTGTTAGGGAGTGGCTAAGGTCCGATATAAGACCTCTGGGTAGTCGGCTTGGTAATCAGGTTGACAGTATTGAGACCTTTACCGATGACAACGGGCAGGCCTTATATTACGTTGTTTATTTAAGGCCCAACGGATTTGTAATTGTTCCTGCAGAAGATAATGTCGAGCCGGTTGTCTGTTTTGTGTCAGGGGGATGTTATGACCCGTCGGAAAATAACCCCCTTGGTGCGCTTGTTAGCCGGGACCTGCCGGACAGAGTTTATTCGACGCGGGCGGTTCAGGAAAAGACCCGTTCTCCTGGTTTGGCCGGTAAGCTTACTGATAAAGAAATTACCGTTCGAAATTCGGCACAGAAGGCCTCCGGAAAATGGGCACGTTTATTGGCCGCCGAAGATAGTAACACGCCCGTGCTCGAGGCGGAACTTCCGGGCGTTTCGGATGTTCGTGTTGCCCCTTTGGTTGAAACTGAATGGGGCCAGGACCTGAGTTGTTACAGCCCGGAGTTGGCGTGTTATAACTATTTCACCCCGCCCTATTCCTCAGGAGACCCCGATAATTACGTCTGTGGATGTATTGCAACTGCAATGGCTCAGTATATGCGTTTTCAACAATACCCTACATTCGGCGTGGGGACATCATGTTTTACAATTTACGTCTATGGTTCGCCGCAAGCGAGATGTCTTCGCGGCGGCGACGGCTATGGCGGGCCATATAACTGGTCATATATGACGCTTGACCCCGGTTGCAGCGCAACTTCTACGCAGAGACAGGCAATCGGCGCACTTACTCATGATGCTGGTGTTGCCGTGGCGATGAACTACCAGTCAGGTGATGACGGCGGTTCCGGGGCGAGTCCCTATGATGCGACTATGGCGATGGTCGATACATTCGGTTACAGCAACGCGGTGTTTGCCTGGGAGGACAACGATAATATCGGTACGGTCCTTAATGATATGGTCAATCCGAATCTTGACTGGGGCAATCCCGTCATTCTGAGCATACTTGGCGGCACCTACCCTTATTATGGGCACGCTGTTGTAGCAGATGGCTATGGTTATCAGTCCTCCACGCTCTATCATCATATTAATATGGGATGGGATGGTTACTATGATGCGTGGTATAATTTGCCGACTATAAGCAGTTCGCCGTCATTTCATACCGTTTACGGGGCAACTTATAATATTTACAAGAGCGGTTCAGGCGAAATCATAAGCGGGCGGGTTACGAACAGCAGTTCAGGCGTTCCGCTTGAAGGGGCCGCAGTAACCGCCCAAAGAAGCGGCGGCGGAACTTATCAGGCCACAACTAACAGTAACGGCATATACGCCGTTGCAAAGGTTCCATCGAACTCTTCCTACACCGTAAGTGTTACCAGGGATGGTTATTCCTTCAGTGATCAGATAGTATATACCGGCATATCGGGAGATATGGTTATAACAACCGGTAACCGATGGGGAATTGATTTCGAGGGGACAACATCAAACCCGACGCCGCCGGTGGCTTCGGATTCGTTTGTTTCGGCCGACACCGGTGCGGCTGAGCTGTTTACCTTAACGGCGACTGATGACGGCCTGCCGAATCCCCCGGGGATTTTGAGCTATATAATCACGTCGCTGCCAGGCTTTGGGCTTTTGTCCGACCCGCTGGCTGGAGATATCGATACTGTGCCGTATGTTTTGACCGGCAACGGCAGCAGCGTTACCTATACTTCAGCGGCGTGTTTTGTTGGCTCAGATAGTTTCGAGTTCAAGGCCAACGACGGTGGTGAGCCGGACGAAGGCGGCGATTCCAATATCGCTACGGTCAGCATAACCGTCGAAATGGGAGGTGGACCCGAGGTTTTTTATGAGACTCACTTCGACTCAGGCCTGCCTGCCGGCTGGACAATTGTCGACGGCGGAAGTTCTACTGATACCTGGCGCTCCGACAATCCGGCACACAGAAGCAGTTCTCAATGGGACGGTGTCTTTATGATTGTTGACAGCGATTACGCCGTTAGCGAAACTATGGATGAGCAGCTTATAACGCATAGCATTGATTGCACCGGCCTGAGTGACATAAAGCTTAGATATAAACATTATTTTAATTACTATGAGTCGGGACAAAACGAGATTGGTGATGTTGATGTTCGAATAGACGGCGGTAGCTGGCAGAATATCGCTCGATATCAGGGTGCTGATACTTCCGGACAGATCGAGCTTGACCTCTCCGCTTACGGAGCAGAAGGCGCCGGCGACGTCCAGATTCGTTGGCATTACTACAATGCCTATTATGAATGGTTCTGGGGAATCGATGATGTCGAGATTATCGCAACTTCTACACCTGTTACATCACCCGAAGGCGACCTCGATAGGGATTGTGATGTTGATTATTACGACCTTTCGATTTTTACCAACTCATGGCTTGCGGTTACCGGCGGGGACAACTGGAACGACGATTGTGATATGGCTGAGCCAAAAGACGGCCTTATTAACGAGCTCGATTACGCGATGCTTGCGCAAAACTGGCTCGCCAATACGGAGTAACTTAATCGCTTTGCGATTACGGATTGACAGCAGCACTTCGAATAAACATAATCCTGTAATATGGAATGGTATGTATATGTGAGCTGGCTGCTGATAGTTACCCAGTTACTTTTTTTGTTGCTGACATTTCAAAACTATCGGTACGTGCTGGCGAAGAATAAAAGGAATCGCCGCTATTACAGGCCGCGTGTGGCCCTGGTTGTTCCCTGTAAAAAGCTCGATACGAACTTCGAGGACAATATATTGTCGTTTTACCGGCAGGACTACGAAAATTACCTGCTGTGCTTTGTTGTTGGCGACAGGGAAGACCCCGCCTATGAGGTATTGTGTAGGTTGAAGGAAAAGGCAGGGAGGCATACAAAAGCCGAAGACGTGCGGATTCTTGTTTCCGGGCCCGGACAGACTTGCAGTCAAAAGATTCATAATCTTCTTTATGCTTACAGGCAAATCCCGAACGATATTGAGGTGCTGGCCTTTGCGGATTCGGATATTTGTATAAAACCGGGATGGTTGGGCCGACTGGTTCATCCGCTTCGTCATGATAAAGTCGGGGTAGCAAGCGGCTATCGCTGGTTTGTGCCGGAAAAAAATAATTTCGCCACGCTGACGCTCGTGGCTATAAACGCCAAGGTGGCACAGCTGCTCGGCAACACGAGGTACATCCAGGCATGGGGCGGCTCTATGGCCATCAAGCTAAAGACGTTCAGGGAACTCGGAATTGAGAAAATATGGCAAAGGGCGGTCAGCGACGATTTGTCGCTGAGCTATGCCGTCAAAAAAGCTCACAGGAAGGTTGCGTTCGTGCCGGGATGCATCGTGGCTTCATACGACTCGACGACCTGGACGCAGCTTTTCGAATTTGCACGTAGACAGTTCCTGATAACCAGGGTAGCAACGCCGGGGACCTGGTGGCTCGGATTATTGAGCAGCCTGTATTCGGTATTCGGTCTTTGGATTGGTGCGGGTTTGGCGGTTTATGCGGCTCACAGGCGATATTCACACGTTTGCCTTTTCGCTGCAGTGCCTTTATTGTTTTTTATGGCGCAATTTGTTCGGGCGATTCTAAGGCAGAGCATCGCTAAAATTATTCTTGAGCAATACCGCTCGAAACTAAAAGCAGCGGCTGTTGTTGATTTGATGCTGTTTTGGCTGTGGTCGCCGGTTATGTTATTTTTGATTCTATCTTCGGCTTTTGGCAGGATAATATCCTGGCGAGGAATACGGTACAGACTGGATGGGCCCGCTGAGACTACCGTGCTGGGGGGAGAATGAGTATTTCCTTCGATTATTGATGTCAGATTTTATGGTTGAGCGGGATTACGCCGATTACTCGATTTTATCTATGTCGTTTTCCGGCTGACCAACAAGATAAATCCTGTTTTTTCCGCTTCTTTTTGCTTCGAGAAGTGCACTGTCTGCTTTTTCAAAAAGCTCTTCTATCGTCGCACTGTCCGGGCCTGAGCTGGTCAGGCCGCCGCTTATTGTTAGAACTCCTTTGCCCTCCGGTCCCAGCAGGTGAAACTCGGCTTTCTCAAGCTCCCGCCTGAATCGCTTTGCTATCACAACAACTTCTCCGGGGTGATTTCCGGTAAACGAGCGTCTTTCGCTGCCTGCTGGAGGGGGGGTACATAGCGGGTCATCCCAGAACACGACGGCGAACTCATCTCCGCCCAATCTTGCGACGACGTCGTGTTTGCGGCAGCATCGCCGGATTAAAAGTGCGGTTTGTTTCAGGACCTCGTCGCCGGCGGTATGACCGTAAACGTCGTTGTAATGCTTGAAATTATCGATATCGAAAATGAGTAGCGTAATCCGGCCATTGTCTTTTTTTGCCCGTTTTATGATTTGCCTGGCGAATTCCCAGATATACCTTCTGTTTTTCATGCCGGTCAGGTCATCCTCGGTTGCCAGTTTTTCAAGTTGTTCGATTCTTGTTCGAGTTGTTTTATCCGCTGCGATAGTAACTGTATCTGCGGTTTTTCCGGAAATGCCGTAAATTGCTGCGCATAGTTTTTCTATTGTAACCGGATAGATGATGTAATCGTCAGCCAGACCCGTTCCATTATAGGCAGAAGCGACCAGTTTGATTGCCTTCGGCTCTTCATACATCCTGGCAAGAAGCAGGATTTTTGCATCGGTGTTTTTTCTTAGGGTGGCGAGGCCGTTATGCAGATTGGTTGCCGTCTTAGACATTACAACAGTAATGACTTTGAAATGTTTTTTTTTGACGGCTTCTTCTATTCCTTCGAGCATTCCAGTGCAGGTCTGAACCGGCAGTTGGGCCGATGTGTCGGCTCCTGAGAGTACGCCGGTTGAATCGCCGATTAAAAGTATTTCGCCGGCATCGATATTGCTTTTAGAGGTGAAACTATTCATCGGCTTCTACCCGTTTGTTATGTGCGTTATCACTTTTTCAAGCTGGCCCGGGTCATTTATCACAACCGCACCTGATTTCATTGCTCGAACCGCCAGGTTGCGGGTGTTACCTGAAATCTTCTTCGCAAGGCAGCAGCAGAGCCATCCCTTGTTTACTGCTTTTTCGAGAAAGTATCCTTTTTCGCTGCTCAGCTTTTCGAGCCGGCCGATAATCATGCCTTTGGGGGCCTGATGCCTGGTCAGTTCTGCCGCTGTTTCATATAAGTCAGGGCACAGGATAAAGCGAACGTTCGATTCTTGCAGCAGCGCTACTACATCGCTCGTAAGCTTATCGGTTTCGCACCCGCTTATTATAATCCCGAAATCCCTGCGGTTTTTAAATCCCTCCATGACAGCTTCCTTTTCATCACACCCAGACACTTCCAAATGCCTTATATGATAGATTATAGCAGAATCGGCGAAATAGTCAAACGAAGCATTATCTTAAGGGAAATATACCGAATTTAGTGCTTTTACTCGGCGGAAGGGAGACTGGCGAGGTTATTTTTGACCTGTTCGGTGCAGAAGCTGGCCGGATACATCCTCAAAAAACCGCTAAGGGCGGCCCTGGCGTCGGCCAGATACTGTTTCTTGATTTCTGCGTTTGAGTCATCCTGCTGACGCCAGAAATGAATTTTAAGCAGGGCAAGCTCATAAGCCGCCTGCATCCCGCCGTCTGTATTGAAATATTGCTCGTGCAGCTCGGCAAGTTTTTCCGCTCGAAGTTGCTCATCGGCTATCAGCTTGACCTGTGCGAGAAGAACATTGTCTCTCAGGGGGTCGTTTTTGGCCATTTCAGCAAGCAATTCCGTAAGTCTATCGGTATAGGATGGATTGTGGGGATTGAGTATAACGAATCTTGCCAGCCGTCTTGCTGAATCAGGTTTTTCAGTGCGGTTGTCTATACTGATAAGTGTGCGTAACTGGCTGAGTTTCCTTTGCAGTTCGGTCAGCTTTGATGCCGTCATAACGGAATCAAGCGGGGGATGAAACAAACTGAACAGCGATTCTTCGGTTGGCTGTTCCTTTGTGAGAACTTTCAATCGTTCCTGCAGCAGTATTAGTGCGTTATCAAGAAGCGCTTCGGCCTGTTCGAAACGCCCCTGACCCGCCCAGTGCATCGCGATTCGCCAACGGGCTTCCAGCGATTCCGGGCTGTTGCCGAATTCGCTGTATAGTCGAAACCAAATCTCTCTTGAACGGTCGAAAGGATAATCACTGTAAAAATGAAGTGTCTCTTTGTCGGTAAGAAGCCGGTTGTCGGGGCTGTATTCATTTAAAAGGGCTTTGTAATATAGCGAGATGGGCATTCGGCTGCTTTTGGGGCGACGGGTAATGAATAAGTCGTATTGTTCCAGAAGCCATTTTCTTTTGTCCTGATACCTGAATTCCGCCGGAACGTCGAACCACGTAGGCCACCGGTCGTGCGCAAGCTGGGCCTGAATCTCCGCCTTTAATTCTTTTCGTAGCGCTATTGGTTCGGTGGGGTAAAAGAAGCCCCCTAAATATTTGATTACGGCAGGGTCTTTTATGGCGCGGTCGAGGGCCTTGGTGATGCTGTGGTCGTGTAATTCGCTCACCTGCTCGGGATTATTGCGGGCGACATAAAGCTGATAATCCAGCTCATCAAAACCGATTCTGATTTTGAATGTTATTACTGCGATAAGAAGTATTATCGCAGTGGATGACCAAATCAGACCCGGGCGATATCGGGTATAATGACCTATTGTCAGCACCAGCCCCGCTATGCCGAGGCCTATCAGGCCGGCGCCTATCCACGGCGTGAAAGAAAAACCCCATTTGACCGGCTCGACGCCCCTGACCCCCCCAAAAGCGCCCCAATATATAAGCTGAGGCAGCAGGCATAACGCTATTGAAGTAAAGCGCGAACGAAACCTCAAAGGCCGGCAGGCCACCGCAATGCAGCTTATCAAAATGCAGATTGCGAAGGCAGGAAGACCCGCAAGAAAGAATACCGCCAGAATAAAAGGCAGGCTGTAACTGAAGCTCAGAAGCTGCGCCGTAAGAACGGGAGCTAACGTCAGCACTGCCATAAGCAGCGCTATAACGAGAATCTGCCATGGGTATTCGAAGATGCTTACGCCCGTCAAAAGGTGCTGGCCGATTCGCCAAAGCTGCGGCGAGGTTATTGATTCGGGATTAAACGAAAACAATGACCCGGTTAGTATCTTTGACCAGAAAAGACATACCGCCGCAAAAACTACTATGCTCAACAGCCAGCACGTGATGACATTCGTATGGCTGTAATGAAGCGTCGGCCCAACAGCCAGAAACGATTTGCTGGTTGATATCTGTGTTTTTCCGTTGCCGTTGCTATTCGGCATACACTCATCCTAAAAAACAACTTTTATAATATATCGGCATAATGCCATTCTGAAATCCTCCGTCAATAGGCCCGTCATTAAACCACATATCGATACCTTTGTAAAGCTATGGCCGTAAATAGGGCCATGTAAGTGCTTTTCCGGCAGGGGATAACAGGTATGAGAATTTCTCTTCTAAAGAGGCAGGGGCCCTTTGATATAATAAAATAGCAGAGAATGGGGCAAATAGTAAAACAGGCGGGCTTTTAACAAAGCATCCGCGTCAAGATGGCGAATATTTGCCCCACTTGCTTCTGCTATGAGTGTGTCGGTTTATTTATCAAATTTTCTCGGCCACGGGCCATAAGGCGGGTTGGTTATCCGCACAGTGTCCCTGCCGAAGAAATATTGCCCGGTATCCAATTGCCCCGCAACACTCAACTGCACCGGGCCGTTGTCGCCGATAGCGGCCAAAAGTGCGGCCTTATCGAAGCAGGCAAGGATAGCTACACGATTGAATCGTCCCTGACGGTATCCCATGACATACTGCCAGCAGGCCTCTATTTCGCCGGGATAAAGCAAAAGCCTTTGAGTTGTGTCTATCTGCTTTTTGGTAATACCATTAGGCAGCCAAATCATCGCTGTTATTCTTCGCTGCCAACTGCGCCGGTTAATAACCTGAGGCGAAATCCACAGCATTGATTTAATCGGCTCGACAACCGTTACGCTAATATAGCTCGGCTGCGAATCTCCCCAGCCGTCGTTTACAACAAGCTCAATTTCGTATTCACCGACAGGCAATTCAATTGTTGGGTCAACTGTATTTGTATCATACAAATCGCTGCCGATAGTCCAGCGCCAAAGATAGGTTAAATCATCTCCGTCGCCATCGTATGAGCCGCTGCCGTCCAGCGCCACCTCGGCAATGCCATCAATCCAGGCATAAGCAACCTGGTTCGGCCCCGCCTCGGCAACCGGCAGGGTGTTTTTGTATTCATAAGCTCCCATATCGACAATCGGAGATGTGCCCTTACCAGTGTCAGCAATTCCAGGATGGTCAACGAAGCGGGGATTGCCTCCGAGGTCTGTGGTAACCCAGGCCGGCACAGCAGTGTTATCGCCTGCATCTATACATGGTGAATCCGGCAATAAATTAAAATCATTGCTGTCAGGAGCAACAAATAAAGGGTCGGCATTAATATTGCCGGTTCCCGGCCAGCCGCCTTGAACATCGCTATAGCTGACAGTGGGCGGATTTGTTACTTCGTTGTATATCTGTGGTTCACTCAGCGATGATGTATTGTCCCACAAAATGCAGTTAGTCACAGTCGGGCTGCTGTCGTAGTTGGATACGCCACCGCCGTAGTATTCGGCCGAATTGCCGATGAACGTACAATTGGTAACATCCGAATTCGATTTGTCGTAGTTGCACACACCGCCGCCTGAGCCAGCGGAGTTGCCGCTGAAGGTACAGTTGGTTAGTATTGAGCTGCTGCTGTTAAAGTTGGACATCCCACCACCATAGCCCTTGCCAGCTGAGTTTCCGCTGAAGGTACAGTTGGTTAGTGTTGAACTGCTGCTCATAGAGTTTAACATCCCGCCAAAGTTGTAGGTTGCCCAGTTGCCGCTGAAGATACAGTTGATTAGTATTGAGTTGCTGCTTCTACAGTTTATCATCCCGGCAGCCGAGAAAGCTGAGTTTTCGCTGAAGATACAGTTGGTCAGCGTTGTGCTGCTGCTGTCGTTGTACATCCCGCCACCGCCGTCCGCCGAGTTGCCGCTGAGGGTACAGTTGGTCAGCGTTGGGCTGCTGTTGTCGTTGTATATCCCGCCACCGTCGTAGTCCGCCGAGTTGCCGCTGAGGGTACAGTTGGTCAGCGTTGGGCTGCTGTTGTCGTTGAATATCCCGCCACCACAGCCCTTGCCAGCGGAGTTGCCGCTGAGGGTACAGTTGGTCAGCGTTGGGCTGCTGTTGTCGTTGAACATTCCACCGCCTTTATAGTCCGGGGAGTAACTGCCGTTTGCATTTCCGGCGGTAATCGTGAAACCGTCCAGAATAGCTGTGGCATTGGTGTTACTTCCCGTAACGACGTGATAGCTGTTCTCACCGTTGTTGGCAAAGTCAGGGCCGTCGTTGCCGTTCAGGTCGCCACTGAGAATAGTTTCATAAGTGTTTGGGTCTCGCTCGTTTGGTTTTGCCGCACCATAACCGGCATAGCCGCCCTTAATAGCCACCTCAGTTTTAAGCTGGAATGTGGCTGCTCGGTTGCCGCTGCCGCCCGGATGGACAGTGTCCTCATCGGGTTTGTAAACACCTTCGGCCACTCGAATCTCGCCCCCGCGTGGTACGGCAGCGAGAGCGTCCCGCAGGTATTTGAACGCATCTTCCCAGCTCGAGCCGTCACCGACACCCACAGCGTCGGCATCAACATAAATGGTAGTCATGGCAAAGTTCGCGTTGACTGAGGCTGAAAACGAATTGCTCGTCAGGCCTTTTCCGTCCCGCCATATCTCAAACCCGGCCTCCATATTATCCAGATACCATGAAGTGCTCAGCCATCCCTGTGACACAGCGTCATCTATGAAATCTTTAAGGTCAAGACTAACATAACTTGTGGAGCTTGTGGGTGGATTGGCTATCCGATAGGCAATATAGTGCTGCCAACTCTCCCAGGGCGAGGCATGATAAACATACCAGCTAATCCCTCCTATGGAAACCGTCT
>CAYLYB010000059.1:0-16427 GCA_964387605.1 uncultured Pirellulales bacterium | reverse complement strand
ACGTCAACGGATTCGATAACCGTCTCGGCCTGTTCAGCGGCGAATTTATAGCTGATGCACCATCGCGGCGCCCGGCCCGTGAAGCCCAGTTTCTCGCGCTGGTCGAAACGGTTGACCTTTATGACCATGCCATCAATCTGGTAACCAAGCGTCAGCCGTTTGTCTTCGAAGCTATTACATATCTCAATGGCTTCACCAATATCTTTCGCACGTTTTATATGCGGATTAACGGGCAGGCCCAGCTTTTTGAAGGCCCGCAAGGTTTCGTAATGGTTATCCGCCAACTGCTTAGATATTTCGCCGGTGGCATAGGCGAAGAACGATAAATTCCTTTGGGCGGTGATTTTCGAATCGAGCAGCTTCAACGACCCGGCTGTTGCATTGCGAGGATTGGCAAAGGCCGACTCGCCTTGCTCCTGCCGATACTTATTCAGCTCGACGAATGATTTTGTGGGCATATATACCTCGCCGCGAACTTCGAGGACGTCCGGCGGTTTAATTTCGTCGGCTATAAGGGAAAGGGGCACGGCTTTTATTGTGCGAATGTTCGCGGTGATATCATCGCCCGTTCTGCCGTCGCCGCGGGTGGCGCCCTTCGCCAGCAGGCCTTTTTCGTAGCGAATGCTTGTCGCGACACCATCTATTTTCAGCTCGACGACGTAATCATAATCCCTGCTGCCAAGTCCCTTGGCCACTCTTTCATCGAAGGCACGCAATTCTTCGGCGTTATAGGTATTATCAATACTGAGCATAGGTATGGCGTGGCGAACGGAAGCGAATCCTTCGAGCGGCCTGCCTGATACACGCTGGGTGGGCGAATCGGGAGTGATAAGCTGCGGGTGTTTTTCTTCGAGGTCTTTTAGCTGTTGAAAGAGCTTATCATACTGCCGGTCTGAGATTTGCGGCTGGTTGAGGACATAATACAAATAATCATGCCGGCGCAATTCGGCACGCAACTGCTCGATTCGCTTTTTCGAATCCTCGGCCATAATGGGTATTTTATACGCTTAGACGGGTCGAATTGCAATAGAGCAGCACAGAAGCTTGCGGTTTAACTGGTTAAATCAGGGAGGTCGGGAAAGAGCCGGCCAATTGTAATCTTATCGTCTTATCCAGTGATGCTGCGAGCCATCGCTTCACGGGGGTTTTGTCTCCCAAAACAGCGAGTATGTCACCGTCGGGGTTTTCGGGCGTTTCAATATCCCGCCACCAGGCCCGAAGCGTATTTGAAATTACTTCGAGCCGGTCGCAAAGCGGGCTTAATTTCAGATTGCGGGAGCAGCAGGTAAACGGTTTGGCGGGCTGGAGAACTCCATTGACTGCCTTAAGAATATTAATTAAAGAGCCGGTGAAATCCCAGTGACACGGCATCAAAAGGTCAATGGCCATAGCGAGTGAGATTTCGGCTTTTCGGCCGGCTATGGTATCGTGTATGATTGCCTGCCTGGTCTGGAGAAGAAAGTTCAAGGAGTTTTTGAAAACATGGTCTGCCTGATTTTCGACGGGCTGGCCATAATCACCGATATTCAATGCCAGGTTACAATAAGTGATATCGGGGTCGAGAGCGCTGGTGATTTTATCGACGACACGACGGAGTTGCCAGATTTTAAGGGCCGTGGGTTCTCCCAAAAAAGATACAAGCTCATCTGCAGAAATATCACCTACTTTTAGATTCGTATCTTCATGAAAGTTTTTTTCGCACCAGTTAAAAAGTATGTCTCTTGAGTTTTGAAGCTCCTTTTTTCGTTCGGGAGGCCTAACGTTGGATTCGGGCGGGCATCGGCCAGAAGCTATAGCTTCAATTATAAGCATCGCTTCTTTGTCGGCCTGATGATAGCACGCCTCGAAGCGGGTAATAAGCTGCCTTATCTTTTCCGTGTTATCATCGAGGGGTTCAAGGGCGTCCTGCATTTTATCGATGGCTATACGCTCGGCATCGCAGAGGAATTTTTCATCCTCAAGGTCGCAACAATTCACCCAGCATTTTTTAGCTCCCTCAGCCATAACGGGTATTTTATACGCTTACACCCATTTATTTGCAATAGGCCGGTAATTTATAAAATCCCTAACCGGGCCTGATTTTACCGATACTAAGGCCAGATGTTTATCTCGAGCCAGACCTGTGCAAGGGCTGAAAAATCCTCGAAATCCACCGAGCCGTCACCGTTAAAATCCGCATCGTTATTAGCCATCATCTGATTGGTTATGGTCTCAATATCATCAATTAAAATCGTACCCGAATAGAACGGCTCGGCCTGACTCTCAAAGCCGACTACGACGGCCTGTATCTGCGAAACAAGCAGCTGGTTTTGCTCATAGACGGATAAATCTATATCGATGCCATACCATTCGTCGTTCGAATCCGTCACATACATTATCTCATCCGTGCCTGCGATATCCTGCGCGAAATAATGTGCCTGATTATCTTCGAGGCCTATGACAAGGGTATTGAGGCAATTCGGGTCAGCCGAGAGCGTATTAAACCATACCTCTATGGCACGGTCTTCATTAGCGGTCATATCAACAGGGGCGGCAAAATCAGCCCTTGCAAAGCTGAAGTGCGGAGCGATTGAGTTATCAAAGGTAAACAGCATACACTGTTCGTCGCCATGGCCGAGGCCGGTTTCGAGCACAATATCAGCATTGCCCTGAGTTGACCATACCGTATTAAAATCAGCCGAATCGATATATCGGCCGAAAGCATCTATATTTGTTTGCTCGTATGTTTCACCGACGCCGATTATGACCTGCCCGGTAACCTCACTTGTTGCCGGCAGCCAGTTGCCCTGCTCGTCAAATAATTCCTGGTCGCAGTAAAACCAGAAACAGGTATATTCATTGACATCCCTTGCACGGGCCATATCGTCGAGCCAGGGCCAGCCGATGACGTTATTAATCCCGTTGAAATCATCATCCGGTATATACAGGCCGCCCTGAATCATACTTATGAACCCATCTTTGTTCGAGGGCAGATACTTAACATCAAAAATCGCGCCATACATATACGTGTTGTTGGCATCGAGGAGGTCGGTTATTTCGAAAGGCGTATCGGTCATATTCTTATGCGTATCTTCGTCTTTTTCATCTTCCCAGTTGTCGGGACCAAGCGGCGTGATAGGGAAACTGGTCCCGAACCTGCCGCCGAAAGGCCCGTTAAAAACGCCTGATGGCGGGTCAAAAAATATGCCGTTCGGCTCATTCCTGCAGGTTTGCGTGCCAACCGCCGTTGAACGTTTATTCGACGGCTTTATATCGTTGTTATTGGCCTGTTTGCGTTTTGCCTCTACTTTTTTCTTTCCTTTCTTTATAGCTTCAACCGCGTCATCAGGGTCAACCGCATTTTTGTCGTGGTCGGTTATATCCTTGCTGTCATAAAGTTTTGCCAGGGTTTCCATCTGGTCATTTATACTCTTTAACGCGCGGTTAATGTGCTGCTTTAACAGGGCATTCAGGTGTCTTCCAGCCACCTTTTTCATATCTGCAAAATCGTCGCTGCGGACAACAAACAGCCCCTGCTTGACAAGCGTAAAGAATTTTTCTATCTCGCGTCTGATTTTTTGCTGGGCGTGCCTTTCGTATTCGAACCTGCAAAGCTCGTCGTGGCCGAGCTCATGCCTGTATAGCTTCGAATTTGGGTCAGTTCCCGCCGGCACGATTATCGTCGAGCCGCCCCGGAGTCTGACAGTTGAAATCCGGTATACGTGTATCTGGCCCGTTTCCTTATCGACCTTATAGCTGAGAACCCTGTACGGGTCCGTAGTTACATTCCATTTGGCTTCGGCCACATTATCCCTGAGGCCGGCTGGAGGGCTGCCGAACGGATAAGTCTGCTCAGCGGGCTTTTCCCACTCAGTTACTTCTGTTTTATATTTGGGCTTGGTATTGTTTTTCCTTGATTTGCTGCCCGCATAAGAAACATGGGGCAGCAGCAGATTTGTAACAAATAACGCAATTGATAAAGTTATAATGAAATAGTATCTTCCCTCAATTTTATTTGCCTTCATCAGACCTTCCTCTTTGTGGTTAAAAAACACGGTTTTGTGTGTCCCCATAACTTTAACAAAAACGGCACAAACTGTCAAGGATTCTATGAACACAAGTAATTTTGCAAAAAGGCAGCCTAGCGTTGCCGGGATACACAAAACAACACACCCAAGGACCGATAACGTTCGGCCCTATGTTTACTTTCCGGCTCTTTTATTCAACATAAAGATACCCCAAAAGCAGAGTAGGAATAAAGCCGATGAGAACATTCAGCTGCGAATACAAGACAGCAACTTTGGGGGATACATTTTCGCAAATTCATAACACCTAATCAGATAACAAATAAGGCATTAAACAAATGAAGACTAATACACCTGTCCACACAGTTTTGCCGGCTGTTGCGTTGATATTGATAATCGTATGTCCCTCTTACGCGACAAACGGCATGAAAGTCATCGGTGTCGGCCCGGTGCAGCGGTCGATGGGAGGCGCGAGCGTAGGATTGCCATTAGACGCAGCGACGACAATAACAAACCCGGCAGGATTATCCGAATTACAAACCCGCCTCGATATCGGCGTTACATATTTTTCACCGGATGTCAGCTACAAGGCACACAGCGAGGCGGGAATGGTTACGAACGATAACTCAACGATTTCATCGGACACGGGCGGCTGCCTTTTCCCTTCGATAGGATTCGCGGCGCCATTGAACGAGAGCTGGTCATTCGGCATCGGGGCTTACGGTGTTTGCGGGATGGGCGTGGATTACAAAAGCAATCTCTACAACAATATAACGTATACCGACTACGGAATTATGAAGGTTGCACCGGCGCTGGCACATCGTTTTAACGACAAATTATCAATGGGCGCGGCTTTGAACCTTGATTGCGCACAGATAGAGTACGAAGCAGGAATCGCAGCGGAGGTCTCGCACAATAACGGCAAGGAATACGGTATTGGTTTTACGGCGGGTGCAATCTACAAATTAACGGAAAAAGTATCGCTGGGCCTGGCATACGAGAGCAAACAGGCATTCTCTGATTTCGAATTCAACACAACGGGCGGCAAAGACAAGCTCAGTTTAGACCAGCCCCAGAATATCGCCGTGGGATTGGGCCTTAGGCCTGCTGATAAGGTGCGTATGGCATTTGACTTTGTATGGATAGACTGGCCGCAGACGGTCGGGAAAAATAAGCCGGAGTATACGGAGAACAGCAGCACAGCGATGGCCTGGAATATGAACTGGGACGAGCAATATGTTTACAAATTCGGCGTCGAATACGACCTCAATGAGAAAGTGAAGCTGCGGGCGGGCTATAACTACGGGAAACATCCTCTGGATTCGAGCAGGGCTTTTGAAAATATCTCTTTTCCCGCAATCGCCGAGCACCACATCACGGCAGGAGCGGGAATAGCGCTGAAAAAGAACCTGGCTTTGAATATCGGATTCATGTATGCACCGAAGGTTTCATTCGAGACCGGAAATACGGCCCAATTTATCGACAGCGCAACAACGGAAATGAGCCAGTATTCAGTCGATATCGGTATTTCCTATATGTTCTGAAAACAAAAACAAGCGGTAAAAGTATAAACGCGGCGGAGTATGAAAATGACAAAAATGAAAACGGCAAATAAGCTTCTGGATTGCAAGCAGCTCAATTGCCCGATGCCCATCGTGAGGATAAGCCAGACGATGAAACAGATGTCGGTGGACGAGATATTAGAGGTCGAGGCGACGGACCCTGCATTCGAGGCGGATTTGAATGCATGGGTAAATCAGATGGGTCATGAGCTCGTTGAATTCAGCGGCGGTCCAGTTCAACGGGCTGTAATTAAAAAGGTTTCGACTACAGAAGAGTGAAACGACAATGGCAAAAAAACAAACCAGGAACACGATAGAAGTCGACCCCGCATTGCTTGGTTACATCGAAGAAACGGTAACGGCAAAAGTGGCGGAGCAAATGGCCCAGACCAAGACGAACAACCGCGCGAATATCATTGTCTTCAGCTCTGATTTTGACAAACTGATGGCGGCATTTGTAATAGCAACGGGCGCGGCATCGATGGGGATGGAGGTCTCGATGTACTTCGCATTCTGGGGGCTTGCCGCGTTGAAGAAAAAGACGATTCTTAAAAACAAGTCCATCACAGAAAAGCTTATGGCACTAATGCTGCCACAGGGACCGGACAATATAGCGACATCGAAGATGAACATGCTGGGTATCGGACCGGCTTTCTTCAGATACGTAATGAAAAAGAAGAACATCTCAACGCTGCCCGAACTCATAAAACTCGCGAGGGAACTGGAAGTGCGGATGGTGGCCTGTCAGATGTCGATGGATGTTATGGGATTGAAGAAAGAAGAACTACTCGACGGGCTGGACTACGGCGGCGTATTCACATACCTGACCGACGCGAAGGATTCGAAAATCACGCTTTTTATATAGGATGAAAAGATGAGCGGTAAAGGGCATCGCGATTTGCAGATAATAATAGCATCAGGGCCCAAGGATTTAAGCCGTGCTGTGCTGGGATTTGCATTCGGGGCATCAGCTTCAGTTTCGGCGATTCGTGTCAAGATTGTCCTCGCCCTGGATGGATTGGGATGGATTCAAGAGAAGGAGCCTGCCGCCAAGCAAGGAGTAAACGGATTCAGCTCGATTGAAGAATATATGAAGATTCTGGCCGAGAATGGAGCAAGCATAAGCGTGTGTTCGGCGTGTTTAAATAACGCCTGCCCGAGTGAAAAAGAGGATGACCCGGCGTTGGCGGCAACGGGACTGACGGAGCTGGCTGTAAAGTCGTGCAATGCCGGGGTTTCAACGGTGGTATTCTAAATCAGCAGATAAGCTGAGAAGGTAACCGATTATGGCCAATATGGATAACCAGCGAGATGTGTGTGACGTAGAAGATTTGCTCGAAGTACTTCAAAGAGAAAATGAACGACTTCGCCGGGACAACGAAAGACTTCAAAAACAGGCGGAAGACGTAGCATCCGCCAACGCGCACGCAGCGGAACTGATGGCACAAATTGAAGAGACACATAGTGTCACGGAAAGCGGAGCAATGCTGGCATCGCTTCAGGCAGAGAACAAAAAACTTCAAGAGCAGGCGGAGGGAGTAGCGGCCGCAAACGCACACGCCGCCGAGCTGATGGTGCAACTTGAAGAGTTAAACGACACTTTGAAACACGAAATCAGAAATCGCGAGCAAGTCGAAGAGGAGCTGAGGCAGGCCAATAAAGAGATGGATAACCGGGTGAAAGAGCGGACGACGGAACTGACGGCCCTAAACGAGCAAATGAAGAATGAAATAAGCGAACGAAAACGCGCACAAGAGGCGCTAAGCGAAAGCGAAGGTCGTCTTAGAACCATACTGGACAACATTCAGACGGGAATCATCATAATCGACCCCGAAACACATACAATAGTGGATGCCAATCCTGTCGCTACAAGACTCATCGGCGCTCAGAAAAGCGAGCTTATCGGTTCGACTTGCCATAAATATATTTGTCCTGCCGAAGTAGGTAGATGCCCGATTACCGACCTCGAGCAAATCGTTGACAATTCAGAGCGCGTTCTGCTGACGGCGGCCGGCGAAGAACAGCCAATCATCAAGACGGTTACAAGCGTTATGCTTGGAGGACGAAAGCATCTTCTCGAAAGCTTTGTCGATATCACTCAGCTCAGGCATACCGAGAAGGAACTCGAAAAGCTTAACAAGGACCTCAAACAAACTGTTTTAGAACTGAGCCGGTCAAACAGGCAGCTCAATGAATTCGTTCATATAGCGGCCCACGACCTGAAGACCCCGCTGCGGGGAATCGGGACTCTGGCAGAGTGGTTAGCAACGGATTTCGCAGACAAGTTCGACGAGAACGGCCAGGGACAAATAAAACTGCTTGTTGAAAGAGTCAAACGCATAGACACACTGCTCGACGGGATGCTGCGCTGTTCAGGAATCACACGCACGGGAAAAAATGAAAATGCGATTAACCTGAATACATTGCTTAACACAATAATCAAGGAAATAGAACCGCCTGATAATATCACAATCACTATCGAAAAAGAGCTACCCTCGATAATAGGCACTGAGGGGCACTTCAAAAAGATATTCCAAAACCTCATAGTCAATGCCATCGAACATAACGATAAGCTCGAGGGGAAGATAAAAATCGGCTTCACTAAAGAAGAGGAGACGTGGAAATTCAGCGTTTCGGATAACGGCCAGGGAATCGAGCAGAGGCACTTTGAAAGAATCTTCAGGATATTCCAGACGCTTCCGTCAGGTAACGGGCATTTAACAACAGGTATCGGCCTGACTGAAACACGGAAAATCATCGAGTTATACGGCGGCAGAATCTGGGTCGAATCAAAGGTGGGCAAAGGGAGCGTATTCTATTTCACCCTGCCAAAATAAGAGATATCTGACGCCGGTTATGAAATGAAATCACCATAAACCACAATGGCTTTACAGGAACCCTGAACCACATTGGATTCAGGATTCACACCTCCCCGAGTAGGACTCCGGGCTTCGCCCTTGAACCTGTCGCTCAGCTTCGCTAGCGCTCAACATCGCTCCCCATAGGGGCTTTGCCCCTCTGGCGTTTCGCTCCGCTTCACTGTCACCCCAACGACGCGGGGAAATCCTTTCCCCACACCCCTTTTAGGTTCGAGCCCTACCTAAAAAATTCAGGGCTGTAAGGCCAAAAGGCCTACAGCCCTGAAGCTCCCCGAGTAGGACTCGAACCTACAACCTAGCGGTTAACAGCCGCTCGCTCTACCGATTGAGCTATCGGGGAATTAACTAAAAACCCGGATTATGCCGAGATTGGCGGGGATTGTCAAGAAAGATAACCGATTTGCCTGGATATGCCCTGAAAAAAAGGCAAAAAAGCCATACTACTGGACAAACAAGCAAAAACATTGTAAACTAACAGGTTTCCATAATTTAGCTAATCATTGCAAGTGCCGATAGTTAAACAGGAACTGGGTAGTCGACCTGCTGTTAAACAGGGTCGTATATAAAGTTTATAGTAGCATTATAAAGTATGGCAAAGGATATACTCGACATCGGAGGATATACAATCAAGAGACGACTGGGAGTCGGTGCGCGCAGCACCATATATCTTGCCTCCGATGATTCAAACGGGAGTGAAATAGCTTTAAAACGTGTCATTTTCGAAAGGCCCGAAGACACGCGGATTTTCGAACAGGTTGAGACCGAATTCAAAATAGCCCAGAAGGTAAACCACCCCTATGTGCGCAAGTGCTACAAGCTCAAGAAAATCCGGAGCATGCTCAAAACCAAAGAGATTCTGCTTGCGATGGAATATTTCGACGCTCAATCCCTCGAGGATGGTCCGGCGCTGAGTTTACTCGATGTTTTGCTGGTTTTCAGAATGGTTGCGACGGGACTCAACGCCATGCATCAGAGCGGCCTGGTGCATTGCGATATAAAACCAAATAACATACTTTTCAGCAAGTCCGGTGCAATCAGAATCATTGACTTAGGCCAAAGCTGCAAGATTGGAACAACCAAGCGGCGCATTCAAGGAACACCCGACTACATAGCACCGGAACAGGTGAGGCGAAAACCGCTCGGTCCCAAGACCGATATATTTAATCTCGGAGCGACAATGTACTGGGCCATTACGGGCAAGACCGTTCCAACTCTTATCCCGAAAAAGGACCCATTCGGACTGCCTATTCAGCAGACGCTGCGAGCGCCGAATGAAATCAGGCCGCAGATACCGGTCGGCATATCGAAACTTGTGATGGATTGCGTGGAGGAAGACCCTGCAAACCGTCCCTCTGATATGATGACCGTGATATCCCGCTTAGACCTGATGATACACAGTATACTCAGCAACAAGCAAAAGAATGGCGGCGAATAAAGCTTGACACACAGCCAGTGGAAAGCTATTCTTCAGTAAATTTATTTCATAAACCACTACATCAGCCGTCCGGTTTCGAAATATGCCTGTAAAAACAATCGAACTGCTGAAAAAAGGCATGGATGCCAATTACGCAGACAAATTCAGAAAGAACAGTTTGATAAGTCTGCCATCCGACGGCACTGTGATTATATCCGGCGACCTTCATGGTCATCGTCGTAATTTCGAGCGAATCGTAGCATTTGCCGACCTCAAAAACCAGCCGGATACCCACGTAATACTTCAGGAAATCATTCACGGAGGCCCGGAAGACTCTGAAGGCGGATGCCTGTCTTACGAGCTGCTATTCGACGTGATTCATTACAAAATCTGGTTTCCCAACCGGGTTCACATAATAATGGGTAACCATGATACGGCATTTATCAACAACGCCAAGGTAATGAAGAACGGCAAGGAAATGAATGTGGCGATGCGGTCCGCACTGGACAGAAAATTTGAGGACTATAGTGAAGAGGTCAAGCTTGCTATCAAGCAGTTTCTGTTCTCACAGGCACTGGCAGTGAGGTGTCCTAACCGGATATTTATCTCGCACTCGCTGCCGGCAGACCGTTACGCAAACAAGTTCGACCCTCGAATCCTAAAACGGCAGCTTAAAATCAATGATATCGTTAAGCCCGGTTCTGCGTATCTTCTGACCTGGGGCAGAAGCCACAGCCAACAGTTACTGGATAAAATGGCAGAGGAACTCGATGCCGATTTCTTTATTCTTGGCCATCAGCGTCAGGAACACGGCTGCTGTTTAGCGGGCACTAATTTGATAATCCTTGCATCAGACCATGACCATGGCTGTATCCTGCCGATTGACCTGGCCAGAAGCTATACCATAAAAGAATTGTTAAACCTTGTTATACCGTTGGCAGCGATTGTATAAAAACGTATTAAACGCCGATATACAAGTAAAGAACACGGGTATTATTAGCATTGAAGAAGGCTGGAAAGGCTTGACACAAATAACAGACATAAGTTATAATACGTAAGTTGCTTATTTAGCGGCAATTAAGATTATCGGATTCGTCGGGTCTGTATTTCACGGAGAGAAAGGAGTTTAACCAAATGAAACTTAATCGCCCGGAAAACAATGTTTTTACATTAGTGAGCTGTCTGGTTTTAATTGTGGGTCTGACCGGCTGTTTTTCATCTCATCCCAAGGACATAGAGGCATTTTTAAAGCCACACGAGACCCAAGTCACAGCTGATAAATATATACTTCAGCCACCCGATGAAATCGAGGTCCATTGCGCTCGAGTACCTGAGATCAATCTGCAGCGTCAACGCATACGCCCTGATGGCAAAGTTAGTTTTGAGGGTATAGGCGAATTCATGGCCGCAGGCAAAGCCCCACAGGAACTCGCCGATGAACTGCAACAGCATTTGTCGGCACTTTACACGCTTATAGGCGAGAAGCCGATTGAGGTGCGACTGATAGCATATAAAAGCAAGGTATATTATGTTCTGGGTCAGGTATATATCCCCGGCCCAAAGGTTTATACAGGACGAGACAGCGTGTTAACAGCAATTGCCGAATCACAGCCCAATCCGATGGCATGGCTCGAGCGAATCCAGGTAATCAGGCCATCGGCAGACCCAAGCGTCAGGCCACGGATTTTTGAAGTGAATTTCGACAGGATGGCGGCGCACGGGGACGCTACCAAGAACGTACTTTTGCAGGAAGGCGACGTTATTTATGTACCGCCAACGGTGCTGGCAGCAATTGGAATGAAGGTTGAGGAGATAATCCGGCCGATCGCCAGGGCCTTCTCCGGTGTTCAAATAATCCAAAGCGGTGGCAACCAGAATGTCAGCGGTTATGGCAGCAACTATTAATCATACTACAACGCTTACTACTCAATCACGGATGGGGGTTGAAAAGCACGCTGTAGTGAGACTACATCGATGAATACCCGAAAAGCAATCAGGTGGGTTCATCTGGCAAGCACAGTATGGTTTATGCTGTGCACTGGCTATTTGTTTATACTGGCCCTTCGGCAGGCGGGTTTTAACTGGCTTGTCATATTTTCTCTGTCCGGCCACTGGGCACTGATTATCACGCTACTGGTGAGCTTATATCTGTACACCATCTTCAGAGGCCCCATTAAAAGCCACAGCATGCAAAAGGAACACCCCCTCACCAGCACAACATATTATATGGCATTTTATATGTTTACACCCTTCCTGGGTGCAATAGCCGGTATTTTATCAATGCTCGGCGAAACAAGATTCGGCTCAATACTCGGAGGTGTATCGCTGGGGACTATAGGTGCAACCTTTTTGACATGGGTCCTGGTTGACCCGGTTACGGGCTCAGTGGAACTGTTACTTCCGGAGTCACGCAAACATCGCTTGGAACGGCTGGCACGAGTAAAACTCCTGAAACAACTGGAAAAGTCAAAACGCGAACGGCTGCTTACTCGTATACTCGAGCAGGAACAGGAAAATGAAAGCCGTTGGCAGGAAGTTTTTTCTCCAGATGCTGCACGGCTTGCCAGATTACTTGCCGCCGACAGCGTCAATTTTAAAGCTGCCGAAAAAGAAGCTATAAAAATAGGAACGGAGGCCTGGCGGACGGGAGGCCTGAGCTGCATGAAATATCTCCGCAATATGGCGATGGATGTTTTCAAACAACAATACGCCAATAATGATTTGGTCGATTACGTCTCCGCGTGGTGGGATGGAATCGGCAGGTGGCGAAATCCGTCGCTTTTATCAGAATAGTAACTTTAACAGGCCTGCCATGAGCAAGGCCTTATGCTTCGAAAGGAACGAGGGTGACCAGGCGCGCTTGGACAATGGTGCTGCTATTGTGGGTATCGTCTATTGCGACAGCGGATGTGATATACGTGGACTGCAACGGCCCCAATGACCCTGGTTCCGGAACATCCGAGGACCCATTTCGCCAAATCCAGCCCGCGATAAACGCATCTTCAAATAGTGACATCGTCCGCATAGCGACCGGAATATATACAGGCACCGGTAACTATGACCTCGACCCAGAGGGTAAATCTATTACCATTTGCAGCAGTGACGCCAACGACCCGGATGTCACCATCCTAACAATCATCGACGCCAATCAGGCAGGCAGGGGTTTCGACTTTCACAGCGATGAGGATACCAATTGCGTCGTTGCCGGCCTGACAATCCGAAACTGCAGCAAATACGGTGTTGGAGGAGCAATTTATTGTTCCGAGAACACCGGCCTAACCATCAAAAACTGTATTCTAATGTTTAATACCTCGACATCGGGCGGCGGCGGTATTGCATGCTACAACAACAACTCAAAAATAACCAACTGTATAATTAAAGACAACACCTCCAAGGCCTATGGCGGCGGTATCCACCTCGTAGGCAGTAACATATCAGTGACGAATTGTACAATTGCCGGTAATAAAGCCAAATTCGGTGGCGGAGCAATAAACTGCAACGACAGCAACCTGACTATTACCAACAGTATTCTGTGGGGTAACTACTACAGATACGGCTTACAGCAGCTATCGCTTTATGCATCTTCATCTATGGAAAGCAACGCCTCGGTCAACTATTGTGACGTGGAAGGCGGCCAGGAGGGAGTGGATTTAGCAGACCCATGTCGCTGCATTCTTCAATGGCACAGCAGCAATTTCGACAGCAATCCTTTTTTTGCAAGATTCGACCCGAACAGCGACCCTAATTTTTGGGATTTTCATTTAAAAAGTATAGACGGCAGGTGGGACCCTACTGCGTGGTCCAAGATTGATATAATCGAGGACGGTTTTATAGATTTACAGGATTTTGCTGCTTTCGCTGAATTCTGGGGCCAAGAGGGAAATGAAATCACAGCAGATATCGACAGCAACAGCAAAGTTGATATGTTTGATTTGCAAATTCTTCTTGGGTCATATTTGACTTCACAGCCGGACGATTCATGGGTGAATGATGATGTGAGCAGTCCCTGCCTCGATGCCGGCGACCCAAATACGAACTGGGCAGAAGAGCCATGGCCTAACGGCAAAAGAATAAATATCGGCGCTTACGGCGGAACACGTCAAGCCAGCAAGAACGGCAACATAGCTGACTTTAACCTTGATAAGACGGTGAATTTCATCGATTTTGCCGGTCTGGCCGAGTTATGGGATGAAACCACGACCACTATCGAAGACCTGAACGGCGACGAATCTATAGACCTCATAGACATAAAAATCTTCGCAGACAACTGGCTCTGGAGCCGGTAATTATTGCCTGTCCAATAAAAAAAAAGAGCCGGATTACTAAAAACCAGCTCTTAATTTACGCTGTTATCAACTATCTATCGCAACAGCGTCGAGGCGTCATCTTTTTTACAGCATACGGCGTCTTTTAATCCAACCGACTATGCTCACGCCAATACCTGCAATGAGGACGGCCGATGGAGCAGGTACTATAGAGACTACGTCAGAGATGTTCAAACTCACATTATCCACATGCAGCGACGTAATAGGCGTCCACCAGCCGGTCGCCTCTTTTAGCCAAAAGCACAGCCAATATTCTTGTCCACCCGTTAGATTTAGTATCGGCGGCGGCGTAGTTACGTTTTGCCAGGTGCCGACGCAAAACAAGCCGCCTGTCAGGTCAACATCAGAACTAGCATCAAATAGTGTATAAAGAGGATCCTTCGAAATACCTACCTGAACAGTAACCGTGTCATCTTTCCCAACCCAGTCTATGCCAACGAATCTATAATCGAAAGCAATACTGTATTCGTCTGTTGTAGGAGCAATAAACGACCTGCATAACCAGTTATCCTCATTGCCCAACAATCCGAGCACAACATAATCGTTACCCGGGCCTATCCCCGTCCAGATAACATCACCGGAACGGCTCCAGTCACCGCCAGCTCCAAAGGGATTCGTCTCAAAGTTGTCAGTAAATATCCCGAATGCAGGCGCAGTAACTAACAATATCAAACTCAACAAAGGTGCGATTTTTCTCATATATCACCCATATACACAGTATCTATCCTCTTCATACTAGTTTATTTAAACTCAGCCGACACCGAGCCGGCATAGAGATTACAGCATTCGTCTTCCGCGACACCATCTAACAAAACCTATGCCAATACCACCTAACAATACAGCTCCTGGAGCAGGTATGGGGGTTGTACTTGGTGTAGAATCACCATCACGAACAGCCCACGCATAAGCTGGGCCACCCCATAAACCCGGAAGTGACTGGTAACCATTATTGAAACAGAACATCCACTGTAAGTTTTCGTATGGAGGATCGCCATTCTCAGCATACCAGTAGTAATCCTGCACATTGATAAACGGACCGGTGTTTGTTAGCGGGCCTTCTAACTCATTACCTAATTCCACAAAGTAAAGATGCCCCATTTCACTGTCGTCACAGATATATGGGCCACCTCCTATTAAGGAATAGGTTGAATCAGGGCCGGAATCATCCTGATTCAGAGCCGACGGCAAGCGCCAGTCATCATAATCCTGATAGACAAGGTCTTCAGCCCATTGCAATGCCTGCTCCGGCAACATCGCACCTGCATAGTTGGCGTTTTGAAGCCAGGTGATGTCCAAATCAGTGTCATAAATGAGGCCGCCTCCTCTGTCGATGAGCCCAGCAAACGCAGAACAACTAACAGAAGAGACGATTAACGCCCCTGCCAACAGCAAAAACATCTCTTTTCTCACTGTTTAGTCTCCTCAAAGGGAATACTATTATAAAGGCAGTTATCACAACTACCTTTCGAACAACCTGTCCGTTTCTTTACAGCGTTTGCCTCCTGCGAAACCAGCCGACAAGACCTACACCAATGCCACCCAGCAGGATAGCACCCGGAGCGGGAACCGGCGCAAACGTGAAATTGTCAGCATAAACGGAACTGCCGTTGACTGCCTGCCTTGCCCCGAAAATCGCATAGGCAATATTCGATGCTGATAACGAAAGAGTCTCCATCCCTACAAATTCCGGTGCAATCAACAAATCTGTATAACCGAGCAATGTGTCGGACGAATCGTAGATTTCAAGAAACAGCAGGTCAGAATCCTGGTCGTAGTCACCAATGTCAACTGCCACGAAAGTCGCACCACAGGCAATATCCGCACGAAGTTCCTGGTGCGGTGAGTTCCAATTAATAATCCCGACGGTACTATTCGGAGTAATATCACCAAAGCTAACATTTCCACCACCGACAGCACTAAATGTTACATCTCCGATGGTATAGGAAGGATAATCACCAGTCTGGCCCTCGAAATCAATTGTGATGGCAGCCATAACCGGGCTTGCACAAAGTGCCATAACCGCACATATACCAATCATCATTTTCATTTTCATAACTTTTCTCCTTCTCAAAACTTTACAAGTTTCTTTCCTCAAACGCGTTTGTTAATACATTACCGTTAACCGTTTTCCCTAACGCTTTCTATGTCAGCGTCAGCGAGCTTTTTAATCGTTACAGAGTTTGCCTTTTACGAAGCCAGCCAACAAGTCCTACACCGATGCCACCCAGCAGAACAGCACCCGG
>CAYLYB010000058.1:0-16848 GCA_964387605.1 uncultured Pirellulales bacterium | reverse complement strand
GCCTCAAGAAGTCTGCTGAGTGCATAAACAGGATTGGTCACCTTTCCTCTGTAAACGGGTTTGCCGTCAGCTGTGTTCGCGTCATTAACGTCATCGAAGTTTGTGCCGAAGTAGATTTCATGGCCGTTTGACGTGGATGCCCAAAGGCCCTTTGTCCAGTATAATTTAAGGTCGTCGATTTTTAAGCCGACCGAGTTTACTTCGGGAATCGGGGCAACGGCTTTACCTGTTATGGTCCTGAATTCCCAGGTGTGGCCATACCACGGGCTGTCTCCATTAACATCGTTATACTCATCGATTGCCCAGTAATATTTCACGCCCTCCGGCAGCGCGGCGGGGGTGTAACTGTTTGCATCCTGGCGCCCTATGGAAGCGGCAATGTTACGGGTTCTAACAAGGTCTTCATCCTCGTTGAAGTAAACTGCATGACCATTGGTATCCTGCACCCATTGTCCGGGATTCCAGGTTAGCGTTGGGTTCACTTCTACTCCGACGCTTGCATTACGAGGATAAGCTCCCCATGCACGGCCGAAATTTGGCTCGGCGGTGCACTCCGTATTGGAGTCGACTATCGATACGACCACTTCACCCCTGTCATCGTAGGCGGTAACACGTCCGTCTTTAATATATGTCATCAGTTTTCCACCGCTTGCAGTACTATCTCCTCTTAAACGGAACGTGCCGTTGGTGATATTAACTTTGTTAACAGATGTTTTTAAAATATTGAACGAAGCGTCACCTTCGGTTGAGTAATATAATATTCCGCCGAAAAGATTTGCTGTTCCATTACCGATATCGAATCTCGGGGCGTCTATATATCCGCCGTGCAAGCGCAGGATGCCTGAAACCTCAGAACCCGCATATCCTATTCCGAGACCGCCGTAGGCTGGCTCTGTGTATGGTATGGTTACTGTGCCTCCATACATATTGACTAAACCACTCATACCCGGCACATCGCCGCTGAAAGACCCGATATCAAAAGCTATACCGGCATTGACGTTTCCATCATCTATTGTGAGCTCGCCTATATCAGCTGAATACCATGCGGCTACGGATAATCTCGCTGTGGCAGCGTCGGATGTAATCCTCGCGCCGTTACCCAGGCCTGTGGACTGGATGATACCCCATATATTTATATCAGGTATATTCGCATCACCAGGCCAGTTGTAATTTTTCCACCAGTCTAAATTTGGGTCTGAGTACCAGTTGTTGGCATCATACCAATTGTCGTTAAGACCGTCATGTGTCCATTGGGTTTGTTTGGTCCACCATTCGAAAGCTGAGACGTTGCTGACAAATGCCAGCAGAAAGACAGCGCATACTAAAAATGAAAGTTTTTTTAGCATAATACTCCTCCTTAACACACCATATAGCCCCAAAGTACTTATTGTTGATCCGGCAACAAAGCCGGATGTATTGACAATAATGATAATATCACATTCGTCCTGAAAAATCAAGCATTTACGGCCGTGTGTGTCGCTTTTGCGCGAAACAGTACTTTCGCCAATTCTGGTTTTTTCCCGAAAATCAATATTGGCATAATATTAAAGCTATTTTTCCAAACAAATTTCATTCAGCCGTGTGTGTCGAGTTTGCGCGAAACAGTACTTTCGCCAGACCTGTTTTTCCCCAAAAAACACTGTTGGCTTATTATTAAAGCTTTTATTCCAAATAAATTTTACCAGTTTGGCGTGCAGTTAGGGTCATTTGGCCGATTGCACTGCTGCCACTGACCGGCAAAATCACCATAATCCAGGAAATCAACGGTACCATCGGTCGGCTCGAAATCAGCCCCATCACAGTCGTTATTCGAGGCACAATCCGTATCGAGCCAGTAGTAAGCTATCGTGTCGAAGTCATAGTAATCGACGTCGCAATCATTATCGAAATCTGAGGCAAGCCCGTAACCTGCTGCCTGAACCTCGGCACAGGTCTGATAGCCGGTGCTCGTAAATTCGACCCAGTTAATATTCCAGTAGTCCGCGGTCATTGCTATTCGCATAATATGCGGGCCTGCAGTCAAACTGACGTCATTGGCGAAGATACTTGTATAGGTTTGCCAGCCGCCCGTGACCGGGAAGCTTAACATTCCGGTTTTGTCAGTATCGTCGAATTCTATATGCAGACTTCCGCCGCCGCTATCCGATGCCACACGCAGCTCTATATCATAGGTTCCCGTCCAGGCAACATCAACCGAGTATTCGAGCCATTCGCCGTTCGCTATCCAGCCGACATTGTAACCGCCCTCGCCGCATGTTTCGACGTCCACGCCATCCGAGCGGTAAGCTCCGCCCTCGTTTGTGCTGTCGGAATCGTGATAGGCCACGCCTTCGCCGTCGTCATCGTAATTTTCAGCTTCGATGCGTCCCGGTATCGGATGAGGGCCGGGTCCCGGGTAGGGGGTCTGGCTCTCCACGTCCGGTGTGGCCCAGTCTTCGTTCGAGTAGCCGGATTCGTTTTCAGATGTATCCACGGCGGTAACGACGTAATAATAGGTTGTGCCGTTGGTGACGGTGTTGTCGGTATAATCCGAATCATCCACGAGCGAGCCGTTGAGCTTGGCATAGCCGCTGCTTGAAACCGTCGAGCGATACACGTTGTAGCCGTCGAGGTCGATTTCAGAGTTGTCGTTCCAGTCGAGTGAAACGTGTCCGTTCGCGCCGGTTGCGTTCAGGCCTGTTGGGTTCGCCGGCGGGGTGGTATCCGGGCCGGGTGATTCGAGGTCGGTCAGGAGCACGAATTGTGCGGTTGTTGTTCCCGGCTCCAGTTCTATTGTATGTGTTTCAGGTGTCTGACCCAGAGCGGAAAGCGTTATTTCATAAGTTCCGTGAAAACCTCTGAAATCCGCATTTCCATATGTATCCGTGATGTCGTTATCATTTGTGGTCCATTCATCGAGCAGGTCTTCGTATCTTATTCCCGCGGCATTGATGGTCCAGTCGCTGTCGACAAGCCCCTCCCAGCGCCAGGCCGTGTCTCCAAAGAATCCCCACATTAATATGCCCTCGACCGAAGAATGGCTGAAGCAAATGCGATAGAATTCCTCGAGGTCGTCAGCACGAAGATTTTCGTCCGCCTGCGGAATATCAAATTCGGTAACCCATATCGGCAGCCCCACCTCCGACAGCGGTTCGAGGACATTATCATAATACAGTTCAGGGTCGAAGTTGTAATTAATGTGTCCTTGAATGCCGAGACCGTTAACCGGGGCTCCCATACCGATTAATTCATTGGCGCGGTCTCTGTAAGTCCAGCCGTCGTAGCTGCCGAATGAATTGCCGGAATACTCGTTCATAAACAGCTTGCAGTCGGGGGCTACAGAGTGGGCCAATTGAAACATATGGACCCTTCCCCCATCGCCGAGCCGGTCATAGAATCTGTAGTCCGAGCCACTCGGCAGCATTTCGTTATCGACGTCCCAGTGGACGAATTTGCCGTCGAAGTGATTTACTGCGCTATTGATGCGCTCATCGACCTCATCCAAAAGCTCGCTCGAGGTCGGGTATGTTGCGTAAGGCAGATCTTTAACCCATTGCTGCACGTATGTAAGCTGTTCCCAGAAAAGGGTATGGCCCCTCATAATGATTCCGTTATTGTTGCACCAGGTGTAAATATAATCCGCATTTGTATAATCTTCATCGTCTCGCGGGTCTTCGTTGGCAGCCCATTTAGTCTCATTTTCGCACACCGCCCACTCGAAATGGTCGAGGGCAAAATTTCTGTAGTTACTGCTACTACTCAGTTGCGAATTAGCGAGGCATGTGCCGAACGCAAAACGATGCCCGACCTGGTTTATTTGAACGTTGATACCGGAGACGGAGTCGTCATTCGAATCGACCAATGAAATCTGTGCGTTTCTCTTGCGAATCTGCTCGATTCTTGTGTTGGCGTCGCTTTTCCAGTCGCCCTTCACCGGCACGGCTGAGAAGAACAGGCAAAGCATCAGAATCGCAGTTAATGTTGTTTTGGCATTGGGTACAAAAATCCAATTTCTTTTGCGTGTTTGATAGCTCATCATCACCCTCTCAAATATAGTGATATCGTTTATTGGTTATATGCTTTGAAACATATATACGCACAATATTACCAGTTTTCAATACAGCCGGTTTCGCCGGGTTTGTTGCATTGTTGCCACTCCGGACCGAATAAGGCGAAGTCGACAAAGTCAACATTGCCGTCCGGCTCGAAGTCGCTTCCTTCGCAATCGACTGTGCCGCAGTCATCTTCCAGCCAGTGATTGGCTATGATTTCAAGGTCGTAATAATCAACGTAACAATCGCCGCTTATATCGGAAGCCAATCCGTATCCGAGCTGAAAAACTTCGTCGCAATCGCTCGGTTCAATATCAAGCTCGAGCACGAATTCTTCGGCTGTTTCTCCGGGCTCTAATTCTATCGCCTGTACTTCGCTGCCTATGCCCGGCACGGTCAGGGTAATATCGTAAGTGCCGTGAAATCCCCTGAAATTCACGTTGCCTGCCTCGTTCGTGTCGTTGTAGTCATGCGTTGTCCATTCGTCCAGCAGTTCTTCATAACGGATGCCCGCCTCGTTGAGCGTCCAGTCGGAATCGACAATATGGCAGTAGTCGCGCCATAGCGAGTCTTCCCAGAAACCCCACATCAAGATGCCTTCCACGGACGGATGGCTGAATGCCACTCGGTAGAGTTTCTCGAGGCCGTCCGCTCGGATATTTACGTCTTCCGAACTGAAGTCAAACTCCGTGCACCAAATCGGAAGATTCATTTCCGCCAGACTTTCGAGTTTTTCATATATAGCGTGCGGCTCGACCGTGTTTGAAAAATGACCTTGAACTCCTATTCCGTGTATAGGTGCGCCATCGTCTAAAAGGTCCTGTATTTGTTCCTTATACTCTTCGGTTAAGCTGCCTGATATGATGCTGTAGTCGTTTACAAAAAGCTTGCAGTTGGGGTCGATTGCGTTTGCCGCCTGGAACATCCAGGGCCGAATCTTATAACTAGGCCCGCCGTCAAGCCGGTCTTTGAAAAATGAGCCGTGCAGCATCTCATTATTAATGTCCCAGTGGACGAATTTACCCTTGAAGTGGTTCATCGCACTGTTCATCCGGCTTTCAACCGCCGTTCGCAACTCACTCATGGCGGGAAGGGGGGCGTAAGACAGCGCCTGTATCCAGTCCTGGACTGCGCTCTGAACACTCCAGTATAAACAATGGCCTCGCATAGTAATGCCGTTCGTCGAGCACCAGTTATAGATTTCATCCGCATCCGTGTAGTTAACATTTCCCTGGGTGTATTCTGTGTGATACCATTTGGAGGCGTTTTCACACACTGCCCACTCGAAATGGTCTTTGAAGAAATTCAGATAATCGGTATTGCTCATTTGATAAGTGCTTATTGCGGAACCGAATGCGAAGCGGTGCTTCACCTGGTTTATATCAACCTCGACGCCTTCGATTGGGAGTCCCAATTTATTAACTATTGTAATTTTTGCATCTCTTTTTCGATATTGTTCAATCCTTGCGTCGGCATCTTCCTTCCAGTCGCCCATCTCGATGATATTGACGTCGTCTAAGTAGTAACTTACTCCCACTGCCGGGCCTTCGAAGTAAAGGTCCAGTTGTGTCAGTGTCCCGTTTACATCGAGGGTATAATAATCCTTAAGTTCCGTCCATTGGTCGTCATATCCTGTTCCCGAATCAATCCACGGGTAGTGTGTTCCGCTGTCATCTGTTTTTACAAAAGCTATATTGATATTGTCGCTCGATGCCCCTTCGAGTTTCATCCAGCCGGAAATCCGATAGGTTTTTCCCGCCTCCATTTTGCCCAGCATCGATTGTCTTATTGAGCTCCACGTGTTTGTCCTGTTGTCGGCGTATCCGCTTTTGCTGCCGCTTCTGTGTTCGCTCGTCGATGACGAAAAGTCGCAGCCGACACCTGTCCAGCCGGACGTGCCCGATTCGAAATCGGGATTTGTAATAAGATTAGTGGCGCCAAAGCCTTGGGCTAATAACATAGTTGTGATACAAAAAATGCATTTGAAAAATCCTTTTGCAGTCATTTTTTTCTTCTCATAAATAAATTATTTTCTTTCTACCAGTTTTGAGTACAGCCTGGATCCTCAGGGTCGTTACACGACTTCCACTCTACGGCGAAATCGCTAAAATCGAAGAGGTCAACTGTGCCGTCTGTCGGGTCAAAATCAGCACCGTCGCAGTTGGCGTAAGAACCACAGTTGGTATAGAGCCAATAATAAGCTACTATTTCAAGGTCGTAATAATCAACGTAACAATCGCCGTTTATATCCGATGTAAGTCTGTAGCCGCCCGCCAGCACCTGCTCGCAGGTCGTATAATTGGGAGAGAAATCCCCGGTTAGACTGATAGTTGTGATTGATTCTTCGGGAACTGTTATTGGCCCCGATGTGCTGAAAGTGCCTATATAAGCGGTGTGTTCTGTTTCGCTCGTTCGATAAACCGCAGAACTTGTTATCGAACAGGCCCCTAATGAAAGAGACAGGCTTATTTCTACTTCTGATTTGTTGATGATTATAATTGCCATCTCATTGTTGTCAGGACTTCTAAAGGCCGATATTCGCAAACCTGTCGAATCGGTTGATGCCTCGACGCGACGCCAGCCGGGGTTCGTAAATGCCGAATACTGCTTGAATGCGTAATAAGTATCGTTGATGGTATAGCTCGGATTGCCGGACCACGGATTGTCTAATGTTACAAGTCCTCCGTTTGCCCAGAATAAATCCCAATACAGATAGGCGCTGACTCCCTCCACTACGATACTGCTGTGCATAAGCTGAGCAAGTGACAATGCGCCACTGAAGTTCGCATAGTCACCGTTGCTTGAATATTCCGTTTGTAACAACGGCTTATAGCCGCAGTGTTCGGCAAAACTCTCCATAACAGGGACAAAAGAATCAGGATGATTGAAATCACCATCCCCATAGAGATGATGAGCGTAGCCATACACGTGGTTAATGTCTATGAGCGCGTCGATATATGGCTCGCAATTGCCGATATTGGCGGTTTCAGGGGCGAGCATTTTCGGCGGCTCTGACATTCGCGAATCAAGCTCCTGATATACCGCCTCGAAGGCCTCGTCGTAACCGGCCCATTCTGCTGTTTCGGTCGGGGTAAACTTGCAGCTGTCCCAGACTGCTATGTATTCTACTTCATTTTGTATGTTTATATAGTCAGCATCTATACCATAAATGTCTGACCATTCCTCCAGACTGTCTGCCCACCACGTTGCAAACTCAGCGTATTTGTATCCGCCGGCGGGATATTTATCGAGTGTTCCGCCTACCGTGTTCGCATCGCTCTTCAGATAAGCAGGCGGCGACCAGGAGGAAATCATTATCTTTATCGGATAGCCCAAAGATGTTTCCGCCGCCTCAACGATTTCTTCTGTATCAACCATATAATTGGTGCTGATATCGTAGGTATTTCGAATCCTGTAAATATCGAGGCCAAGCTGGCCGAAGATGACATCGTAAATCTGGCTTTTCTGAGGGTGCGCCACTAACCAGCCTTCATACCAGCCGCCTGCCGCCCCAAAACCGTCAAGTTCCTGATAAATGATATTTACATCCACTATCCCTGTGGCATTCGGGTCAGGCTCCGGGTCGGGAGGCAATACCGAAACGTCGTCGAGATAATAATTGATGTCTCCTTCAGGCCCTTCGAAGTAAAGGTCCAGATCCGTTAGTTCTCCTACCTCATTTAGTGTGAAACTGCCCGCCAGCAGCGTCCAACGGTCATTACGTCCCGTGGCGGTATCGATGCGGTAATAATGTGTGCCGTCGTCATCGATTTTCCTTATGGTCGCGGCAATTTGATTGCTGTCGGCATTCGCAAGCCGCATCCAGGCAGTAATCGTATAAGTCTCTCCGTCAACCATTTTGTCCTTCATTGATTGTATCAATCCGCTCCAGGTCCCGCCTCTGCTGTAGGCGTATCCGCTTCGGCTTCCGCTGTGATATACGCTCGTCGATGTGGAGATGCTGCAGCCGAAACCGGACCAGCCTGTAGTCCCTGGTTCGAAGCCGGGATTTGTTACGATGTTTTGTGCGGTTGCCGCCTGGGCAAAAAGCAGGCATAGTATCAAAATTGCCGGCCCTGAGTTCTGGAATACCCTCTTAGCCATTATTCACCTTCCAATGGTTTATTCGCCTTGAACCTTTGTTTTTCTGCAATAAATTTTCGTTTACCTTCGTATCAGGGTTGCCAATCCTGTGCCAGCAGGGCAAAATCGATAAAATCAACGCCGCCGATGCCGTCTAAGTCTGCGCAGTCGGGGTCGGACGAGCAGTCATCGGTATTGAGCCATTGGTCGCAGAAGATATCGACATCATTAAGGTCCACGTCGCAATCCTCATCAAGGTCGCCAACAGGGCAATCTGTTTCTGCCTGCAGCACAATATGGCACACCGTCAAAGGCGGGATGCTATATGTGAAGGTGTTGGATGTGATACTGCTTATTGAGGTTGTTTCGGTGATGTTGTAGCTGCTGTCGTCGAATTTCCAGACCCTGCCCTGCCCGAAGCTTTGCGGGCTGTTGATATTGAATGTGCCGGTGATTGTGTCGTCGAAATTTTTATTGAGAACAATCATATGCAGCTCCGAATCATTGCCGTTGAATACCGAGCCGTATATTGAACTGTTTACCTTGTCCGTCATTGTCGCTTCTACCTTCGTATCGCCGAAGGTTGAATCCGAACCGTCGTAATCCCTGTAAATTTTATACGCAGCGTCCGTATATGTGCCGCCTCCCCAGTAGGTTGCTATATACACGCCGTATTTTCCGAATATGCCCAGCACGTCCGTCGTGGCAATGCCTCCTGAGTAATGGTCTGCTCCGCCGTAATCGAACTCTGTGAACGCCAGGTTGGTGTCGGGATAATACGTGCTTATATCATCTAAAATTCTTGGTATCAGCGGCAGATATTGCGCGAACCACGACTGATTAATCCAGCTTGTTTCGCCGTTAGGATAGACGTAATCCGGGTCCCACAGTGTTCTCGGCGCCTGCATTCTCGCCTCGGCGTTTGCCTGGCTGTAGGGGGGTGAGCCGAATACGATACGCTGGCCGTCGCCCTGTGCCTCGGGATACCAGTGGACGTCGAGGATGTCCAACAGACGTTTTCCAGCCGAAGAAGAGGCCGCCTCCATTTTGTCCAGGTAATACTGGATGAACCATTCGTATCCGCTTCCCTCTGTGCTCCAGTCGGATGCGCCCTGGAAGTCGAGATAAGCGGCAAATCCGTAGAGGACGGGTCCGAGAATCTGTGCGTATGGGTCAACATTTTTTACTGCGGCAGATAAGGCAGCGCTGTTCGTTTTAATTTCAACACAGTTCGGCTTGGCCGGATGCAGCCGCGGATGCGTGGCTCCGTCGGAGCCGTCGGACCAGAGTGCCGGCTCATTGTCGAGGGAGTAGAATTTTACGCCGGTTGATGTGGATGCATTGCCATATTCATTGACTAAGAAATTAACGCACTCGTCCATATAAACGTAATCATCGGATGTGTTTGGCTGATAATATGGACTGCAGAATGGCGTCCCTTTAGCATAAACGACCTCTTTCCATCTTGACGACGGCGCCCTGTCTGCGTAATCGACCGTGCCATAATCGTCGGCGGATACATAGCCGGCCATTTGAAGTGTCACAATAGAGGCCTGATTATTGGCGATACAGTAATCACGAAAGGTATTCAGCATAATTCCCGGTATGGTCTGCTGCTCCCAGGGCAGGCTCTGCACGAGATAGCGGTCGCTGTGATGCAAATAATCACTGCCCGCGTTCGAGAAGTTGTTTTCCCAGTTGTAGCCCGTCAGGCGGTTTCCGCCGCTTCTGGCTATTGTGAAAAATGGGCCGCTGCGATAGTTTGTGCCGTAAACGTAAGGGCTGATTGGCGTCCTGTCAGTTTCGGTATCGATTGAATAAGTTACGCTGATATTGGCTCCGATTACCGGCGCACAAAATATACCGATAGCCAGAAGGGGGGCGAGGAACCAGATACTTTTCATCTCTCTCTTCTCCTTCGCAGTTCCGCCTGCCATTTATATACCCCGCTTGCAGGCGTAGTTAGAGTGTGGCTTCATTATCAGTATAACCCGAAAGGTCCCAAAAGTCAAGGATGCTTATTTAAATCCTTTCCATATAAGAACTTATATATATTCCGTTCAGCTTGTCGCGGGGTCTCATTATCAGAAAACTGTTGCATAGTGAAAAAAAAACCGCAATATGTTGCTGTTTTGTATAACGTAATCGAAACCTAAAAAGTTGACGGAGAAGGAAAAATGAGCTCAAAATTACGATTCGTATTGGCAGTTATCATAGCGAACTCCCTGATATTCCCTTTTATCAGTTATTCTGCCGACAGGCCTGAATCGGTTCTAGACGGCCGTTATGAGACAAATTTCAATACCGGCTGGAAATTCAGAAAAGGCGATTTGTTGGGGGCCCAGGCGGTTGATTATGACGATTTGAAATGGCAGCCGGTTCGCTTGCCCCATGACTGGGCAATCGCAGGCCCATTTAATCCCAATGATGACGGCTATGCGGGCAAGTTGCCGTGGTGGGGTGTCGGCTGGTATCGAAAGAGCTTTACAATCAATAAAGGTTATGAAGGCCGACGGGTATATTTTGATTTTGACGGAGTGATGGCGTTTCCGAAGGTCTATATCAATGGCCAACTCGCAGGTGAGTGGGACTACGGATATATGTCGTTTCGAGTCGATGCCACGCCCTATATTAAATTCGGCGAAGAAAATGTAATCGCCGTTCGTGTCGATACGAAAAATCACGGCACAAGATGGTATCCCGGAGCAGGCATCTATCGAAAAGTGACAATGACAATCTGCGAACCGATTCATCTGGGGCACTGGGCAACGTTTATTACAACTCCCGAAGCAAACGATACCTCCGCAACCGTTCGTATTCGCTCGACAATCGAAAATCACACAGATGCAAACTCGAATATTACCGTAGAATATGTTTTGCTGCATCCCCGCGGAAGCGCAGTCGTAACGGATAAAAGTGACATCACTGTTCCAGCGGGCGGCTCGTCTGATATAGATAAGTCTTTCGTTGTGAAAGATCCCCTCCGATGGGATATTAATGACACGAAACTTTATACCTTTATCGTAATTGCTCTCGATGGCAATAAACTTCTGGATAAAGAAAACGGCAGATTCGGTATCCGCACGTTTCGTTTTACAGCCGACGATGGATTCCATCTCAATGGCCGCAGGGTCCAGATTAAAGGAGTTAATCTGCATCACGACCATGGTCCGCTTGGTGCGTGTTTTTATACGCGCGCAATGCAGCGCCAACTCGAAATTATGCGCGATATGGGCGTAAACGCCATTCGCACCAGTCACAATCCGCCGGCCCCCGAACTGCTTGAGCTTTGCGACCGGATGGGATTTGTCGTCTGGGATGAGTGCTTCGATAAATGGGACAAAACCGCCGACCGTATCAATGGTCAGCCGCCGCTCGAACAATATGGCGAAAAGCAGATTCGAAACCTGGTTATGCGGGACCGAAATCACCCCTGTGTTGTCGTCTGGTCAATCGGCAACGAAATCAATGCTAATGCCGAGCAGCTCAATCCGGAAGGCTTGACACCGGAACGTGTGAAATTTATGAGCGATTTCTTCCGAAAATACGACCCCACTCGCCCCGTTGGTTTGGCCTGCCATATACCTTCTTTTGCCTCTCGCTCAATGTTTGACGCACTGGACCTGACCGGCTGGAATTACGGCCGAAGATACGGCCGGTATAGAGAGCGATATCCCGACAAACCGATAATCTATAGTGAATCCGCCTCGGCGCTTAGCACCCGCGGTTTTTACGAACTGCCGCTCAGGGAAGGTAAGAAACAATATTCCAAACAACTGCAGGTCGATTCATACGACCGCAATTCCGCAAGCTGGTCCGACATCGCCGACCGCGAATTCGAGCTTATGGAAAGAGACAGTTTCGTCGCCGGCGAGTTCGTCTGGACCGGATTCGATTATCTCGGCGAGCCGACTCCTTACTCAAAAGCCGCTCGAAGCTCATACTTCGGCATAGTTGACCTTTGCGGTATCCCCAAGGACCGTTACTACCTCTACCGCAGCTACTGGCGGCCCGATACGACCACTGTCCACATCCTGCCTCACTGGAACTGGCCCGACCGAATCGGTCAGAACGTCCCCGTCTATGTTTATACCAACGGTGATTCAGCCGAGCTTTTCCTAAACGGCAAATCACTCGGCCGAAAAACCAAGGCCAAAGAAATCACGGATAAATCCTACTATGGCGTTATCGATAAGTATCGCCTTTGTTTTAACGACGTGAACTATCAGCCCGGCGAGCTGAAGGCCGTAGCGTATAAAAACGGCAAAGAAATCGGCCAGGCCGTTATGCGAACAGCAGGCAAACCAGCCAAAATCCGCCTCACTCCCGACAGGGACAAGCTCTTTGCATCAGGCGAAGACCTCTGCTACGTTCTGGTCGAGGTGCTCGATGCGAATGATACATTATGTCCACTCGCGGATAATTTAATTAAATTCAAAATCGCCGGCCCCGCCGAAATAGCGGGCATAGGCAACGGCAATCCGCTCTCATTAGAGCCATTCCAGAATGATACTCACAAACTGTTTTTTGGAAAGGCGATGTTGATTCTCCGGACAAAAGAGGGCGAAAAGGGACAGATTACCATATCAGCCGAAAGCGATGGCCTGACCTTGGCCGAGGTTGCCGTGCGAAGCTTATAATCATTGAACGAAGCGCACTTTACCGGGGGGCAAAATGTGAGGGCCGCCGGATGAGCAGTTCGACGCTTCGCTGGTGCCGGCCCTGATTGACGGTGGGACAACCGGCCAACTATTCCGCGCGCAGGATTACGCCGGCAAGACGCTCTGAACACTGCGCATGCGACAGGCATCGTTTCAAACGCAAGGCGATAGCGAAAGGAGCATCAGGATAATCCCAGGCCTTTAGCAATTCCGCTGCCATAGTCTTTATCCGCTTTACGGAAATGCTCCACCATTCTCTTCTGGATATCTTTGGGCACGTTTTTTAGAGAGCGGATGATATTTTGTATCAGCCGATTTTGTTCATCGGGGGGCATCAGTCGATAAAGGTTTCCCGGCTGGACATAATCATCATCAACGCCTCTTTTTTGCTCATACCAGTCGGCATCGCCTGAGATTTTCAGAGGCGGCTCCCTGTAAGCAGGGTCTGCTTTCGGCCCGCCGAAACTGTTCGGCTCGTAGTTTGGTGAAGGCCCGCCGTTATCGTCGAATCTCATCTTCCCGTCGCGCTGATAGTTATTCACTTTTGCGGCATGAGGGCAGTTTATCGGCAGTCGCTCGAAGTTTACGCCCAGACGATAGCGTTGAGCGTCGGCATAGGAGACAATTCTCGCCTGGAGCATCTTGCACGGCGAAAAAGAAATGCCGGGGACAACGTTTCCCGGAGAAAAAGCCGCCTGCTCAACTTCAGCATAATAGTTTTGGGGATTTCTGTTCAATTCGAGCACGCCGGCCTCGATTAACGGGTAATCCTTATGCGGCCAAACCTTGGTCAGGTCGAATGGATTCCATCGATAGTTCTCCGCCTCTTTCTCAGGCATTATCTGAACGGAGAAAGTCCACTTGGGATATTCCTTTTTTACTATGGCCTCAAACAACTGATGAGTATGATAGTCGGCGTCCTGGCCGGCAATCTTGTCCGCTTCTTCCTGCATAAAGCACTGAATACCCTGCTGTGTCTTGAAATGGAACTTTACCCAGAAGCGTTCGTTTTTGGCGTTGATGAAACTATAGGTGTGGCTTCCGTAACCATTCATAAATGGAATGCCCTTCGGAATACCCCTATCGGAAAACAGGATTGTAACCTGGTGCAGTGATTCCGGAACTTGTGACCAGAAATCCCATTGCGGCGTGTCCGCTTTAACATTCGTCTGGGGGTCGCGTTTCTGCGTGTGAATGAAATCCGGGAACTTAATTGCGTCCCGTATGAAGAAAGTCGGCGTGTTGTTGCCGACCATATCCCAGTTGCCCTCCTCTGTGTAGAACTTCAGAGCAAAGCCCCTGACATCGCGAACCGTGTCCGCCGAACCTTTCTCCCCGGCAACAGTGGAAAACCGGCCGAACATCTCTGTTTTCTTGCCTATCTCGGAGAACAGCTTTGCCTTTGTGTATTTCGTGATGTCATTTGTAACAGTTAAAGTGCCGTGTGCGCCTGCGGCTTTAGCGTGCACAACCCGCTCAGGGATGCGTTCTCTGTTAAAGTGAGACAGTTTCTCGAGCAGATAGTGGTCCTGCAAAAGTGTGGGCCCTCGTTCGCCGGCAGTCAAAGACGTTTGATTATCAGGTACCGGAATACCGGCTGTGGTGGTTAGTTTTTTTGGTTCTTTGCTCATTTATTCGCTCCTTTCCGATTTAGCTGACTATCCCGCTGCTTGTGTGTTCCGTGTCAATAGTGAAACGTTTGTTCTTTCGCATTTCCATCACATAGTATGTTATCTGCAGTTGTATCTTCCAGCCGCAAATTTTAGCGTGCAGTCTCTGTGATACGCAAGACAAAAGCAGTGTAAAAATATCCGATATTGAATTTCCTATCTACAATGATTGAGTGCAAAAGTTCCCTGAAGAAGGGATGTTAAGAGGGTAAATCCTGCCTGCGGCGAGTGAAAATCAGTTGCATATTCGCTTTTGCCCCATTATTATGCTGCGGCTATGAAATACAAGGGCGTTATTCTTATTATATGCCTTATTCAGTGCTGTCTCGGCTATACGGTATTAGCCGACGACGGCTATCGGCTGTGGCTAAAATACGACAAAATCAGCGACCCGCAAAAGCTGCAAACCTATAAACAGGAAATTTCCCATTATGACGTCTTCGGCGATTCCCCGACCTGCGAAATAATACGAGAAGAATTGAAGGCGGGATTAAAAGGCCTGTTCGGCGAAGAAGTGCATACGGGAAGGGGAATATTCAGCAAGGGCGGGATGCTTGCAGTCGGGACGCCCGGCAATTGCGATTTAGTTAAAAAGCTCGATTGCGATGCGGCGCTCGCGACCCTCGGCAGTGATGGCTTTATAATCAAATCGGCTCAAATAGACGGGATGGAAATGCTGGTCATCACCGCCAACGAAGATATCGGCCTGTTATACGGCACGTTTCATTTATTACGGCTGATTCAGACCAATCAGCCAATCGATAATCTCGACATCGTCTCGAAGCCGAAAATACAATATCGCCTGCTCAACCACTGGGACAATCTCGACGGCTCCATCGAACGCGGCTACGCGGGCAAATCGCTCTGGAGGTGGCACGAGCTGCCGGGAAAAATTGATTCCCGCTATATCGATTACGCCCGTGCGAATGCCTCGCTTGGCATCAATGGGACGGTCCTGAATAACGTCAACGCCAACCCGGCCATACTCAAAAAGGAATATCTCGTAAAGGTGGCGAAGCTGGCTGATATCTTTCGACCCTATGGCATTCGAGTATTCCTTTCGGTAAATTTCTCTTCGCCTATATCGGCGAAATTCACAATGAACGAACGAAAGGGCGGCATCGGCGACCTGAAAACCTCAGACCCGCTGGACCCCAACGTCAGGCAATGGTGGAAGGATAAGGCCAAAGAGATTTACGAGCTGATACCCGATTTCGGCGGCTTTTTAGTCAAGGCCAATTCCGAAGGAATGCCAGGACCGCAGGATTACAACAGAACGCACGCCGACGGCGCCAATATGCTCGCAGAAGCCCTTGCCCCGTATAATGGCATCGTTATGTGGAGGGCGTTTGTCTATGTTCCCGATACCGACCCCGACCGTGTCAAGCGTGCATACAAGGAATTCGTTCCGCTCGACGGTAAGTTTTCGAAAAATGTATTCGTGCAGGCCAAAAATGGCCCGCTCGATTTTCAGCCCCGTGAGCCGGTCCAGCCATTGTTCGGCGCGATGCCGAAAACGCCGTTAATGCTTGAACTGCAAATCACACAGGAATACCTCGGCCATTCGAAGCATCTTGTATATCTTGCCCCGATGTGGAAAGAGTATCTCGATTTCGATACATACGCCAAAGGCACCGGCTCGACGCTCGCCTCAATTATCGACGGCTCGCTGCAAAACTATTCTATGACGGGAATTGCCGGCGTGGCAAATACCGGCGGCGACCGGAACTGGTGCGGCCACTTAATTGCCCAGGCAAATTGGTTCGCCTTCGGTCGGCTCGCCTGGGACCACACACTCACCGCCGAACAAATCGCCGACGAATGGATTAGGGCAACCATAAGCAATGACGCTGATGTTATCGCGACGGCAAAATCGATGATGATGGGCTCGTGGGAGGCCTGCATCGATTATATGACCCCACTGGGGCTTCACCATATTATGCAGCCCGGCTTTCATTACGGCCCCGGTCCTCACCACAACACCGGCCGGCCCGACTGGACGAGCGTATATTATCATCGCGCCGACGCCAATGGTCTCGGCTTCGACCGCTCATCAACCGGCAGCAACGCCGTCGCCCAATACTTCTCGCCCCTGAAAGAAACCTTCGATAATATCGATACCTGCCCCGAAAAATATCTGCTCTGGTTTCATCACGTCCCCTGGGACCGTAAAATGAAATCAGGCAGAACACTTTGGGACGAGCTTTGCTATAAATACTATCAGGGCACGGCTTATGTCGATAAAATGCTCGAAAAATGGCAGTCGCTCGAAGGCAAAATCGACCCCGAACAATACTCACACGTCAGGTCAAAATTGGAAACCCAGCAAAAAGACGCTCGTATCTGGCGAAATACTTGCCTTGACTTTTTTCAAAAATTCAGTAAAAAATCTGTGCCTGATTA
>CAYLYB010000057.1:0-16890 GCA_964387605.1 uncultured Pirellulales bacterium | reverse complement strand
CTACAGGTATTTCGACGACTGCCTCATCTACAGGCGTTTCGCTGACGGTCTCATCGACCGGTATTTCTGTGTCGGGCTGTTCAGCAAACTCTTCTTCAATCGTCTGCTGGTCGATGGTTTCATCAAGAACCACTTCAGTAACAGCCGCGTCATCGGTCTGCTCTTCAAAGGTCTCATCATCAATATCCTGGGCCACAACATCATCAGGAATCTGTTCGTCAAAGTCCTCATTCAAAATCACTTCATTAACCGTTTCCTCAGCGGCCGATTCAGTTACTTTCTCATCATCAAGGATTCCGGTAGCTATCTGCTGCAGAGATTCCTGGTCAAATTCGGATTCGAGATCCTGCTGTGTAAGAGTTACCACTGAAGGCTGCAAATCCTCTTGTTTTGTCTCCGGAATCCTCTGGGGTGGCGCCTGCTGAGCGGTGTTTGAAGCAAGAGGTTCTTTTTCGTTATCCTGGTCACTCTTCCTGGGTATCTGGATACCGGTGAAAATCTTCGAAACGGCTTTATGCAGTCCTTTCCTTTTAGCCATTGTTGACCTCCCCCGTTGAGCCGGTGTCGTTCATGTTGCCGGAGACAGCGTTAAGAACCGGCTGTTGTTCCACCGAAGTATCGGTCTCGCCTGATTGTGTTTGAGAATCAGGCGGATTTTGTTGCTGCTGAGAACCTTCTATGGCATCGACCTGTTGAGCAAGCTGTGATTCAATATCCTGCGAAGGCGATTGCTGCTGAGGAGACTCGATATCCGAAGGTTGATTTTGTTGCTGCTGAGGCCCTTCGGCGGCATCGACCTGCGGAGCAAGCTGTGATTCAATATCCTGCGAAGGTGATTGCTGCTGAGGAGTCACTACATCCGAAGGTTGACTTTCAGTATTCTGCTGTGAATCAGGGGAGGACATCTGCGGATCCTTAGGGAGAACACTTTCAATTTCATCAACCTTATCGGTCATTCCTTTGTTTATATCTACGACATGATTTCTGCCGTGAAGAATTTCATCGACGAGCGTCAAATATTCTTTAGCCCCCCTGCTTTCTGGAGCGTAACTGAGGACGCTCTCTCCGGAACTGGGTGCTTCAGCGAGACGGATGTTTCTGTGAATGACAGTATCAAAAACCAACTCGCCAAAGAACTCACGCATCTGCTGAGAAATCTGCCTTGTGAAAAGCAAACGGTCCTCAACAAAGGTAAGGAGCAGGCCAGTAATTTTCACTGTGCAGGGATGGAAGTGATCCTGAATGATTTCACAGGTTTCGAACAACTGCTTTAGCCCCTCCATGGCATAGTAGTGAACCTGCACAGGGACGATTAAATCAGTGCTGGCAATAAGAGCATTAAGAGTAAGTATGCCGAGTGACGGGGGACAATCGATAACACATACATCATAACGGTCCTGTACGGTTTTGAACTGCTCGCTGAGCATAAATTCTCTTCCGGCGACAGCGCCGAGGTCAAGCTCTGAGCCAGACAACAGAACATTACTCGGAGCAATGTCGATATTAGGAGTTTTGCTTGGAACAATGATACTCGCTATCGGCACATCAGGATTAACAATAGCATCATAAATAGTTTTTTCAAACGACTCAGGGTCTCGACCGAGCCCGATGGTGGTATGGCCCTGCGGGTCGAGGTCGACAGCAAGGACTCGATGACCTTTCTGCGCAAATGCGGCGGCAAGATTGACCGTAGTGGTCGTTTTTCCGCATCCGCCTTTTTGATTAGCTATTGCTATTACTCTCATTTTAGTTATCCAAAAATCGGTTTATAAAATTCATTAAACCGAATGTTTTGTATATTATTAGCCCCCGTTTTCAGTTATCCCTTTTCTCTTTTTTTGACGAATATCGAAAGGTCCATATCCACTTTATGCGAAGTAGGGTCACCGCGAGTAAGCTTGAATCTATCGACAAAAATGACGGGACTATGCCTTTCCAGCGCGTTCAAAAAGGACGCAAACTTTCTGTAATCGGACGAAAATGATATATCAATGCGGTTTTCCTGCAGATTCTTTGAATTAAGCTGGTCCTGACTCTTGCTTCCATCGGTAGTTTTGACAGTAAAGGAATCGACCTGTTTTTCAGCGGCGATACGACTTATATCAAAGGTGAGATTCGTAGAATCCTCGAACTCAACGATATAATCACCCAATTTAGCTTTCAGAGCCGCTACCTCTTCGGCGAGCTTGTTTTTACTTTCCTCCTGTGCAGCAACAATAGCCAGCTCGTACTTTTTCTTTGCCTGGTCCGATCTTTCATTAAGCTGTTTTTTTACAGCAAGCTGCGGAGAAACTACGAAATAAAAGAACAAGCCAAGCAGGACAGTAGAAGCCGCCCAAACAATACCCAAGGCCATAAGATATTTTTTATATTCACGCATAATGACTCACTATATATGTGGCTTGAAAATGCATTCTATGTCATACGTAACAACATCATATCCATCGAGGGTATCTCTTCCCTGCGACGCGATGACAATATCTTCGAGCTTCGGCCCGATGACCTTTGAGGCTTTCATTCTTTCACGAAACTGTTTAACCTCTGAATCACAATCATAATTCGGACTTCCGCTGACTCTCATTTTGAGAGTTCTTGCAGGGACGCTTACATCAATCATTTTTTCGGGATTATCTTTCGCCGGCACTTTTCTTTTTACGGAGTACTGTTTTATATCGAGACTGGTGAGGACGACGGAATCGGGAAGATTTTCCACGAGGACCACCAGTATTGGCGACCACTGAATATGTCTTCCAATCGAAGCAGAAACATCTGCGATACAGGCATTGATAGCGGCTTTTTCATTTTCGTATGCCTCGGTGTACTTCAGGGCATAATCATATTTTTGTATTTGCTGTTCGACAGTTTTTATATTCTGGTTCAGAATCGAAATAACGACTTTATTTTTTGCATAACCTGTAACCATAAATATCGCTGCAATGATAGGGACAGCGAACGCCATAACAATAATTACGACGTGCTGCGGTTTCGTCTTTACCGGAAGTCCCTGTCCTTTTAGCAAATCAATTTGATACATATTCAGATAGACCTCATAGCAAGTCCGGCGGCGACAGCCATACCGGGACCTTTTTGCTGAATAACATCTAAACACTGCCTGTTAACATTACATTTCATAGTGTCAAAAGGATTCCACAAGTTTACATCAATGAACAAGTGTTTATTGAGTATATCCACTACATCTTTTACCATACCGAAGCTTCCACAGACCAAAACCTGCTCAGCAGGCGAAGATTTATCGCGTGTGCTGTGGTAACGGAGAGTCTGCGAGACATCACTTATTAGTTTTTTACACGCCTTTTCAAGGTCAACGAGAAGTTTTTCGCGAGGTATTGTGGGCTGCTCAGAAGCATAAATATCATTTCTAACGATGTCGGGCCTTACGCTGTTTTGTTCAGCAATAGATTCGATAATATCATTTCCGGCGTATGGCAGAGTTCGCACGAAGGGCAGTCCCGTTTCACTCATAATTGCAAGAATTGTACAGGAAACGCCGATATCGAGGACAACATAACTGCTTATCGGTTTATCATCCTTTTTGCTGGCGGCAAGACAATTGAGCAGCGCCAATCCATCACAATCCATTAACACACAACTTAAGGAAGACTTTTCGACAATTCTCTGTTTACGGTGTACAACACCATTTGGAGCCGCGACCAGGACCCCAATCAGAACATTTTCATTTTCCTGGCTGGGCATGAGCTGATAATCAACAACACCTTCATCGATATTGAAAGGACATAATTGTGCCGCCTCCAAACGTACAGCACCTTCAAGAGCTTCACGTTCCAACGGAGGAAACTCGAAGTGCCTAACGGCGACCTCAGGTCCTGAGACGCTGCAAACAACCCTTCGAGTTCTCACATTAGCAAAATCCATGCATTTCTGGACTGCTTTAATGGTATTGGCTTCTCTCTGGTCAGGATTATCATCGACTTGCTCAATTTCAACCATTCCGGCTGAGACAACGGTATAAGCACCGTTATCTTTTTCAAGCTGTACCAATCTTACGGAGGACGAGCCGATATCCAGACCCAAAATATCGTACTTTCTGAAGCCAAGAAGCTTTTTGAAATCAAACTTCATAATATTTTCAGACCAGCCCTTTCTTAGACGAACGAGCGCAAAGACACTTTCCACAAACACAACTGTCTATGTGATTCAATATTCAACGCAATCCCTTCATCGACTCAATAGACAGTGCGTTTTACATAGAAATTGTAATAAGTGGCTATCGGCTGCGAGTGGAGCTTTCGGCCGAGCGATGCGTCCTATAATCATCTTCTCAAAGAGACCTAAAGGCGCTTTATGGCCAGAATCAGGGCTCTTTAATGACGCCCAAAACGGTAGTAATGTTGACGTATCGCTCATGAAATTAAAACAAAAAGTCCCCCCCGGCAGTTATCGGCCGTTGTGAAAGATTATCAACGGCAACACAATTGGTGATTTACATCAGGACCTAAAGGCCCAAAATGAAAAAGGACAGCGGCAATTTCCGCCTGCCTGACGAACAGACGGAAAGCAACCATGCCGGCAGCCTTTTAACATGCAATCTACCATTGTTTCCCCTGCCACCAACGCTGCACGACGAACTTAGCAGGAAAATCCAGATACGAAGCAGTAAGAAAGTTATCGTTGTGCCGCATTTGAATATTACTATCCATTAAAATTGTTTTCGAAACAATTGAACCCATATATTCAACATAGTTTTTAAGAGTTACATCAGCCTCGGGAGCATAAATAATTCCGTAAAAATAAACGTTATTTTGAAGGACGAATTTTGAGCCGTCATTACAGCCGATGATGAGAAGGTTATCAGAAATTTTCGAATTCACGTTGACGAGACTGGAATTAAGAACACTTACGTCGCCGTCGACATACATTACAAGGGAGGCGCCGTTTTTAATTTCCAGCTCACTTGATTCATCAAGCGAGACATTTCCCGTTATATATAAAACAACAGGCGCAATATTATCCGCAGCAACATCAATAGTGAGTTTTTGAGCTTTGAGGTCTATGCAGTCATATCGGCCATTGTTTTGAGGAGTAATAGTCCAGTTATTTTGTATGGGTCCCCTGGATATTTCAAAGGTCGAATCCCAGGGCGGAAGTATATGCCGCAGGGGCCAATATTCTTCTTTAACCTTTGCCTTTACGACGGAATCTTTGGAAATATGAAGGCCTACGCCCTGAGGGTTGGTGGTTATCGTCGAATTGGGCGAATCAATAATAACATTATTACCGAGCAGATTGATTTGGCCCGCATACATCAGGTTATCAAAAACACTACTCAATCTGAGCTTCGCATGAACATTTCTTGTAAATTTACCTGAACGGCCGACAGAGGAGATTCCGAAACCCTCGTCCATACAGCCGGTAACGTTGTAACTGAAAGTAGCATCACAGTTGATAAGGCATTCGTTTTGAACGGCTGGAAGAGTATTATTGTCGAACGTTTGAGTGCGCAGGGCATCATTCATACCCGCCAAAGCCTTGGTTAAACCAGCATCAGCAGCAGTACGGCTGGCAATTTCCGAGGCCGTATCGGCGGCCCAGGCAGTAGTATGGAAATCGAGTATAACCAGCCCGATGGCCAATGCGAACAGAATGACCACAGAAACCACAACAAAGACAATCGTGGTATCACCTGTTCTCAATCGAGCTATTTTATTAATACTCATAGTTCTTTTATATAAACAAAACGAACCCAGGGACTCTTTCCTCAATTTTTATCAGAAGTGCTTGCTCTACTCGCTCCACCTATGCACAACAAATCTGACGGCTTCGTCGTTTACAGTTCTGTCTCTCAGTGAAGCATCGTAATGAACTGTGGCGGAGTTCTTCAAAAGAAACGTGTCTGCAATAATCGAGCCATACACATCGGCGGAATTTTTCAACTCAACCGACGCATTCGGCGCGTATATTGCACCGTAAAAATCGCTGCTGTTTTTAAAAACAATATCTTCACAGCTATCAAGACAATAGATAGTCAATTTTTGTGCGTCCGTTGTCAGATTGTTAAATCCGGATGAATTTGAACCATTCACATTGCCCGCAAGATATATAGTCAAAGAAGCATCGTTGTCCGTATCCGACGGTCCGCCTATGCATATTTCAGCGGAATTGCCAAGGTCGATATCGCCGGTTATATAGAGTTCAACGGGCTCATCAATTGTTAGAACCTCACTGTTGCCGAGGTCTATCTGGTCGTATTTGCCGTAACTACTTACAGTCATAGTACTGCTGATATCGCCGCTGGAAGCCAATATATCGAGGGAAGAAGGAACGGCAATTGACGGCAGCTCCGGCTCATAGCTCATCGCATAGGTATCGCCGGTGATATTTGCGCCAGAATCATTGATTATATCATCAGGATTTCCGCCCATTCCCACAACAACATCGCCGTTGATGGTCGTTCCATTTTTAAGAATAACAACATCATCATTTGTGCTGCTGGTGCCAACCTGCAACGGCCAATCATCGGCATCATTGTTGTACCAATCCACCACGGTGCCATTTTTGAGTTCGATAGAGTCACGAGCAAAAACGGCAAAATCGAAGGGGCTGTAAAGCCGTAAGGTACAGTTGACTGTCCGAACTCCGTTTCCGGCCCTTCCAGTGCCCTGAATTGTGTATAAGCCACTATTGATTCCCACCGAATAATCGAAAGTAGCGTCACTACCAAGGAGCCCCTGATTCGAAACAGAAGGGAGTATACCATCCCATGTTTTTGTTCTCAGCTTTTCATTTAATTGATCGATAGCAGAATCAATAGCAGTATCCGCGGCAGAACGTGCTGCCACATCAGAGGCAGACCGCACGGCCAACATCCGACCGTTCATTCCAAGCCAATTGAGCCCCAAACCAACAATCACCAGCAAAACAGCCACCAGAACCACCAGGGACAAAACTGAACCTTTTCTTTTTAAGCAAAATGTTTTTATCATCCTCATCTCTTACGGTCTCCCGCTACAACTCAAATTTACGCACCCGCTACTCGCTCCACCTGCTAATGACAAACTGCACGGCTTTGTCGTTGACGGTCCTGTCTCTTAGCAGAGCATCGTAATAAATATTAGCGGAGTTTTTCTGGATGATAGTATTGCCGACTAACGAGCCGTAAATATCGGCAGAATTTTTTAGCTCAATATCCGCACTCGGTGCATATAAGGCACCATAAAAATTAGCGCTATTGTGAAACACTACGCTTTGGCAGCTATCCAGACAATAGATTGCGAATCGTGTTGAATCCATAGTTTCATTATTCAGTTCAGAGCCGTTTTTGCAGTCCAAATCACCGGCAAGATAAATAATCAAAGAAGCGTCATTATCGGTATCGGAAGCCCCGCCTATGATAATCTTCGCACCATTGCCGAGTGTTATATCGCCGGTAATATAAAGCTCGACCGGTTCATCTATTATGAGTTCCTCGTTGTTGCCCAGGTCTATGTCATCGTATTTTCCGGAGGTGCTTATAGTTAAATCGTTTTTAATATCGCCGCCGGAAGACATCGAATCAAGGTAGTCAGGAACAACGACAGAGGGCAATGCTGGTTCATAACTTAATGAATAGGCCTCGTTGTAACTGGCACCACTATGAGCATTGATTACATCCTCAGGGTCGGCCCCCACTCCCACAACGACATCACCATTTATAGTAGTCGAGTTTTTAAGGATTACGGCACCGGTGTTTGTGCTTTTTGTTCCGACCTGCAGGGGCCAATCATTGGCATCATTATTAATCCAGTCAACAAGAGAGCCATTCTTCATCTCCAGGGTTTCGCGAGCAAATACCGCATAATCGAAAGGGCTGTAAAGCCGTAAGGAACTGGTCACTGTATGAGAGCTATAGCCGGCCCTTCCTGTTCCCTGGATATGATAGACGCTTCCATTTTTGGTGACTTCGTAATCGAAATACGCGTCACTACTGAGGAGGGATTGATTTTCAGCAGTTGGAAGGGCTGAATCGTCCCAAGTCCCAGATTCGAGATTTTCATTTATCTGGCACAATGCAAAAGCAAGTGCGGAATCGGCGGCGGAGCGGGCGGTTATATCAGTAACCGAGCGAACGGCCATCATACGGCTATGCATACCGAGCTTTATCAATGCCACCCCCCCTGCCATTAATAAAGCAACCACCAACATCATCAAAGATAATGCCGACCCCTTTGGGGTCTTTTTGAGTGAGCTTTTACGTTTCATTTTTCCACTCTCCGGATAGTTAATTATGCATCACAGCAGATGTAACTGTGGTCAACTCTTCCGAACTGTTGTTCAGTGTCAACATCATCTGGACAGAACGCCCGCTTTTCTTAAAGACACAAGAAGAGACATTTCCACAAACCGTTTCAATGTTCAGGGTTTGCCTCGGATTGAGGCTGCCATACTCGACATAAAGACTGGTTCCGGCGACGAGGAAACGTGCATACCGGTCGAGCGAAGCGGAGCTGTCGCTTGCGTAATAACAGACCTCAACCCAGTTTCCTGATGAATCCAGAGAAAATCCCTGACTGCTCGATTTACGCACAACAGCATCAAACATTCTTCTGGCAACGTGACTATCAGTCACGACATCAGAGTAGATACGATTATACATAGAATCCCAGCCGCGCTGACTATCTGAGAGCACAACCGCAATACTAAAGACGGCGACAATAAGAAGCACAGAGGCAACCATCAACTCAATCGTGCTCAAACCCCGGCGATTTTTTAATTTCTTTGTCATTTTTTATCCGCACATTTCAACGCTTATGCTGATAAGTATATCAACTCGGATTTTCAACATAGGTTGTGAGACTATAGGATTTATTAATATCTTCAAGTGCACCTGATTCTCCGGACTGGTCCCAACTGACGATTACATTCAAGGCCCTGAGTCCGGAGCTAATATTATTCCAGGACATCGTGACGTAATAATTGTTATTTTCGAGGACAACCTTGTAGCTTCCAAGCGAGGTAAAACCGGTTGGGACATCGGGGCCGGTGTTTGTGCTTATATTCAAACACGAGCCATATTCATTAACCGGATTGTAAGACGTAACGCCGTTGACGCCCCGCCATCCCTCACAAAGCAATAAAGCCGTTCTTGCGGCGGTTGTATGAAGGTCTGCTTTGCGGGCGTTCATCGCAGCACTATATCGATAGGCGGATGTTCCGAGGATTGCGATGATAAATATAGCCATCGCAAGCATCACCTCTATTATTGTCAATCCCCTATTCGATTTAACAGTCCTAGATATCGCTATATCCATATTCCTTTTTGAACGCTTAAAAACACGATTTTTATGAAACCAATAAATACGGACCCACCCCAACTTAGTGAAAGACAGCCTAAGAAAATATAAGAATTAAAGAAGCTAAAGGCAAAAAGGACAAGCCCTTATATAAAAATGAAAGCCGACGGCAACCGACAGGCGTTAGAACAAAATGCCGCAAAAGAACAAATTATGGGACCTCGATGAAATTACCCAAGTTGTCAAGGGTCACCTGCCTTGGCGAGGCGGGCTGCTCACCGCTTAAAGAAAGTGTGGCATCGACAGTGACGAGGAAATTATTGTATCCCGAGAAATTTATCGAGAAACATTCGTCGGTGAAGTATTTGCCATCAAGGTCTCCACTACCGGCACCCGGTGTCAAAACAAAACCAAGGTCGTCGAGAGTAGTTCCTGAGTAATCATAAGTAGAACCATTTTCTATGCAATGGACATGCGCGGCTGTTTTTATGCTTCCTGCCATAGCCTTTGCTTCGGACCACTTTGAGGCATCGGTTCGTCCTCTCATATACGGAATTGCCACTGCGGACAAAATTCCGATAATAAAGACGACCGCCATCAGCTCAATAAGCGTGAACGCCTTTTCTCTTTTGTTCCTTTTTGACAGCATAGCAAATCTACCTATCTTAAAAAGTTCAGGGCGGGGACAATTGAGCCCCCGCCCTGCTGGTTTTAACTCACGTTATCAGCCAAGTAACTTGTTGCAGGAATTCTTAAGGAGTTTCTGTCCAGGCACCATTCTCATCAAGCGTTATAACCGACGGGGACACTGGCTTCTCGGTGCTTAGGGAGCTTGCCGCTGTTACAGTGATGAGATAGTCATTGAAACCGTTGAACGTGACTGCATAGGCCTCATTGGTGAAATATTTGCCATCGAGGTCATCACCAGGCGCACCATCAACAACATTGAAGCCCAAATCGGACAGCGCGGTACCGGGATAGGTATAGGCGGGTCCTTTTTCGGCACCGTAGGCGCGGGCAGCGGTGTGGATACTACCAGCACCGGCCTTGCCTTCGGACCACTTTGCTGAATCGATTCGGCCACGCATAATCGGTATTGCGACCGCAGCCAAAATACCGACGATGAAAATGACCACCATCAGCTCTATCAGCGTGAAACCTTTTCTGCTATTCATTTTGCTTTCTCCTAAAAAACGGTTTTATTACAAAATCCCGATTCGTTACGCTACAAATCGGCCTAATTTCGATGAGACTTTATAAGGTTGGCTGAATTTCCCGGTGTTTTATTTGACCGTGGCCGACATCGAGAAAATCGGCAGGTACAGTGCCAGGATAACAACCAATACAATCCCTCCAACCGTTACTATCATAATAGGTTCGAGCAGGCCGAGAACAGTGGTAATAGTGCTGTCGACCTTTCGCTCGTAGTAATCACTTGTTCTATCGAGAACCTGTGGCAGTGAACCGCTTTCTTCACCTACCTGAATCATTTTCACGACCATATTCGGGAAGAAACCAGCGGTAGCCAGACTCAGGGAAAGACTCGAGCCCTGGACGAGGTGCTCCCTGCTTCTGACAACGGCATTTTTTATTATATCGTTATTTGTCATCGTTGTGAGGATGTCGAAGACTTCGAGCACAGAGACGCCGGCGGCCAAAAGAGTGCCCATAGTCTTGCAGAACCCGGCAATAAATGCCTGGCTGAAGATTTTGCCCATCAGAGGAATGCGCAGGGCAATTTTTGAAAAGAAATAATGGCCCTTCGGTGTCCTTGAGACAATAATACAGACACTAACCATCACGAAGCCCGAACCAATGAGTAAAAGAAGATTGTAACGGATGAAGTCATAAAAGCCCATAAAAGCCCTCGTGAAGGCAGGCAATTCTCCTCCGAACTGGTCGAACATATTACGGAATCTCGGAATGATAAAAGTCATAATGAAAATCACGATGAGGATTATGAAAGACATAACAAAAATAGGATAAGCCATTGCGCCCTTCACTTTTTTCCCTAAGCGGTCCCTGTTGTCAAAATGCTCAGCCACCCTTTTCAAAGCACCCGGGAGATTACCGCTGGTCTCACCGGCGAGAACAAGAGCACGAGAAAGCTGGTCGAAGACCTTTGGGAATTCCGCGATACCGCCTGAGAAGTTTTCCCCTTTTCTCATTTTATCGAGAATTCTGTGGAGGACTTCCTGAAGGTGCAGGTTTTCAATATCGCTGGCGATAGTTTCTATTGCAGTTGTAATTGGAATTCCGCCTTCGACCATTGTCGTCAACTGCCAGCAAAGAGCAGCGACATCCCCGGATTTTATTCTACCGCGTCGTTGTTTTTTCGGTCCTCTCTTTACCGCTTCGACAATTTCCTGAATAGAGACAGGCGTCAATCCCCGCTCACGAAGCCAAGAAATAACATCGTTTGGTGAATTGGCCTGTGTGAGTCCTTCTTTTCGTGAACCTGTCGCATCACACGCACTATATTTAAAAGTCTTCATTCGATAAATTCCTGATTAACGTCCATTTCAAAAGGTGTTAAAAATCAATGATAAAAGCATCGTCTCAGGCAAAGGCGGCCTTTAACACAAAGCCATTTTCAGGACTCTGGGGCGTGTTAAGACGTTTTAACGTCCGTTTTTGAGCCCCTTATTTACCCTGCTCCGAAGCCGCAACAGCCATTTCCTGCTGTTCCACCCCAATATCACCAATATCATCACTAAACGTCACGCTAAGGACCTCCTCGGCAGTTGTATGTCCCTCGAGCATTTTAGTCACGCCGCTATCGAGAAGTCCACCATATCCTCTTTTTCGAGATAAGTTTCTGATTTGTATTTCTGTGGCGCCATTCGTGACCAAATCGCGCATTTCATGATCCATGACGAGAAACTCAAAAATCGGCATTCGCCCGAAATAACCGGTTTTACCGCAGGCCTTACAGCCACGTCCCTTATACAGAGTAACATTTGCCAACCTGGCCGGATCAACTTTAAGCCGCCTGAGAACATTCTCACTTAACTCGACCGGCTCCTTGCATTTCTCGCAAATTCTTCGCACCAGACGCTGAGCAATAATCAAATTAAGCGATGAAGCCAGGAGATAGGGCTCTATACCCATATAGCTCAAGCGGCTCAATGCGCTTGGCGCATCGTTTGTGTGGAAAGTGCTTAACACAAGGTGACCGGTAAGTGAAGCTTTAATAGCAATCTCAACAGTCTCTTTATCTCTAATTTCACCAATGAGAATAATATCCGGGTCCTGCCTAAGAATGGACCTCAGGCAGGCGGCAAAGTCCAGTTCAATTTCCTGTTTTACCTGCACCTGATTAATTCCCGCAAGCCGGTATTCGACAGGGTCCTCAACGGTCGTTATATTCAAACTGGGGTCTTTAAGGTAATTGAGGCAGGCATACAAAGTAGTACTTTTACCGCTTCCGGTAGGTCCGGTTACAATCATAATTCCATGCGGCTGAGACAGGGCGTTCTTTAGTACGCCGAACAGGTGTGATTCAATACCGAGTTTATCGATATTGTGTGAAGCAGAGGAAGCATCGAGAATACGCATCACAATCTTCTCTCCGTATATGGTGGGGAGTGTCGAGACACGCACGTCAATTTCCCTGTTAGGCGCCCTTATTTTAAGGCGGCCATCCTGAGGCAGGCGGCGTTCAGCGATGTCAAGCTTTGAAAGAATCTTTATCCTGGTGAGAATGGCACCCTGCATGTTTCTCGCCGGCGGCACCATATCTCTGAGAATACCATCGATTCTCATACGCACCATCATTGATTTTTCCTGCGGCTCAATATGTACATCGCTGGCCCTGCTTTTGACTGCCTGGCTCAGCAGCATATCGACATACCGAATGACCGGAGCTTTTCCAGCCATAGCTTCGTTGTCGCTTTCGGCATCGGCGCTTTCTTCGAGAATAGATTCAACTCTTTCGTCATCATCTTCTTCTCTGCTGACTTCTCCCTGTACGAGTTCCCTTAGTCTCTGCTCCTCCACATCAGAGCCGTGATAAACAACCTCGATAGACTTTCGGATTTCCTGAGCAGAACCAATTACGACCTTTATAGGCCGTTTTATTTTCATAGTGATTGTATCTATGGCGATGACATTGAGTGGATCAGCCATGGCGATAACAACTCTCTCATCCACTTCTCCAACCGCAACAAGACAGAATCGCTTGGATATGCTTTCATCGAGCATCCTGGCGATACTAAAATCGATTTTAGACATATCGTCGAAGCGGAAATACTCCATTGAGAGGTGCTCAGCGAGAGACTCGGTAAGCTGCTCTTCGGTCATCATTCCTAATCGCAGCAAAGCTTCGCCGAGCCGTCCACCAAATCTGCGCTGCTCATCCAATGCCTTGCCGAGCTGCAGCCGTGTGAGCAAATTCTTTGAAACAAGAAACTCACCAAAGAGATGAGTGGTCCTCATTTTGGGAGAATCTGAAGTTTCCTGAGCAGGATTCATTTACATACCTCTGTCGATAACATTGCAGCCGCAATGATACTCGCATCCATCGAACGGTTTATTATTGTGTTCAAGCAGAAATAAAACATAACACATTGAACTCAGGACGGGATTATTCCTCTCGCGCATAATACTCCGTAAGAATGAAACTTTTACCATATAAAGTATAACGATAAAAGCGTTCAAAGCCAAAAAAACGCGATAAACGCCACACTTTTTACAAATCTTTGTCCGTTTCTTTAAAAAACACATCCAACATACAGCCAAAAAATTTTATCGGACACATAAAAGCCGTTTTTAACGAAAACATTTCAATATAACCACGAGGTAATTTTAATCAGACTCTTTGCCTGTTATTGGTCTGGGTTTGAAGAGCCGCCAAGGCGGCATATTTATCTTCCGTAAAATCAAAGACTTCATCCAGTCCGACGACGCTAAATACGCCCCTTGCTGCCGGCGGGACGCTACAGAAGATGAGGCGGTGTCCACAGTCAGCAAGTAATTTTCGCAGCCTCAGAAGGCCTGAAATGCTGTTTGAGGTCATAATATCAACGTTAGAAAAATCGGCCACAACATCGCAATCACCACGGTCACGGACGATTTCAATAAGGGTTTTAATTTCATCTCTCATCCGCGGTTCGTGCTGCAAATCTACAAGTATGATATCATCAGACCAGTTTTGAAAAGCCATAATACTTCTCCTATTCCGAAAACTCCGGCTACAAGCCCGTTCCATCTTCCTATCGGCAGAGCAGGTGAGGCGGTTAAGCAAAAAGCAATACGGCCTGAGGGCAGATTTTTTGATACTCGAAAACAGGCAGAAACGCCGAATACGTCCCATATTAATCGGTTTTATCCGAACGCACGGCGGGCGAGAATAATGGGTTTACAAAGGTAATGGAAATTTGTTATAATCGAACTATTATCGGGAGGTGCATGGATTTCAGGCACAATCGAACCAGATTAAAAAACCGGTTGTTTTTTGGGGAGTAAACAAATGAGAAATCTGATTTTTATAATCATTGTTATTGCCTGTTTGTCAATAAACACATACGGGTATTCAGGAGGTTCGGGGACAGCAGCGGAGCCATACCAAATCGCTACAGCCCTCGACCTTAAGAATCTGGGGTCTAACCCGAGCGATTACGACGCAAACTTTATTCTCACGGCAGATATTGACCTTAGCTCCGACAGTTTTACCGAGGCAGTAATCGCCGCCGACACGGACAATCACGCCTGGACTTTTGACGGTGATGCCTTTACGGGCGTTTTCGACGGCAAGGGGCATACCATCAGAAACCTGTTCATAAATACCAGCGTTAATACAAGCACGACCGACAATGATTATTTAGGGTTATTCGGAAAAATCGATACGGGCGGAGTGGTAAAAAACCTGCGTGTTGAAAACGTTATAATAACAGCGGGAGATGAATCGGTCTGCATCGGCGGGATTGCCGGATTAAACTATAAAGGTTTAATATTGAGATGCTGCTCGACGGGTTCTATCACAGCAGGGACCTTTTCAGATACTATAGGCGGATTAGCGGGCTGGAATTACGGCGGTGAGATAAGTCAGTGCTATTCATCGGTGAATATAGCGGCCAGGTCATCACTCGGGGGACTTTTGGGATGCAACGACCACTATGGACTTATAAACAATTGTTTCGCGACCGGCAACGTCTCAGGACAGGATAATTCATCAAGCATCGGCGGATTAGTAGGAGATAATTACACAAGTGAGATTATCAATTGTTATTCAATCGGCAACGTTACGTCGGGCGCCAATTCAGACGAAATCGGGGGATTAGTGGGAATCAGTTCCGGTTCGGGCGCCAGTATCGATTCATCTTATTTTCTTTCCGGCAGCGGACCTAACAACGGCAATGGAACCCAGTTAATACAATACATGATGAAAAGGCCGGTTTACTTTACCGGCTGGGATTTCGCTGGCGACAGCGGCGAGGGAATATGGTGTATAAACGTCGATGTGAGCTATCCGGCGCTTTGCTGGGAGCTGCCGGCAATCGAGGTTACAAAATGCAAGGTCAAGGCGGGAAACAAAGATAAGAGCGATAAGCTTTTAATTTCGGGTACATTAGACGTCTCGCAATCGACATTCACAAACGGCGTCGGGACTGACAAAGTAGTAAAGATTTACGTAGGTTCGGAAGATAAACGAACCGCTTTTAAATGTTCAATAGATGATAATCAAAACCTCAGGAAATACAAATGTTACGCGACAGACAACACCGGTAGAAAAATGATTTTCAAACACGATATATTAAAAGGGAAATTCAGTCTCATTGCGAGCAATTTAGACCTTTCCGGCTTTTCGTGCCCACTGACATGCGACGTGGCAATATGCAATTATATGGGCGGCACAGATATAGATGAAGAGGTGGTCAACGGTAAAAAGCCGATACCCATGAGTTTTCTGATGGGCTTTAAAAACTCTCTGAGAGTAGATAAGATTAAGGTCAAGCGAGGTAAAACGGACCAGCTTATGGTCAAGGGCGGCTTTTCAGCGGAGAATAAAAATCTCAATATGTCCGCCGGGGAATTCAGTGCCAATGTAAGCAAACAGCTCTGGAGCAGTGTAAGCTTTACGATACCAGCAGGCAACTTTAAGGCAGTCAAAGACAAGTTTATCTATTCCGGCCCTACAACCGAAGGATATAGCGCCAAGGCCAAATTCGATTTTAAGAAATGCACTTTCACCCTGATATTCAAAGATTTCAAACTTTTAATGGACCCGGGCTCAACGAGATTCTCGATGGAATTCGGCGATTTCGACCAGCGTGTTAACGTTGATTTACCGTAAATCGATGCCGAGGGGAACACGGAGAGGCGGACTTTTTCCGAATGCAAAAAGCAGCGGGAATTGACAGCCGGTTCGGCGGTTACTGAATCACTTCGAAGCCGATTGCCGTAATATCATCGACCTCAGCAGGGTCGATATTCTGATTCTGGGCCAGCGTATTGAAGCTGTCCATCATTTCCACGATGGGAGAATCCTTAATATCACAGAACTCATCGGTAAAATGAAAACCGGTCAAATCGTCGAAATTGCCGATGAAAGGCTCGGCTCCGTCTGAATAGAGCAATACCTTATCTCCGGGCTGAAGCTGGATTTTGTCCGTTGGGCACGCGAAGAATTGCCGCAACGCAA
>CAYLYB010000056.1:15477-17143 GCA_964387605.1 uncultured Pirellulales bacterium | reverse complement strand
GCTCACGAAGGTTCACGAAGTATTTATTAATCTGTGTTTTTGTCGGCCGTTAAACGCCAAAGGCGTAGACAGCGAAGTTGTCTGTCGGACGAAAATAAGACCTTGGCGGGAGCTTGCTTACAGAAAGGGATTATTTAAGTACGCCTTCCGGTTGACAAAATAGTGTAAATCCGTGTCAATCAGTGGTTAAGGTTTCTCTGTGGTTCAATCTTTTTCCCCCGCTCTATTCGCCTGAGGCAAGCTGAACAGGTGAACAGTAGAAAGGAGACCACAGGAGAGAAATTTCTTCGGCTGATATGATTTCAGCACGCACCAGTCGCTTCCCCTATTTCTACTTTCTCCTGCTCTATTTTTGCCCGCCGTAGGCGGGCAAAAATCGGGGTGACTGGATTCGAACCAGCGGCCTCTTGGTCCCAAACCAAGCGCTCTGCCAAACTGAGCTACACCCCGCGATGCCGACTCATACGGCCCGGCGGGTAACATTCTACACCAAGCACGAATCCGATGCAATACAACAGCCGACCACCAGCCGGAGGCCAAAAAAGGCAAATTAGCCGGTTTTTGCGGAAAAAGACGTTGCAGAACGAATCGCTTGCCCTTATAATTCGGGGTTTTAATTGATTAGGCATTTAAGTAGTCGTATTAAGGAGCATATTCAGATGTCACGAGAGTGTTACTATACGGGCAGGCGAACGTCGTCGGGCAATTCGATTTCCCGGCGTGGTAAGGCAAAATATTTAGGCGGAGTCGGCCGAAAGGTCACAGGCATTACAAAACGCAAATTCAAGCCCAATATCCAGAAGGTGCGTGCGGTCGTCAACGGCAAGGTCCAGCGAATCAAGGTATCGGCCAAGGCGATTAAAATGGGACTTGTTCAGAAACCCCAAAAACGCAACTACAAACCCGCCGGGAAAACCGCCGATTGACAAACCATGCGAAAAAAGAGAATATCACAAAGCGAGGCGGGTTTACGCCTCGCTTTTTTGTTTTATCCGAAATTAAAGGTTGGCCCATATGGCGGAAAAAATTGACGCCCGGCAGGTAAGAAAAGTAGCGAAGCTGGCCCGGCTGGAATTGACCGATGCTGAGGTCGAGGAATTCGCCGGGCAGTTGAGCGCTATAATCGATTACGTCGAGAGAATGAACGAACTCGATACCGAAGGTATCGAGCCATTGGCACACTGCCTGCCGATAGCCAATGTCTTCCGAGACGATACTGTAAAAGAATCGCTCGGGACCGAAAAAACCCTTGCCAACGCACCGCAGCGGGATGAATCGTTTTTCAAGGTGCCGAAGATACTCGAAGAAATGTAAATATTGATGATTAGTTGCGATAAACAGGAGTAGCCATAATGAGAACGAGACTATTCATATTGTTGCTTTGTTTTTTGACGGGATGCGCGGTTATGAATACCAAGGCGGAAAAGACGAACAAACAAACCGAACAGACACTGAGCAAAAAGATAACAAAAAAAGTCAGTTGCAACTATTTGTTATACCTGCCGGACGATTATAAAAAGGCCGAGAAAAAATGGCCCCTGATATTGTTTTTACACGGCGCAGGCGAACGAGGTCATAACCTAAACCTCGTCAAAAAGCTCGGGCCTCCGAAGCTGATTGAGCAGGGCAAATCTTTCGATTTCATTATCGTTTCCCCACAGTGCCC
>CAYLYB010000056.1:13850-15377 GCA_964387605.1 uncultured Pirellulales bacterium | reverse complement strand
GATTCGTGGACGCAGACTTACGATAACCCCGAACTTTACGAGTGGTTTTTGTCGCATCGGAAAAGCGGCCCCAAAAAATAAATAACTCGATATGGATTCTCAAAGCGCAAAACAATTAAAAGAAGCAATCGCCGCCGGCGAAATCAGCAGCGCCGCTGCAACAAAGGCGGTCTTCGAGCGCATCGCCAAAATCGAGCCGACCATCGGCGCATATATCAGCACGTTCGAAGAACAGGCGATTGCCAAAGCAGCCGATGTCGATAAGCGTATCGCCGCGGGTAAGCCGATGGGGCAATTAGCAGGCGTGCCGATTGCCGTAAAAGACAATATGTGCACCACCTTCGGCACAACAACCTGCGCATCGAAGATACTTGCTAATTTCAACGCGCCTTATAACGCCACCGTAGTTGAAAAATTACTGGCAGCCGACACCGTAATCGTGGGCAAGACAAACCTCGACGAATTCGCGATGGGTTCGAGCACCGAAAATTCAGGATTAAAGCAAACCGTCAACCCCTGGGACACGAAGCGCGTGCCGGGAGGCAGCAGCGGCGGCTCAACGGCCGCAGTCGCCGCCGGGCTTTGTTATGCTGCGCTCGGCTCGGATACAGGCGGCTCGATAAGACAGCCGGCCAGCTTATGCGGGGTAGTAGGCCTCAAACCCACATACGGCAGGGTATCGCGTTATGGCCTTGTGGCGTATGGCTCGAGCTTGGACCAGATTGGGCCAATCACTCGAACCATTGAAGATTCGGCCTTACTGATGAATGTTATCGCCGGTCACGACCCAGCCGACAGCACCAGTGTCGATGAAAATACAGCACCGGTCATCGATTACCTCGCGAAACTCGATGAGCCAATCAAAGGATTGAAGATTGGTATCGTGCCGAGCTTCAACGCCGGGGCCGATGAGCAGGTGCGCGATTCAATCGATGAAGCGATAAACACTTATCGCAACGTCGGTGCCAAAACGCTGGAAGTGAATATGCCTCATCTGGATTACGCAATCGCAGCTTATTACGTGATAGCAACAGCCGAAGCATCGAGCAACCTTGCCCGTTATGACGGCGTGCACTACGGCCACAGAACAGCCGAGCCGAACGATTATATTGAGGTATATACAAAATCGCGGGCGGAGGCATTCGGCAAGGAAGTCAAAAGGCGAATAATGTTAGGAACATACGCATTATCGAGCGGCTATTACGACGCGTATTATCTCAAGGCACTGAAGGTAAGAAACCTGATTCGCGCAGACTTCGTCAAGGCGTTCGAAAATTGCAATTGTATTATGATGCCCGTTTCGCCGACGACGGCTTTTGCAATCGGCGAAAAAATGCAGGACCCGCTGAAGATGTATTTATCGGATATATACACAATCGCGGCAAATCTTGCGGGCATCCCGAGTATAAGTATCCCCTGCGGCTTTGACGACAAGGGGCTGCCGATTGGCCTGCAGATACTTACGCCTGCCTTTAGTGAAGATAAACTTTTGCGAACAGCCCGTATGTATGAGAAACAAACCGACTT
>CAYLYB010000056.1:0-13750 GCA_964387605.1 uncultured Pirellulales bacterium | reverse complement strand
GATTACAAGGTGCTGATAGGGCTTGAAATTCACGTGCATCTTTGCACGCGGACGAAGATGTTTTGCGGCTGCGCATTGAGTTTCGGCGAACAGGCCAACAGCAGGGTTTGCCCCGTCTGCCTCGGTATGCCGGGGTCGCTGCCCGTTATGAACAAACAGGCGGTGGAGTTTTCGGTGCTCGTGGGGCTTGCGCTGAATTGCAAAATAGCCGAATTCACCAAGTGGGACCGCAAGGGCTACTATTACCCCGATTTACCGAAAAATTACCAGATAAGCCAGTATGATTTACCGCTGGCTGAAAACGGATATATCGAAATACCCGCGCAGGACGGCCGGTTAAAGAAAATCAGGATACGCCGGGCGCACCTCGAAGAAGACGCCGGCAAAAACCTGCATACGGCAGGCAATTTCTCGCAGGTGGATTTGAACCGTGCGGGAACTCCTCTTTTGGAAATCGTTACCGAGCCGGATATGAATACCGCCGCTGAAGTGCGGGCGCTGGCGGAAGAATTACAGCGAATCGTCAGGTATTTAGGCGTTTCGGAAGCGGATATGCAAAAGGGGCATATGCGCTTCGAGCCGAACGTAAACCTCGTTATCACCAAAAACGCCAAACAGCACAAAACCCCGATAGCCGAGATTAAAAATCTCAACAGCTTCCGTGCGCTCGAAAAAAGCATCGATTACGAAATCGGCAGACAGCTCGACGACTTTACCGAAACAGGCACCGTGATGGAGATGGGCAATAAGAGCACCCGCGGCTGGGACGACGCAAGGGAAGTTACTGTCTTGCAGAGAGAAAAAGAAGAGGCCCACGATTACCGTTACTTCCCCGACCCCGACCTCGTCCCGGTTAAAATCGGTAAGGAGTGGATGAACGAAATAAAATCCCAGCTTTGCGAACTGCCTTCGAAAAAACGACTGCGTTATGTAAAAGAATTCGGCTTAAGCGATTATGATGCGGGTGTGCTGACAGCAGAACGAGCCACGGCCGAGTTTTTCGAATCAGCCGTTGCCGCGGGCGGCGAGCCGAAACGAGTATGCAACCTTATAACACAGGTCGGCCTTAAATTAGCCAACGCCAAAAACTGCACTATAGCCGAGCTTGGCATAAAACCGGAAGATGTCGCCAAACTCGCCAAAATGGTCGAAAAAGACGAAATCAGCGCAACTTCGGGAAGCACAATTCTCGAAGAAATGGCCAGGGCCAGTAAAGACCCACGAGAATTAGCTGAGCAATTAAACCTGCTCCAAAAAAGCGACGAAGGCGAATTAGAGGCAATCATCGGCGAAGTGCTGAAAAACAACCAAAAGGCGGTTGAAGACTTCAAGGCAGGCGGCAAAAAGAGCGGAAAGGCACGCGGATTTTTATTAGGCCAGGTAATGCAAAAAACGAAAGGCCGGGCAAATCCTAAAGTTGCAGCCGAGATTCTGGATAAGAAGCTGGCTTAAACAACAAGATGCCCTATTTTAATACCCTGCTATTCCTACTAAATCACAGGATTTTATCAACATACAGCTTGGGGCACTGAAGTTTACATTTTTTACGCTTTATCGCGTTACCACAAAAGCGTTTATTATATTTACCGCGATTTTACTGGACATTATCCATTTTCAGGATTAGAATCGTTTACTAATATGGCAGGGAGTAAAGAAAACCGCCGTTTGCCCATAGGGCACGCATCAAATGGGGGCATGGTGAGGGGCAGTTTTTTGCCTGTCGAAACAAACCGGGATACTTTTATAAGCTTTGTGAGCGATTTAGCCAAATTGAGCGTTTTTGTATTTACTGCTTTGCTGGATTCGAGACCCGAGTTGTAAACGGGAGAACTGTCTAGCTATCGCTTCACGAGATGTAAATGGGGAACACACCATGCACGGATTGGGAAAAAACGACAAACAGTCAAAGCGGACTGTAGCCAGGAGCAAAAAAACGCCAAAAGTAGAGCCGTTGCGAACAGAGGCAGGATTATCAAATGGCCTGGCGAAGTTTCCTTTTGAGAATCCGTATCCGGTTCTTCGCGTCAGCAAAGACGGCAAAGTATTGTATGCCAACAAGGCAAGCATCGGCCTGCTGGAAGACAGAGATTCGGGACCGGGCAAACCTGCTCCCGCGGATTGGCAAAAGGCGGTTGAAAAAGCCCTCGAAACCCAATCCGTCATCACAATAGAAATCGAACATCGAGATAAGGTGTTCGCCATCCGAATAGTCCCTATCGCCGAAGCCGGCTACTGCAACTTTTACGGTGAAGACATAACTGAGCAGAAAACAAGCGAAGAGGAACGGGAAATGACAATCAAGCTGTTTCATCTTCTCAATTCCGATAACCAGAAGCATGAATTGATGAAGCTGGTCACAGAATTCCTCAGGGACTGGTCGGGATGCGAGGCAGTCGGAATACGACTTAAGGAAGGCGAAGATTATCCGTATTTTGTAACAAGCGGTTTCCCGGAGGAATTCGTCTGCGCCGAGAACAAGCTTTGCTCGGTGAACGAAATCGGTGAATTGATAAGGGACAGTCAGGGCAGGCCCTTCCTCGAATGTATGTGCGGAAATATAATCAGCAGTCGGTTCGACCCTTCAAAATCCTTTTTCACCGAACACGGAAGCTTCTGGACAAACAGCACAACCGAACTTCTCACCGGCACAACAGAGCGAGACCGCCTCGCAAAAACCCGCAATCGATGTAATACAGCCGGCTATGAATCCGTCGCGCTCGTCCCGCTTAAAACAGCAAAAGAAACCTTCGGCTTGTTGCAATTCAACAGCAAACAAAAGGACCTTTTCACGCCGGATAAAATCTCATTTTTCGAACGGCTGGCGGACAACCTCTCTATAGGCCTGACACAGCGAAAAACCGAAGATTCGTTACGCACAAGCGAAGGACAATTATCAATCGCTACAAATATCGCCAAGCTCGGATACTGGGAGTATGACGTAGCTAAAGACCTGTTCACGTTCAACGACCAGTTCTACAAAATATTTCGCACGACGGCTGATAAGGTCGGCGGATACAAGATGTCGTCCGCTCGATATGCCGAGCTTTTCCTGCATCCCGACGACAAAGAAATAATCGCTGCCGAGACCAAAAAAGCCCTTGAAATCACCGACCCCAATTACTGCGGCCAACTGGAGCATCGCATCATATATGCCGACGGCGAAATCGGCCATATAGCCGTTCGATATTCCGTCGTCAAAGACAGCCGGGGCCGCACAATCAAAACTTATGGTGCAAAACAGGACATCACCGAGCGAAAATACATAGAGGAGACGCTGCGAAAACAGAGGGACTTTGCAAAGAGTCTGCTTGACACCGCACAGGCAATAATTCTCGTGCTCGATACGCAGGGGCGTATCGTTGATTTCAATCCCTATATGGAGGAGATTTCCGGATACTCATTTGAAGAAGTCGGAGGCCTTGACTGGTTCGATATATTTATTCCAAAAAACAATTGTGAGCATATTAGAGAACTTTTCTCCGGGGCGATTCAGGGCATACAGACCCGCGGAAACGTTAATCCAATCGTAACCAAAAGCGGCGAGCTGCGCCAGATTGAATGGTATGACAAGACCCTCAAGAATGCAGCCGGCAACGTCGGCGGCCTTCTCTTGATAGGTCTGGATATAACCGAACGGATTCGGGGAAACCTCGCATTGCGGGAAAGCGAGGAACGGCTTAAAGCGGTCATGGACGCGGCAGAACTCGGTATATGGGACTGGGACCTGGTAACAGGGCAGATTATATGGTCAGGTCATCACACCAAACTCCTCGGCTATAAACAGGGAGAATTCGACGGCAGCTACGAGACATTTGCGAAACGCGTCCATCCCGAGGACCTCCCCGGCTTAAATGCCGCGCTCGAAAAATCACAGAAAAATAACACAGAATATTTATATGAGTATCGAGTGATATGGCCGGATGGAACGGTCCGATGGATTCTCGGCAAAGGTCGATGCCAATGCGATAATACAGGCAGGCCAATCAGAATGCTCGGAACCTTCCATGACATCACCGAAAGCAGATTGACTCATGAGGCCCTGCGGGAGAGCGAGGAACGCTTTAGAAAGGCACTGGAGAACATCCCCGATGTGGTCGTTATATATGACACCGACCTGAGAATCCGATATATCAACGCCGCCACGCACCAAATTACTGGCCTTCCAATGTCCTACTTTATCGGAAAACGGGATGACGAAATCTGGCCGCCGGAGGTATGTCAGGCCTATCTGCCCACGCTCCGCAAGGCATTCGATACCCGAAAAATTTGTTCTTTGGAGACCGACCTCTTTCTGCCCGACACGGGGCTTTTTAACCTGAGTATCACTTTTGTGCCCATACTCGACGAAAATGGCAATATCCGAGAAGTCGTGGGCATCACTCAAAACTTCACCGAGCGCAAAATATCAGAAAAACAATTATTGGAATACCAGAAGCAGCTTAAGAATCTGGCATCCCGACTGGCATTAACAGAAGAACTCGAACGTCGCCGGATAGCGGGCGAGTTTCACGACCAGGTTACCCAGTCGCTTGCTCTTGCCAAAATCAAGCTCGATGAGCTATACGCATCAGAAACGTCTCCGGCCCTGCTTGACAAACTCCGGCATACCCGCAGCTCGCTCGAAAAAGCAATTCAGGACACCAGGTCTCTGACTTTTGACCTCAGCTACCCAATACTTTACGAATTGGGCTTCGAAGCGGCAGTTGCAGAATGGCTCAACGAACACATTCGCGACAAACACGGTATCAATACCGAGTTTCAAAACGACAACAGGGAAAAACCAATTAACGATGACGTGCGAATAATGCTATTTAGAAATGTGCGCGAGTTGCTTATAAACGCCATTAAGCACACCCGGGCCGAAACCGTCAAGGTCCACATTCGTAGAATTGATGACTCGATAGAAGTTACAGTTGAAGACAACGGCGTAGGATTTGACCCAATTAAAGAAGAAGCGACGGCTGCCAAAAAATCGAAATTCGGCCTGTTCAGTATCCGTGAGAGTCTTGAAGTATTGGGCGGAAGTTTCAAAATCGAATCCAAACCCGGTGCCGGCTGCAAGGCAATAATGACAGCTCCGCTCAGGAAACAAACGAGTAATAAGGAGGAATAGCTATGTCTGTGAGAATTTTAGTCGCCGACGACCACGCGGTGATTCGGCAGGGACTTTGTGCCCTGCTGGAAAAAGAACCCGATATCGAGGTCTTGGGAGGAGTCGAGAACGGCCGAAAGGCATTGGAGCTTGTTCGGGAGTTAGCGCCAGACATCGTGATTATGGATATAAGCATGCCGAATCTCAACGGCATAGACGCCACAAGCAAAATACGGGAGGACTGGCCAAACACCAAGATTATCGCCTTATCGATGCATTCCCGCAGGCGTTTTGTAACGGAAATGCTTAAAGCGGGCGTTTCGGGCTATATATTGAAGGAATGCCTGTTTGATGAGCTGATGGAGGCGATACGAACCGTATTAAACGGAGGTATTTATCTAAGCCCGAAGATAACCGGCCTTGTCGTGGATGACTATGTCAAGCGGCTATCGACTAAATTCCAGCCCAATGCCCCGCTATTGACCGAACGCGAGCGAGAGGTTCTCCAGCTTCTGGCCGAAGGAAAAAGCACCAAGCAGATTGCCCTGATGCTTCACGTAAGCGCAAAGACCATCGAGTCCAATCGCCGAAACATTATGGAAAAACTCGGAATACACAGCGTGGCAGAGCTAACTAAATTCGCCGTTCGCGAAGGCCTGACCTCTTTGGAATCATAAACAGGGCCAAATGACCCGGATTCCCTGTTTTGCCATTCTTTGTTAATTGAGTGCCATTTTCTGACACCCCTTTGTCGCTTCTCCCTATCTATATTTGAGGTTTTGCGAAACCATCTTTCATCAATTGACCATTCGGCCTTTTGTGCCGTTTGGCCGATAAAAGCATAAGTAGAAAACTGCAAATCTGCAGTGCCCGCTTCTGGGGGAGCGGGTTGAAGTGAAGTTGTAAGGTATTACTTTTGTTTCTGTTGGGGGCCAGCCAGGGATGGCTGGTAGCCGCCTTGCCGAGGATTGCATTTTGAATTAGCCGTTTGCGAGCTTGAATTCGGCGCGGCGGCTTTTTTTTATAAATACGACCTGTCAGCACTAATCCGAAATTGCCTAAATTGACTCTGCCCGGCCGCTTTTGCCCTTCTGAAGCACTTTCCCCTCTTTTCCCGCAATCAAACGCATTACGTTCTCCTTATGGCGAATGAATACGAGAATCGGGATACCAACCGCTACAATAATCAAAGGCCATAATTCTGAAAACCTCCAATCCGGCACCAGCGAGATTGATAATATAAGAACCACTGGAAACACAATCGCCCCGGCCAGTGATGCGAGCGAAATATAGCGCCAAATCAATACCGAAATAACCCACACAATCAGAGAAACTGCTGCGCAAATGGTGTAATAAGGCCACAGTCCAACCGCAACGCCAAAGCTCGTCGCAACACCCTTGCCGCCCTTGAATCGAAGATAAACGGTAAAGATATGACCCATTACCGCCGCACTCCCGACTGCCAGTCGGGCCAACAAACCCTTTGCTCCCGCAATATCACCCAGCCATACACCCCCTGCCAGCATCGGCAAAAGACCCTTGCCGAAATCCAGCACAAAGCAAAAATAAGCCCACTTTTTGCCCAGCGCACGGGATAAATTCGTCGCCCCGATATTCCCGGAGCCGACCTTGCGCAAATCGATGCCATGACCCGCGGCAATCAATAATCCAAAAGGCACCGAGCCGAGCAAATAAGCTCCGAGCAGTAATAAAGCAAATTTCATCATCGCCTCCGCTTTTCCAGTATTGCCTCGTAAAAGGCCTTAAGCTGCTCAGCCACGCGAGCTATTGAAACCTGTTGCCTGATATTGTCTTCCAGAATCGCCTTCGATGCATCCTGAATCTTCCCCGGCCTGGTAAAATACGCTAAGGCATCGGCAAGGCCGGCCATATCATCGGGCCTGTCAACCACGATGCCGTGCCGGCTGTTGGTAAACAGCTCAGCGGCGCCGTTAAATCTTGTCGTTATCACGGGTTTACCAATTGCCAACGCCTCGAGTATGAAACGAGAGCACGGGTCGTAAAAAGTAGGCAGCACCGCCACGTCGGCAGCCGACAAAACCTCCGCAATGCGTCCGACCTTTCCCAAAAATAAAATATTACCGCTGATTCTCAATTTTGCCGCGAGTCGTTTATATCGCCCCGGCCTGCCTGTGCCGACGACTACAAGCAAAATCGGCCGGGCACAATCTTTTGTTAATGCCGACCGTAAAGCCCTCAGCAGACAGTTAAGACCCTTCAGCCGAAAATTATTCGCGGCAAAAAGGAATATAACGGGATTATCGGATTGCTCCACACCCGCCTGGGCAAGTATTTGCTTCCGCAGTCGGGAAGTCTGTTCCTCGTTGCCGGCATCAGGCGCCCTTACCCCGCTATATATTAAACTGATTCGGCTTTTATCGACGCCATAATGCCTGCTGAACTGCTCCGCCACATAATCCGAAATCGCGATGACAGCGGGGCCGTTCGGCATACCGCATAGCTTTTTCTCCGCTTTCAGCAAAGCCGACCTGCGAAAATTCGCAAAGCCCATCACCGACTTCAATAACCTTGCCAGACAACCGCTGTAACTGGCGGCGTTTCTTCGGGCCGCCTCTGCATATGTCCCGCCCCTCGGCTGGTAAATATCGGCAAAATCGAAAGGCAGCACGCTATGGATTATATCGTAGTGATTTTTTAACAGATGCCTTTTTATCGCCTGCTCAAAGACCCGGTAGCCGACCCTCTTGCCCGGCAAATCTCCGCAAAGAATATGAGTGTTCTTCGCTTGTGTTTTGCCTTTTGCGGCAAGAATGTGAACTTCAAGCCCTGATTCGCAAAGCGCCTCCGCCATCTCAGAAACCGAGCGTTCAGCCCCCCCCAATCCAATATCTGCTCGCTCGATGATTATTGCAATTTTTGGTTTCATCCGGTCCTTATTATAGTCGGCTTAAATCGCGAAAGGAACTCCCCTGCCGTGCCTTGTATCGTGGCGTGCCATTTTCCCGGCCTTATTCGCAATCTTCCTGATAAGCTTCTTGTCCCGCGATGACAGTTTCGAATGGCCGATGTAGGCCAGGAAAAAACGCAGACGGTCGGCCCTCGAAAAATGCCCCCCAGGCGCCGAGTAATGAAGTTGAGTAATGTCCTTTATGCGAAACCTTTCGCCAAACAACCCCGGCCTGAACGCACGGGCCAAATCAATCAGGTAAAATCGCCCGGCCCCGCTCCTGAATATATGGCACAGGTATAAGTCGCGATGACGGTAACCGGTATCGTGGAACTTCCTCACAAACGCCGCCAGTTGCAAAATAAATTCCCGCCGTAATTTCAAATTGTCTTTATTATCAGGCCCATTGAAAAATTCGGGCAACTTTCTCTCGAGCGATTCGCCGGCAGGCACCTTTTCGCTCGCAATAAAACTACGTTTCTCGAAAAGCATACCCCATCGTTGTCCCCACGCGACCACTTTAGGCGTGTTTACACCCAGCGAAGCCAGGTTCCGAGCGGCGTCGAACTCTGCGAACGCACAACTGACTCGCCTTTTCGCCGAAAGCCAGTTTTTTATCTGGGCCGATATCGAAGGCCTGTCGTAACGCTTCAAAAAAATCACCGTCGCAGGCGATTCGATTTGCACTTCAATCCGGCTCCTGTATGACGCAAGATTGGCCTTGCCGAGATTTCGGCCTTGCTCAAATGCAAAAACAGAATCAACCGAATCAAGCCCCAATCGTTCAAATGCCGATTTGTAAGCCGACTCGACGAAAAAAATCTCCGAAGCCGAGTTCTGCCCTTCGCCTATACTTATATCATCGTCTCGGCCCGCATTATCGGTTTCTACCTGCTCGTTTTCGTTAAGCGCCTCCGCCGCCGCCCGGCAAACCATTTCAACCGTGATTGATTCCATACACAAATGCGAGCTCTGTCTGCATTCGGATCTGTCACACGGCGCACAGGGCGCCTCGCCTTTGACGAATACCTCGTCGTCATAGCTCGGGTCCGTCCACTCTGGGTTATTCGGGCCGACCAATGTAATTACCTTTCGCTTCAATGCAATCGCAATGTGTCTTGGCCCCGTATCGTTGCAGATGACCAGCTTCGCCCCGGCATAAAGGGCCTTCAGTTCGCCGAGACTAATCGCAACATCCGCAAGACTGACAAGTTTTTGCTTCGCGGCATCGGTGATTTGCCTGGCGATTTGTCTTTCGGTCTCATTGGGAGCAACCGAAACCACGACGGTCGCATTGTAATCGGCGGTAATACGGTCTGCGACTTCGGTAAACCTCTCGGCAGGCCATCGCTTGCTCGGCCCCGCCGCCGCACCGGGAACAATAATCACCAAAGGCCCTTCCAAATCGAACACCTGCGGCAATTTTATTCGCAGCGATTCGAAATCTTTCGGCTCGACCGCCAATTCCATACCCCTGTCCTGCACGTCGGCGCCGAGCCACGACGCGACCGTCAAATAATAATCGACCATCGAAATCGGCTTAAAGCCACCCGAAGGCAGCTTCATCGGCTGTAATTTTTCGGTCAGCAGAATCCCCCGCCCCTCGCGTGCGTAGCCGATGCGAACGGGTATGCCAGCCAGCCAACAAATCAATGCTGAGCCGAAAGAATTCTTAAATAGGATTACCTGGGTAAATTTCTCCCGTCTCAACACGCCAGCCGTCGCTAAAACGCCGCCGTCATCCTGTTCCAGCCAGGCATCTGCAAAAGCGCAGGGCGAAAGGACCTTACGAACGACACCGCTGCCGAAAAAAGTTATCCTCGACGAACCAAATCGCCTCCTTATGGCCCGCAGGGCGGGCGTGCATAAAATGGCGTCACCCATCGGGGACGGAAGCCAGACCAAAATGTTGTCTTTCGCGTCGGTCATTTCACCTGTTATGAATTATTCGCTGAGCTTTTGTCAAAGGAAATGTTCTAAGACACACTGCCGCTACTTCGGCCCACGCATCGTGTAAAACGTCAGGGCCATCAACTGCAGCAGGATACCGAACCCCAGTGAAATAAGGACCGGATTCAACTGCCTTTCAGGACTCATCAGGAAATATACGCTCACAAGCAGGCAGAAAAAAACCATCGCCTGGATGGTCCCGGCAATAAATCTGCTCCCGTGGAATTCGCCGAACATATTCTTCCGCTGCATCGCCTTCAACTGCTCGAGTATATTGGCGAGCAATTTCTCCGTCGTTGGCTCCGCCAAGCTCTGTTTGGGAACTGTTCGTTGCTGCCCGGCCTGCTTCGCCGGCTGCTGCTGCTCGGTTTGCTCCGTCGGTAAGACCTGTTGCTGCTGTGTCTGAATTTGCTGCGAAGGTGCCGGCAGCGCCTGCACTTGAGCAATGGGGGACTTCTGAGCAGAATGCTCGTGCATCCTGATTATATTCACAACTTCTTTCATATTTACGGCTCTGTAATCCGGCACCGGGGCGCCAGTCGCCATTTTTTGTTCATGACTCCGGCCTTCGAGCATTATCGTTTTGCACCCCGCCCGGACGCCTGCCTCTATGTCGCGAGGGCTATTGCCCACCATCCACGATCCCGCGGCATTGATATCCATTTCTTTGAAGGCCTTAATAAGCATCCCCGGATTGGGCTTCCTGCAGTCGCTTTCCCTGCGATACTTCGCAACGACCCCTTCCGGATGATACGGGCAATAATAAATCCGGTCCAAAGATGCACCCTTCTCCGCGAGTAACTGTTCGAGACGTTTATGAATATCCGAAAGAACATCCTCCGTTACTATCCCCCTCGCCACCCCAGACTGATTCGAAACTACAACGAGCTTATAGCCCATCGATTTAAGCTTAATCAGGGCCTCGGCAGCGCCCTCGATAAGTTTCACCTGGTCCGGGTGATTTATATATCCCGGGTCTTCGATAAGCGTGTCGTCACGATCCAGAAATATCGCCTTGTTGGACATAATTCGGTTCGCTTAAGTCTTTTAATCAGTAAAACTCTGCTCGACAATGCCGCAGATTATGTGATAAGCAAGCTGATGTATTTCCTGGCTTCGGGCGGCTGATTTGCCATCCGCACATAAACAGATATCCGCAAGTTCTTCGAGCTTACTGTTCTTTGTGCCGGTAAAGGCAATGACCAGAGCGCCTTTACCTTTGGCGACCTCGACAGCCGAAAGAATACTCGGCGATGACCCGCTCGTCGATAACGCCCAGAAAATATCGCCCTTTCTCGCAAGTGCTTGCGCCTGGCGGGCGAATACCGCCTCGTAAGAAGTATCATTTGCAATCGAAGTGATAGCGGATGTATCGGTGGTCAGCGCTATCGCAGGAAGCGCCTTGCGTTCACATTCGAACCTGTTAACAAGTTCGGCAGCAATATGCTGAGCGTCCGCCGCAGAGCCCCCGTTGCCGCAGATGTAAACCACCGCGCCCTTTTTCAGCGCATTGATTATCGCGTCGGCTGCGGCTATAACCGTTTCCAACCCCGACGCCTCGAACTGCTCGACCATCTTCTTGTGTGTTTCAAGAATCCGGCTTATCTGACTTTCCACATTCCCATCCATCAGGATTGGCTGGCCGTTGTTTTTGTTGGTCTCGTCCCGGCAGCCAGCGACCTTATCCTCTCTATAATCTGTGTCGAGCTTTTGCCTTCCACAAGAGGAGCTAAAACCACCTTGCCGCCGTATGACAAAACAAAATCGGCCCCGACAACTCCTTTTTTCTCCCAGTCCCGACCCTTGACCAAAACATCCGGCTTCACCTTCTCAATCAGGTTGAGCGGGTCCGGCTCATCGAATATGGTTATATAGTCCACGGTCTCGAGTGCCGCCAAAACCTCCGCCCTGTCATGCTCGTTATGAATCGGCCGGCCGGGACCCTTGATTTTTTTGGCGGACCTGTCGCTGTTTAGCCCCACAATCACAACATCACCCTGGGCCCTGCAGAATTTCAAAAATTCGATATGCCCCCTGTGTATGACGTCAAAGCAGCCATTCGTGAAAACAACCGTCTGGCCCTGCTTACGACGCCAGGCCAGCTCTGCCAATAACAAATCAATCGGACGAATCTTGCCCTCGTGTCCGCGATTGAGAAAATAAAGTTCGTTCACTATTTCTTCAATGGATACAGTCGCCCCGCCGAACTTCTCGACTTCTATTCCGCCTGTGATATTCGCCAACTGGACAGCGGTCCTGTAATCACAACCCGCCGCAAGCGCAACGGCAAGCGTCGCCAGCACTGTGTCTCCGGCGCCTGTAACATCATAAACGTTACGGGGCCTTGTCGGCACAAGCTCGCTTAAATCCGGCGACTGCAGATACGCCCCCTCTTTATCCAGCGTTATTACTATTCCCTCGAGGCCAAGCTCATCCACGAGTTGTTGTGCGGCTCTTTTGGCGTCCCCGATACTTCGAATCTCGAAGCCGGCTGCCAAATGCGCTTCACGCCGATTCGGTGTAATAAGCGTCGCACCTGCTAATTTTGAATAATCGCTTACGGATGACGGGTCAACAAGGACCTTTTTGCCTGTCTTGTTTGCCGAATCGATTATATGCCTGCAGACCGATGCGGATAAAACGCCCTTATTATAATCCTGCAGGCAAACGATATCGGCCTGCTCAAGCTTGTCATCAAAAAGCTCTGTTATTCGCGCGTAATACTCATCAGCCAATGGTTCGCTCAATTCGCTGTCCATCCTGAACAACTGCTGTTGATGGCGGTGCTGCGCCAGACCTATCAAACGCTGCTTGGTCGTGGTGGGTCTGCCCGAAACGGTTACCAAGCCCGATGTATCGGCCCCCTCGCCCGCTAACATTTCCTTGAGCTTTTCGCCGTTCGCGTCATTGCCCACAATGCCCACGCACAAAGGAACCGCCCCGAGTGAGCACAAATTGGCCGCCACCAGTCCCGCACCGCCCCAGCTATAATCGGTCCGCGTCACCCGCAAAACCGGCACCGGCGCCTCCGGGCTTATCCGCTCGGCATCACCATAAATATACACATCAAGCATAAAGTCGCCCAAAAGCAGAACTTTCGGCGAGCCGAGGTCTTTAACAGCTTTCAAAAGGTTTTCATACATACCGTCTCTCTTCGCTTAAGCAGCTTATTTGACGCGGATTCTACCAGATAACGACCGGTCAATCAACCGTCTTATCCCGTCGGCCCCCTCGACAAATTGCATCTGAACCGCCAGATACGCCAGATTTACACCGCTTTCGCCGCTTATGAACACCGCGACCTTATTGAAATCTTTTTCGGTAGTAAGCATCATTTCAGCCCCTGACCGTGCCGCAGATTGACAAACCTCGGCAAAATCAGCCGAGGTATATTTATGGTGGTCGTCATAAATTCCGGTGCCGACAATATCAGCTCCCAGCTGTCTGACCGTAGCGAAAAACGCCTCAGGCCTGGCAATACCGCAAAAAGCAAATACCTTTTTGCCCTTGATTTTTTTCAGTGCAATTTCATCGCCCTTCGTCTTTACGCAAACCGGCGAATGAATCGCCCTAGCGATTACAGCTTCCGGATTTACACCGGCAATAGTCTCTGTTAGTTTTGCAGGCCCCTCCCCGCCGACCAGGTCGCATCTCGTAATTACTACCGCAGACGCCCTTTTCAATGCTGATACCGGCTCCCGAAGCAGTCCCGCTGGCAGCAATCTCCCATAGCCGAATGGCTGCATCGCGTCAATGGCTACAATATCGATATCTCTGTA
>CAYLYB010000055.1:0-17214 GCA_964387605.1 uncultured Pirellulales bacterium | reverse complement strand
CGGCCACACCTGCATTTTCGGCACTAAAACGCGAGTTTTCCCATGATTAAACAGATACACTCTTAAGATAAGGCCTTCAAGTCCAAGCCAATAGTCCACAAATATATAGACTTATTTATAATATAGTCTATATATGCATAGACATTTATTCCGATATAGTCTATAAATACATAGACTTAATTGAAATGGCCCGGAGTTTTTATTTAGGTGTAAGAATGAAAGCGAAGCATAAAAAACTCGCAAGGAAACAATTAGATTCAAAATTAAAACGCTTTGAGGACCTGAAAGCGCTCGTACCGCCCAGGGCAGGGTGGATACGCGCTATTCGGGACGCCCTTGGTATGACGGGCGAACAGCTTGCGGAGCGACTGAATGTCAATAAACAGCGCGTTTCGCGTATTCAGCAGGATGAAAAACTCGGAAAAGTAAAGCTCGAAACATTAAGGAATGCGGCAGAAGCGCTTGATTGCGTTTTTGTGTATGTCTTTATTCCAAGAGTAAGCTTGGAACAAACGGTAAGAAAACAGGCAATGCTTATCGCTAAAAAAAGAATGGCTCAAAGCAATCAAACTATGCGGCTGGAACAACAAGAACTTAGTGAAACAGAAAAAGCCGGGGCATTGAAAGACCTGGTCGATGATATTATGAATGAGATGCCTAAATCACTGTGGGATTTAAAATGATGGACTTCGAATATCCACAAGGCGCAACGCCAATCGACGCCGATGAGATAAAGGGGCTTTTGCCTACTCACATTACCACACGAGCCGAACTCGACCGATGGGAACAGGACAATATCAATGAAGCACTGGCGTGGGTAGAAAAGCATAAGCCGACAGACATCCTTAACGAATCTTTTATGAAGACGCTGCACAACAAGATGTTTTGTAACGTCTGGAAATGGGCGGGTAAATTTCGTCAAACAGAGAAAACTATCGGTGTCCCATGGTACACTATCTCCGTCGAGTTAAAAAAGTTATGTGACGACGCTGAATACTGGATAGAGAACAAAACATTCCCGGATGACGAAATAGCGGCCCGTTTTCACCATCGGCTGGTATCGATTCATTTATTTCCGAACGGCAACGGCAGACACGCCAGACTGGCGGCTGACATCCTTCTGAAATATGTTTTAAACAAATCTCCTTTTACATGGGGTGGAACGAACCTTGTAAAGTCTGGTCGCGACAGACAAAGATATATCGAGTCGCTCGTTGCCGCCGACAGAGGCGATTACAAAAAGCTGCTGGAGCTTGCAAGGTCGTAAATAAACATACCATATAAAACAGGTGAGCGGGAACGGGGCTTTGGTCTTGAAGTCGCGAGGGCGATTTGATACAATGTGTTTGCGGGGGGAAAAGATTGGCCCTGTCGGGAGTAAGGCCATTGAGGGTGATTACTATGAAAAAAGTCTGTCGCATTATCTTCGGCTGGCTGATTGCGGGACTTATGGCCGCGTCATTGGCCCATGGCGGACAGACTTTTGTCAGCAACGCCGGCTTTGAAGTCAATTCCTGGGGCACCGGCTTTGCCGATGAATGGTGGTTCTACCCTGAGGGTACCGCGGTTTACCACAATCCTGAGCCGAACAAGGCACACAGTGGCCAGGCATTTATTAGTTTGACGGCCGGTCCCGACGGCTGGGCGAACAGCGGGCCGACAGCGTTCATACCCGTCGCCCGCGACACTAATTACATAATCGCGTCATTCGTTGCGGATACCAACGGCGGACAAAGCGGGGACAATCCGACCGGCGCTGCAGCACTCAGAGTTGATTGGTATGTCAATCGCGGCGACACATACGAAATGCGTCTCGGCAGTGACTCAGTTGCTCTGACTGTGCCCAAAGACGGCAATTATTACTACTACTCAGGCCAGGTCCGTAACGACTCAGACGCCAATTATGCCCAGATTATTCTTGCCGCGAACAGGGTTGCGGGTCAAAGCCCTGTTTTTAATTTCGACGACGTTACGTTTGCCCTTGCGAACCCGCCGGCCAGGCCTGACTTTAACGGCGACAAGACGGTCAACTTCGTCGATTTCGCACAGCTTGCCAAGGGATACGGAAAGAGTATTGCCGAATATGATATGGACGGCGACGGCTCTTTCGGTATTTACGATTTCGGTCTGTTCGCTAATGAATGGACAAGGACAATACCAGAGCTGCCCGGCTACGAGTTCGTCTGGTCCGATGAGTTTGACGGCACTGAAATCGACTACACAACCTGGACACACGAGATAAGCAGTAGTGCGCGTAATAACGAACTCGAGGCCTATACAGACCGGTCGGATAATTCGGTTGTCGAAGACGGCTGCCTTGTCATAATTGCAAGAGAGGAACAATACGCTGATAACAACTACACCTCTGCGCTTCTTTACTCCCAGACCAAGGCCGACTTCCTATACGGAAGGATGGCCGCCCGAATCAAACTGCCCGTGGGTCAGGGTATCTGGCCTGCGTTCTGGATGATGCCCACCACCTCAGTTTACGGCGGATGGCCCCACAGCGGAGAAATCGATATTCTGGAAACAATTAACGCGGCTGACCTCGTTCATGGCACTATCCATTTTACCAACACCGTGGGCCAGCACGCCTCATCCGGCGGCACATACTACGCAGACGGCCTCTGTTTCGCGGACGATTATCACGTTTACGCCATCGAATGGGAGCCCAACGAAATCCGCTGGTATTTAGATGATGTTATGTACTTCTCCGAGACCAACTGGACCAGCGACACTAATCCTTATCCAGCCCCGTTCAATCAGCCATTTTACTTCATCCTGAATATCGCAGTCGGCGGCAGCTGGCCAGGCCCGCCGGATGAAACCACCGTCTTGCCGCAGCTAATGCTCGTGGACTGGGTCCGCGTGTATCAAAAAAATCCCTGAGACGCGCTACGCGGGATTAAGTAATTCCCTTCGCTCGAAACGGCTCTTTTCAATCTTGCGGCGGGGATTTTTTTGCCGGGACGGTCATAACGACGCGGGTTCCCTTTCCCGGTTCGGAGGTAATATCGAGCCGGCCTCCCATATATTCGAGCCGTTCCTTGATATTGAAAAGCCCGAAGCCGCCTTTTACGCCCGAGGGCAGGGTGAGCTTACCGGTATCGAAGCCGACGCCGTCGTCTTCGACGGTTACAGCGATTGTCGAGTCCCGCCTTGCCATGCTCACTTTAACGATTTTCGCTTTTGCGTGCTTGATGATATTTGTCAAAAGCTCGCGCACGGCCTTGAACAGAACGACCTTGATATCATCGTCGAGCTGAAGTTTTTCGCCTTCACAGACGAATTCGCACTTGAGGTGCGCCTTTTCCTGGATTTCCGATTTGAGCCAGTGTTTCATCGCCTGTTCGAGACCGACTTCATACAGCAATGGATTGCTCAGCTCGAAGGTCAGCGAGCGGATATCATCGAGTATCTCGCCTATCAGATTGCACTCGCTGTTCAGCGCGGCCTTTATATTTTTTTCAGGGACGGTTTCTCTAAGCGCCTGCAGCCGAAACTTCGCCATTACGAGCTTTTGGCCGAGGTCGTCGTGAATCCCCATCGCGATGCGTCTTCTCTCGCGTTCTTCGGCCAGCGATAATTCCGTCGCGAGGTCTTTTAGCCGCTGCCTGTAATCATTGAGCTTCTGCTCGTTAATCTTGCGCTGGGTGATATCCGTGCCTGAGCTTAGTGTCCTCGTGATATTGCCTGCTTCATCCCGCATAAACGTGTTGTGCCAGGCGATTATTCGTTCTTTGCCGTCGTGTCCGATTACGGGGTTCTCAAAATACTCGACCGGCTCAATTTTTTCCGTCACGAGCTTTGTAAAGACGCTTTTAACATTTTCACGAATATCGGCAGGCAAAAAAGTCTCAAACCAGTTTTTGCCGATTATCCGTGACTCATCTGTGCCTAATATTTCGCAGCCCCTTTTATTTATGAGCGTGACCGTGCCCGATGCATCGAGAGCGACGAACATCACGGCTGCGATATCGAGATACTTCTGCGCCTTATCCCTCTCGATTCGCAGTTTTTCCTCGGCGGCCGTGCGCTCGCTGATATCCTGAACAAGAACAAGCATCGCCGGCTCTCTGTTCAAAACAATCGAATTAATCCGTATTTCCGCCGGGTAAACCGAGCCGTCTTTCCGCTGATGGGTCGCATTCATTAAAAGGAATGAATCGCCCTTTTCGAGATTGTCCCAGATAGTCTCCCTGTCTTTTCGAGTGATACTTTCTTTATCGATATCGGCAACCGTCATAGATGTTAGCTCTTGTTCGGTGTAGCCGGTCATTTCACACATGGCTTTGTTGACCTGGATAAATCGGCCGTCGAGGTCGTGAACAGTAACGCCGTCCGGCAGATTTTCCGTGATGATGCGGCACCTTTCCTCGCCTTCCCGAAGCTTCTGCTCCATCAGTTTACGGTCTGTGATTTCCGTGGCTATATGGATGATTCTATATAGGGCGCCTGATTCGTCGCGCACCGGCGTGCAGGAAACTAAGAAGGTCCTGCCCAGCGCCTCCATTTCCATTTCGACCGTCTCAAATCGCCCGGACTTAACCAGTTTCTCCATCGGGCAGGTCTGCGGCGGCCCGCCTTTTGAATGAAACACTTCATAACATTTTTTGCCGATGAAATGTTCCGCCGGTTTGCCTGTTAATGCTGTTACGGCCTTGTTGCAGGCAACTATCCTGTGGTCGGGGTCGAGAATAAACGATGGATGTCCGATGGCCTGAAAGATTTCCTCCCATTGCTGCTGATGTTTCGCACGCAATTGTGTGCCGGGAGTATCGGGCGGGTGACGTTCGTCATCCCCTTCGTGCGGGTTTTCCATCTCCTGTTCCCTCCAGCGATATACGGCATCTGCTCATAAAGGCCTCCTGTATAAAGGGCCAAAAGCTTGCTCTCATTCTCCTGTAATCGCCTTTGGCTGTCAAGACGGCTTTTTATAAAAAAACCTTTATAAAAGGGCGATTTTGTACCGGTGACAGTCAGTATTTCCGCCAATCAGATATTGCTGCCGCCACGGCATGTCTGCTTGTGATGATTCGTTTTCCTGGAATGTTCGATAGCGGTGATACTGCTGAAAATGCCGGCTATATACTTTCGACGATAACGGTGATTGACATAATGGTCATTTATTTTGCTGCGGTGTTTAAGTATTCGGGACTCATATTGATTTTGACCGGCTGTTATCTGGCCTTGTGTTCTCGAAGCCGACCACTCAATAATCAGCAGCAAACACAAAATGATATAAAGGTGACTTAGTTTTTTAGTTGGCAGTGAACTGGCGTAAGAGACGTGCTTTCAGCGAGATGAATTCGGGATTCTCAGGCGGGCGTTGCATTTCGGGCATTTACCCATCCTGCCGGCGTATTTCGCCGGCATCTTGAGATGCTTGCCGCACAGGCACATAAACCGTATGAATTCTTCTTTGGGTATTACGGGTTCCAGCGGTATGGTTTTCGGCACAGGCGGTGATGCGATTTGCGGCTCCGGGATATTTATTGTGAGCGGTTTTGGCTGTTCCTGAACTTCTTTTTGCAGCATACCGAGATAACCCTCGTATTTAGGTTTGTATTCATCCGTCGAGGGATTTCTGCGTTCCGCGATTACCTGCAGTAGTGATTGTTCGTAACGTTCCATTGTCACAAGATTGAGCTTGAGCATTAAGATTGCTATGGCAAAGCCGCCGACGAAACCTCCGAGGTGCGCGAAATACGCTACGTGTCCTCCGCCTCTCGCAGCTCCCCAGATATCGAATGCCAGCCAGAGCAAAATGACCCAGATACTGCTTAGACAGATCTCTCTTGCTATGGGTCTGATGAAAAGCGGAATGAACAATATAAAATAGCAGGTTATTTCATTCATAGGGAAGAAAACCACATACATACCCACAACACCGTTTATCGCGCCGCTGGCACCAATCGCGTTTCCGCCTGTGAATACGAGATGTGCGATTCCGGCGACAAGGCCCAGGCCGAGGTAAATCGGGAAGTATCGAAGACAGCCTATTTTTGCGCAAACCGCGTTGCCGAATATCCACAAAAAAAGCATATTGCCTAGGAGGTGCAGAATACCTCCGTGCAGCCAGACGTGCCCGAATAATCCTCTTAAGTTCCATCCGCCAAGGATGAAAGGTCGAATTTTTCCCCAGACAAAATATTCCTCGAGTATCGCCCTTTTAATGATATTTTCTCTTAATCCGGCGGGAGATGTATTAGGTGTAAGATAATCCTCAATTTCGCCTACGGAATTTTCAGCGGCTTCTTCAATTTCTTTAAGGCGTTTTTCGCCGACTCCGAAATCGTTGACCAGGTCTTCGACAGGCCGGTTTGCGTATTGTTGAGTTATTTGTGGGAGCCGGGCTCGACGTTCTCCGACGCTTATAATCTGGAAAACAAACACTATTACGGCACCGGCGATTATCGCCCAGTTTATGAAGGGCACGTTATCCTGAGGCACATCGACTCGCCAGGGAATTATCAACGTACTTTTCCCCCACAAAGAACTGTGCAAATGCGGCTCATTTTCTTGTCCTTGGCGCCTTTTTACCCCCTGTCAAAGGCGATTATAAGTATACAATTTTATAGCCGGTCGGTCAACAGGATCCTGATAAAAGGTTCTTGGTGTTCTGCACTGGTTAGAAGAGCAGCCGATGTCGCTACTGCATCGAATAAACAACAGCACACATTGCTCGCCGGCAATACCGGCGGAGCAGAAAGACTAAAGCTTTTTAACCTCAACCCTGCCCAATCAGTTCTTTTGTTGTCTTTCGAGTATTCGCGGCCCGGGAACCGGCGGCTCGCTTTGCTGCTCGAAGTCGATTCGTTCCAGATACATCATACTTGTGCGAACGTACCAATTGCTCAGCGATTCCACCCATATCGCCCATTTGATGTTCCGCCTGGCATCGATAAGGTCACGGGTGCTCCAGTTCTCCATGCTCGGGTCGGTTGGGAAATCGTACAGCAGTTGCTGTGCGCGTTGTTCGCAGGCAATCGCTTCGTTAAGATTTTCGCTGATTTGTTCCTTAATAGCCAGTGCATTGTTAATGTTACGCTCGGCAAGCTCGGCGATTGTGCAGTCCGCGTATACAGTAACCGGCTTCTGTGCCGACAATCCGCCATAGTCCGTCCAAATCACAATCTCTTTTTCCAGCTCAAGCAGCTCACTCGTTATCAAAACTCCGCCCGCGGCAATCTGAGTAGTATCGCCGTCTTCGACCGACCATTGTGCCGACTGCGTTACGTCAGCCGATGGTCGGAGTCCGCTACCGGAAGCGTGCCCGCCTGGGCATACTGATACGCACGTTGATTCTTTTCTAAAGCAAAAAGGCCTCAGGTATCATGCCTGAGGCCTTTTCTTTTGCAATAGTCGTATGTGATGAGAAAGTGCGGTGCCGGTTACTTTGCCTTGAGCCAGGCTGTGGCTTCATTGGGGTCGGTGAAAACTCTAATCTGAAGCGAGTTGAGGTAAAAGACGTTTTGAAAGAATTTGAACAGACTGTTTTTGGCCGAATCCGAACTAAACAAGATAGCCATTTTGTCCTCGGGGCCGAATCCAAGCGCCTTGAACATATCGGGCAGTTTGTCGATTTCAAGAACAGATAGAGCGAATGTCGCATCCTTATGGTCAATAAGAAATGCCCTGGCGTTTTTTTCTCGGCCTGCTGCTAACGTCTCTTGGCTGAGTTTTTTCTTGTCTTCCCATCTCAAATGGCCGTTGGTCTTTACCTGCACGATATTGTCTTCTTCGAGATAATCAATCTCCCAGTTCATCGGATGTGTCCTGTAAAATATCTGTCATTGTATTATCTTTACTCCTTTTTTACTTCTGACCATTTTTCGTTTCCTCGGCGAGAGAACAGCATCTTTTTGTTTTGGTCCGGATTGCGAGCGTGCCGCTGACCTTCCCCCATGCTGTTCGGGGTTGTCCCAGGCATCCATGCTCAGGAGCCCCTCCTTTCACAGCAGAGCAATAACGGCGACAATCCTTTGTTTGCTCATATATATTATCGCCAATAAAGCATTGTGCCGTCATTTAGTATTAGACTTGATTTTGCAGAGGAATATCCTTGCGTGCTTAGGGAAAAGACCGATGCAGGGCTAAGGGATTAAAACCGTAAAAGTAAGGGGTTGAAGAGAATCGAGGTTTTTCAGGCCGGCGTGATTGAGGGTATTATAGCTTTTATAACTCGGCCGGCCGGTCAGGGTTCATTCCTCAGCCATACGAGCGCCTCGTCGGCGTCGGGGAATTGCTTGACTTTGAGTTGCGTAATGGTAGCGACATTCCTGAAGAATGTGAACTCGTGGCTGTACGGCGATGACGGGTCATGGACAGCGGCTATCCTGAATTCAGGCCCTACGCCGATTTCCTTCAGTAGCTTGGGCAAATCGTCAATCTGTAATATGGAGAACTTCGGCGTCATTTCACGAAAGTCTATGAGAATCTTGTGCGCGACGAGCTTGATTGCGTGCGGAAATAATTCCTGCGCGAACTTCATATGTTCGTCCCAGGTCATAACGCCGGTTATTTTCGCGGACACTATCGCGTCTTTTTCGAGATAATCAATTTTCCAGTCCATACAAGTGCCCCCTTGAAAGCGTGTTGCTGGCATACTATATCAATATAATCGGCTATTTGGACAGTTGTCAATACAGGCATATTAAAGAAAAGGCCCTGGTATGTGAAAAACCGGCAATTATTCACCGGCTACCAACCCGATTTGAGCCAGAACATCGCCTCGGTAGCGTCGGCGAAGACCCGAACCGGCAGTGAATTGAGGAAAAAGACGTTCTGAAGAAATTTGAACAAGCCCGCCTGCTGGCCTGACGGGTTGTATAAAATGGCCATTTTATCCTCGAGGCCGAACCCGATATTTCTGAACATCTTCGGCAGATTATCAATCTGCAATACGCACAGGTTAAAATCCACGTTATGATGGTCGACAAGAAACCTGCCCACTCCTTGCTTGCGTCCAGTTGCGAGAGTCTCCGCATTCAGTTTTTTGTTCTCTTCCCAGGTCAGTTGTCCCGAAGTTTTCACCTGCACGATTCCGTTTTCTTTAAGATAGTCAATCTCCCAGTCCATTGTACGCACCCTGTCCTTTGAATTTGTCGGATATTCTTTCGCTTGTTGTTTTTTCCGCGTTTGAAAGAGCGGGGATGATTACGATTTACGCCGTTGTCACCTTTTTATAGGTCCGAGTGTGGAGTTTGTTACGATGATTTATGAAGGTTCAAAGAGCTTTACAGGTGTTTTTGATACCTCTCTCTATATATAATATACGACGAGATTTGCAAAATCAAAACGAAAAAACTTTTAACAAGTGTTATCTTTTCGTTGTGAAAATCTGCCGGCATCGGATGCGAAACGACGGGTGGACGACGTTGTTACGGCATTTTTTTCAGGCCTTCGCATTTGACTTTCCATCGGCCGTTGTCACCGAAGCCGGGCGTGTTTGTGTCGTGGCAGTCGTCCCAGCCGGCTGACATCATCGCGACGGCCGTCAACAGTCCGCCGTTGCCCGGCAGGTAAATCGGCAGCCCCGCCTCCTGATAATTATGCCCGTTGGATAAATAGCGATTCTTTGGTACATCCATGAGCAGCGCGTCGATAGCAATATCCGGCTCGCCCAGTCTTGCCGCAGTCATCGCTATCAGCGGATAGTCCCACCCCCACGTCGATTCGTAATCCCAGTCGGCCATTACGTGCCGAAGCGTCCTTCTCATCGTCTCCTTATCAATAAAATGACTCTGCGGCAGTAATCCATACGCCGCCAGCATCGCAGGATGACCGCCGTTGCCGACCAGTGGCGTTTCCTGCTCCACGTATATCCCGTTATGCACCGGCAGCGGCGCGAAGTTTTCAATTATGTGTTCCCATTTCGGCTCCGGCTTCAGCCCCAGTCGGCTTCGCCACTCGTTCGCCTTTGCAAGTCCCCACGCCCAATAGGCAAGCTCGAAGGCGGGATTTTTCGTCCGGGCATAATCCTCCGGCTGAAACTCCCTTGCCGAAATCAAAGGAGGCCCTAATTCGTAACACTTTCTCTGCTCGTTCCAGTGCGCGTATGAAGCCATAAATTCAGCCGACTGCTGAACGATTTGCCGGTATTTTTCGAGCGTTTGTTTCGTCGGCTTTTGCCGGTATATCAATTCCGCATAGTAAATCGGGTGCGGCTGCTGCCATATCAGCAATGGCCCTATATCGGAAGGCGCATCTTCTCCCGCCGGGCCGACCATCTTGGGCCAGCGAACACCCTCGTAACCCTGCCTTTGGGCAATCGCCTTCGCTGCCGGCATTATCTTTTGATACCAATCCATACTCTTTTCGAGCATCTCCAGCCGGCCCCACAGCGCAAAATGCACCGCGTGCCACCAGTGCATTTCAAGGTGAAATTTGCCGTGCCAGCTATTGCAAGTCAGCCCCGTCTCCTGCGGCGGGTATTTCTGCACGCACTGAATCCATGTCAGGTATTGCGATAAAACAATCCGCCTCTCCAGCTCCCTGGCTCGCGAGTCTATGCTTTCGGATAAGTCAATCGCGCCACCTGTCGTCCAGAACCGCTCCCAGCTTTCTTCGCATTGCTGCCGGGCCTTTTGAAAATCATACCCCGCCAAATCCACCGGCTCTTGCGAAAGTAAAATAAGTATCTTCAAACTATCACCGTCATCGGCGGTGCTTATCTGATAATGATGTTTCGATACTTCCTTGAGTTCGCATTTCTGCTCGTATTTCAGGTTGCAGTAGTATTTCAGGTCGTCCATTTGGCGAAGCAGGGAGCAGCCGGCTTCGTCGTTTTTTATTATCCGCGTCGAGTGCTTCTCGGCATTTTCCCAGTCAGAAAGCCCCGGTCCCCAGCTTCCCGATGCGTATGGGAATTTCAGGGTAATTTTAATTCGCCCGGTTTTCAAAAGCCCGCTCTTGACGCCCACTGCAATCATATCAAGCTCGGGATGGCAAAACGTCTCGACCTCGATATTTTCGTTATCGAGTTGAAACTCGCTTTTCAAAATACCCTGCCAAAGATTCAGCGTCTGCCGGGTATTGCTCAAATCCTCCGCATTCGCCTGCGAGCCGTCCGCCCTGAGCAAAACGAAGCCGATTTGAACGAGATTCGTCTGATGAGGATTTGCGCGAAGATATTGCGCCGCCGGCGATTTGCGGATGATATTATACGGAACCTTGCGTCCATACGTATCGAGCCGTTCGAAGGTATCCGCAAGCTTGTAATTTTCGGTATTTGGGAATCTGTGCCAGCCCCATTGGGCCATTGTCGCCAGCGGCACACCTTTTTCGTATATCGACGCGAATGTCTGCAGGCCGGTTATATCCGCCGTAAAAGTGAATTTCCCGTTGCCCACCGACAGAGGCGATAGCGCATCGAGTTTCGCAAGCGATACATTATGCCGATTGACAAGGGCGTATCGGTCGATTCTTTCGCTTTCCGCCGATGCGATTTGAAGAAAACACGCGCATATTATCGCTGAAAATATGTATCTTTTCATTATCGTTGCCCTGAAGATTCAGCGGTATTATGTCATACCTGGCTTGGCCGGTCAAATGCTGATGGGTTTATGGTGTGCTCGAATAAAAACCGCCTCGCTTGCCGAGGCGGTAAATCGCATAATACTTTTACTGTATATTTACGCACTTTTTCTTCGCCGCAGGAGTAATCCGCCTATCCCCAGCAGCAGAACGCTCATTGGCTCAGGAACCTGATGAATGGTTATCGAATCGAGTAACGTGTATTGGTCGTCGGCATACAGATTTATATAAGCGTCGCCTGTTGCCAGACAGTGAAAATCTACTTCCCATTGCAGCCCGGGTGTAGGCGGTTCAATAATTGATCCGACTGTTATCATGAAAATGCCGGAATAGCCGTAATCCGGCACAACTTCGAGCGGCCATACTTCACCGGGTGGTTTGATAGGCTCGCCTATCCATTCACCCTTGGTGCCCGGGTCTTCCAGCTCCAAAAATACTGTATATGGCGAAGAGTCGCTGGATATACCTCCAATCGAGATAATCGAAGATAAAGCCAGGTCAAGTTCGCCGGGAGCCGGGTTGCCGTCGAGTGCCAGTCCTATTGCCGCTTGAGCACAGATTGGGATTATTCCCAAAAGAATTGAAATGACCACTATCCTCTTCATCTCTCACTCCCCTAAAGATATAAAGTCTTCTCCCCCCCAGTAACATTTTTGATTATAGCCCGCTTGTCAAGAAAAAAGCAGTAATAAATACATAAAAACCGCTGATTTTATCGCTTAAGAGCCGTTTTTTATGGGAAACTTGCGATAAGCCGGCAAAATAATGAGATTATTTGCCGGATTTGAGCCAGCCGAACGCCTCATCCGGGTCGTTAAATACCCGGAATCGAAGTGATTTGAGAAACGCAACATCCTCGAAGAAGGGGAATAAATTGCTCCTTGGCAGCCCTGGATTGAAAATGATTGCTACCTTATCCTCGTAGCTTACGCCGATTTCCACAAACATCTGCGGCAAATCATCGACCTGCAGTATCGAAAGCCCATGCTCCATATCCCTGTGGTCGACGAGAAACTTATGCACGCCGGATTTTCTTCCCAGGGCCAGGGCCTCTTTGCTCATCTGCCTGTTTTTCTCCCAGTTCACAGGGCCCGAAGTTTTCACGCTGATAATGCCGTCTTCTTTGAGGTATTCAATCTCCCAGTCCATAATTCGTTGTTCTCCCGTTGGCTTTACAGTTGGTGCTGAATATAATACTGTCGGTTTCAGACCCATGTCAATACTCATAATCCCCCTAATGTGCCTTAATGCCCCTTGAGAACGTTTTTGCCGGCCGGTACTATAAAAATTTGAATTCAAGAATTGCAATCATGCCAGCCGAAGGTAATAATAAAGTATAGCTGGTTTCGCCATTATGAATGGGTTAGCCGGCCTGATACGAACGGCCTTGGCGAACCCGTCGTATTCGTTTATTGGCGCGCCAGCGAAGGGCAAGCCGACGATTTTACATGAGTTTGTCGCCCGGGTGTATGCGTTTATAAAAAATTGGAGCAGGATTTGATTGATGAAAAAGCAAAAGGCAATAAGCTCCCGCGACCTCGGCCTTGAATTCGCCGCCATATGCGGAAAGCATTTTCTCGGAATCGAGCATCTGCATTATGGTCTCTGGACCGATGATTTGGAGGTCTCCTTAAACAATCTGCGTATCGCGCAGCAGCGCTACACGGATTTCCTGATTTCGCATATTCCAGAAGGTGTCCGCACTATCCTCGATGTCGGCTGCGGCTCTGGCCATACTTCGAAACGGCTTTCGGAAATGGGTTATAGGGTCGCCTGCGTCTCGCCAAGCCCCGTGCTCAGTCAGCATGTGCGAGAGCTGCTCGGCGAAAATAGCTCCGTCTTCGAGTGCAAATATGAAGACCTGCACATCGAAGACAAATTCGACCTCGTGCTCTTCAGTGAAAGCTTTCAGTATATTAATATCGAAAGGGGATTCGAAAAAACATTTGAGATACTAAATCCCGCCGGCTATATGCTCATATGCGATGTCTTCCGGAAAGATATGAACGATGAAACCGAAAAGAAAAGCGTCGGCGGCGGAAAACGCCTCGCCAAGTTCAATGCAATCATTGCCATGTATCCGTTTGAATTGATTCAGGATGAAGATATCACCTCTCAAACAGCTCCCAATCTCGATATCCTCGACGATATTCTGAAAAACGCCGTCAAGCCGATGGTCGATTCAGCAACGAATTTTCTCTCAGGCAGATACCCGCTTATGAGCAAATTCCTTCTATGGAAGTATCGCAGGCGAATCGACAAGGTTTACCAGAAGTATTTCAACGGCCAGCGAACCAGCGAAGATTTCCTCGCAAATAAATCTTACCGGCTGCTGCTCTATAAAAACGCCTGCACCGTCGGCAAAGAGACGCAAAAGATAACAGCCGCTCCCGCAGCCGGCAGGGATAACTCCCGCACGCCGTCGCCTGCAGGTATGTAATGCTTATAAAAAGAGGCGCACCGGCAATCCGGCACGCCTCTTGTTCTTAATCCTGCTCGGCTTCTCTTATATCATCTGCTCCAGAAGCTCTATCAGCTCGACGACCTGCGGATATACCTGCCCCTGTGCGTTGCAGTTTCTTATCCAGTCGTTTATGTCAGGCCTGCCGATTGAAGCGCAGCCGTTGGTCTTTCTCAGGATGTCGAATTTTAGCTTCAAAAGGGCGCAGTGGTATTTGCCTCGTTCGAGCGCGTGAATCACCGCGTTGACCTTTCTCGTTAGTATCCTCTTGTGCCTGTAATTCCTGAACGCGCATTTCGGAAGCCCGTTGATGGTGTCGATAAGCTGCTGTGCCATGTCTATCGGATCATCCTGCTGGCTGACGACCGATATAGTAACACTGTCGGGCGTGCTGTCCGTAGTACCATCGTTGACAACTAAGCTCAAAACGTATATCCCCGCCGCGTCGGCGACGAAGCTCGGCTCCACGGCTGTCGGGTCATCGAGCATTGCCATGCTGCCGTCCGGAACGGACACAAATGACCAGTTATAACTCAGCTCGTCGCCGTCCGGGTCGTTGCTGTCGCTGCCGTCCAGCACGACAATATCACCGACCAGTACCGACTGGTCGTCTCCCGCGTCTGCCGTCGGTGCGAGATTAATAGTGCTTACCGAGACCGTGTCCGGTGCGCTGTCTACTATTCCGTCGCTGACTACAAGGCCGATTACATAAGTTCCCGGCACATCCACAATAAAATTCGGCTCCGCTGTATCCGCGCCGATAAGCGCCGTCGTGCTGCCCTGCGGTATCCCAACGAAGCTCCAGGAATAGCTAAGCTCATCACCGTCGGCGTCCCAGCTTCCGCTTCCGTCGAGCAATACCAAATCGCCCACATACACCGCCAGGTCCTCGCCGGCGTCCGCAATCGGCGCAACGTTAATCGTGCTTATCACAACCGTATCGGGCATGCTGTTTTCTATACCGTCGTTGACCACTAAGCTGGCTGCGTAGCTGCCCGGCAAATCCGCCGTAAATGTCGGATTCAGCGAATTCGGCTCGTCCAGCATCGCGCCGCTGCCTTCGGGAACAACCGTCAGAGCCCAGCTATAAATAAGCTCGTCGCCATCAGGGTCGCTGCTGCCGCTGCCGTCCAGCGTGACCAGATCGCCCACGTATACCGCCTGGTCTTCGCCGGCGTTCGCTGTCGGGGCAAGGTTAATCGTGCTTATCAAAACGGTATCCGCCTCGCTATTCACCGTGCCGTCATTAACCACGAGACTTACAATATAGTTACCGGCAACATCAGCGATAAAGCTGGTGTTCAGACCGTTGGGCTCGCTTAAAACCGCGGCGCTTTCAGCAGGCCTGGTCTCGAATACCCAGTTGTAGCTCAATATATCGCCGTCTGCGTCCGTGCTGCCCCCGGCATCGAGAGTAACCAGCTCGCCGACGTAAACCGTCTGGTCCGCTCCGGCGTTGGCTATCGGTGCCGAATTGACCGTGCTTATCTTGACCACGTCAAGCTCGCTTTGCTCCTGCCCGTCATTGACAACCAGCGTTACTGTATATGTCCCCGGCACATCGGCAGTGAGAGTCGGATTCAGCGAATTGGCGTCGTTGAGAACCGCCATGCTGTTTTCGGGAGCTATCACCAGCTTCCACTCGAAGCTGAGCAAATCTCCGTCCGGGTCGGTGCTGCCGCTGCCGTCAAGCGTAACCGGTTCTCCAACGTGCGTCGTCTGGTCGGGGCCCGCATTTGCCGTCGGCGCCTGATTCAGCAGCACCGTCGAAACGATGGCATTAGTGCGTAACTGCTGCGGAACGCTTGGGAAGTAAATGGTCGCGTAGTTGATTATCTCTGTGCCGTGTTCGGCGTCGCTGTAAACGTCCACGCTGTATTCCGCATAACCGCCCTGATGAGGGTCAACACGACCCACGAGCCAGGTGATTGTCCGGGTTGCCGGATTATATGTTCCCGGCCCGGCTATTGTCTCGCCGGTATTCACGTCTATCACCGGACCAATCACGAGGGTCGCTTCATTAACATCTTCATCAAGCGTATCGGTGAAGTAAACCCCGAAGGCAATACCTTCGCCTTCGTTCTCGAATTCTATTCTGTAATCCAGCGTCTGTCCCGGCAGCACCCTGCCGTCCGGGCCGTATTTCTTGTTGGGGTCTATCGCGGCGAGTATTGAACTCTTGATGAATTCGCAAATTCTTATGAAAATATTCGGCTTGTCATCCGGTACTGACCAGGGCGGCAGAACGTCATACTCCCACTGCTCACCGGGCACGTAGTCGGCCCACGAAATCTCACTGAAAGTTTCGGCGAGATTGTCGGCGTTTTCGTCGGCTTCGAACAGGTATTTGTCGAATACAGCCAGCAGCGTCCCTTCGTCTATCGGGATGCGGGGGTCTTCTCCTGCGTCCTGTGCCCTCTGCCATTCGTGCTCTGCAATCAGAGCCTCAAGCTCGTCTTTGGGGTAGGCGGAGATTTTGTCGAGGACGTCTTTGGTAATAAAAGCGTAGTATTCTCCCGCAGTGGGAAATCTCCCCATGATTTCCTCTCCCGCGTATTTTACGACCATCCGGTCTCCGCATTTTACGGCAAAATCATCGTAGGTCGCCTCGCTTATATAATCGTTGTTTTTCAGCCATTTCAGGAAGTGGTACTCTGATAAATCTACGGCGATATAATCCAAATCGGCCACCATATACCTCAAAACGTAATTATTCACCAGCCATCCGAAAGAACGGGCGTTGACCGTATTGCCCACCGTGTGCACTCCGAAACGTGGATTGGCCGTAAATTCCAAAAATGCCGCCAGGTTGTTGCCCACGCTGTTGATAATCAGGTTCGGCTCGATTTGCTCCGTGCTTTCTTCGACAAGGCAGGTCGAGGTAAATGTTTCGAACAATCCGTTACTGTCTGTAATATCGAATTTCATTTCCACGAAACTATCGTTTGCCTCGATGACCGACGATGTGATTAATATACTTGGGTCGAGAGCGATTTCAGTCTGGTCGACCAAAAATGCGCCGGTGAGAATTCGTGCCTCCGGCAGTCCCCATTTGGCCCTGACCGTGATGCTGAGGATTCCCCTGCTTTTTGCGGCAACCGTATCGAAGAGCCATCTTACTTCCGGCGTTCCAGTAAAGGCGCCGTGTTTTTTATACTGGCCGTTGCCGGTGCAGGAAATATAGTCCACGTCAATGGGCAGTTTATAAAGTATGC